>CAYPQJ010000100.1:0-14979 GCA_964412835.1 uncultured Desulfobacteraceae bacterium | reverse complement strand
CGTAGGAGCGCTATCTTCCATTACGGATCATCCCGAACCATCCATTCAGGAAACAGCTTCAGAACCCTCAGTAACACCGGTTTTCCTTTCATTTCCGGACGGCCGCCCGGGGCTAACCGCTTCCCCCGCTGACCTGGAACATATCAGGGAAATGAAACAAGAGGGAAAATCAGTCTATCTCCTGGAAATTCCCCTGACCCATAATGCACAAGATGAAGAACAACCGGGTGATGGCATACTGGAAGAAGCCCGATCCTATGGGACCGTGTTAACGCACCAAGTGGACCAAAACCAGCCGCCACACGCTTTGACCATGCTTTTCGCCTGCGTACTCGATCCGGAGGACGTGGCAAACCTGTTCGAGATAGACCCAAACCATGTCTATGAGGTTTCCCAGGACGGCCGGGTTCTGCTTCCGGACAATCCACTTCAAGCCCGGGCCGAGGATCACAGCATTCCAGCCGCAGAACCTGCAACAAACAATCACATTGAACATCCACCACCCTCCACTGGCACCGAACCCTCGGAACCGAGCCCCATAAAAGCGGGAACCCAACCCAACCCAGCGCCGGCCGACGTCCATACATCCATTCCCGAAACCAGCCTCCGCGTGCACGTGGGGTTGCTCGATTCCCTCATGACCCTTGCCGGAGAACTGGTGCTGGGCCGTAACCAGCTGCTTCAGTCCCTCTCCAGAAAAGACCTGGATAGCTCAGAGGCGGTGGGCAAACGGATCGACCATATTACGTCCGAACTTCAGGAAGCCATCATGCGCACGCGCATGCAGCCCATCGGGAATGTGTTCAACAAGTTTCCGAGGGTGGCACGGGATATGGCCAGAAGCCTGAGCAAAGAAGTGGGGCTGATCATCGAGGGAAAAGATGTGGAACTGGACAAGACCCTCATTGAGGCCATCAGCGATCCGCTGACCCACCTGGTGCGAAATGCCATCGACCATGGCATCGAGCCCCCCGACCAACGGGAAAAAGCGGGGAAACACCCCATCGGCCGAATCCGTCTCAAAGCATTTCACGAGGCCGGCCAGGTCAACATTGAAATTGACGACGACGGCCGGGGCCTGGATGGCGAAAAACTGGCCGCTGAAGCAGTGGAAAAAGGCTTCATCACCCAGAAACAATCGGAAAGTCTTTCCCCAAATGAGAAAATCCAATTGATTTTTATGCCTGGGTTTTCCATGGCCCAAAAGCTCACGGACATCTCAGGCCGAGGGGTAGGCATGGACGTGGTCAAAACCAATCTGGACCGCCTGGGGGGACAGATCGACCTGAATACGGAAACCGGAAAAGGAACCACCGTCAGGATCAAGGTCCCATTGACCCTGGCCATTATCCCCAGCCAGATCATCCTCACCGAAAATGAACGGTACGCCGTACCGCAGGTGAACCTGGTGGAACTTATCCGGGTGCCCGCCGACCAGGTGCGGAAACGGGTGGAGATCGTGGGAGACGCGGAAGTGGTGAGGTTGCGGTCCCGGCTCCTGCCCTTGCTGCGGCTCTCTGATGTACTGGGCATTGGTCGGACCTATGCGGATCCCGATTCCGAAAGAGCCCGGGCCGACCGGCGTAGGCGTATTGCGGATCGACGGTCCAGAAAAAGCCCCCTTTTCGGGTCACTGGGTGAAAACCAGGATGAGGGTATTTCAAATCACCCGGCGCGATCCGACAGCGATCGGCGTTACCGGGTTACCAGCGGTCTCAACATCGCCGTGGTATCCTCGGGCGACATGAAGTACGGCCTGGTTGTGGACGCTTTGTTTGACTCGGAAGAGATCGTGGTGCACCCGCTTGGCCGACATCTCAAACAGACAAAAGGGTACGCCGGTGCCACCATCATGGGGGACGGTAAGGTGGCCCTGATCCTGGACGTGATGGAATTGGGACAACTGGCCGAACTCTCTTCGGTACACGAAAGCACCCGAGCCAAAGAATTGGCCAAAGAAAAGGCGACGGCATCGAAAGTCGGCAAAGACCGGCAATCCCTGTTGGTTTTCAGGAACGGTCATGACGAACAATTTGCCGTTCCGTTAAACCACGTACTTCGAATCGAAAAAATCACCGCTGACCACGTGGAAGTGATGGGAGGCAAAAAAGTGATGCAGTACCGGGGCGGCAACCTGCTGCTGTTTACCATCGATCAGGTGGCCTCCGTCAAACCCCTGGGGGAAAAAAGCCATATGCTGGTCCTGGTCTTCATGCTGGCGGGAAGAGAAATCGGTCTTCTGACCACGGGCCCGGTGGATGCCATTGAAAGCACGGAAAGACTGGATGAAAAAGCGCTGAAACAGCCCGGAATCATGGGTTCGGTGGTCATTGACGGCCAGACCACCCTGCTGGTGGATGTCTTTGACATTATTTCCACGCTCAACCCAAATTGGTTTGTTGACGAAAAGAAAACTGCAAAAAAACCTACGGCCTCCGCCAGAATCCTCATTGCCGAGGATTCCAATTTTTTCAGGGACCAGGTAAAAGGGTTCATTGAAAACAAAGGGTACAGGGTGATTGAAGCCAAAGACGGCCTTGAAGCCTGGAACCTGTTGGAAAAACATGGGCCTGCCATATCCCTGGTGGTGACGGATCTTGAAATGCCCAACCTGGATGGGTTTGGCCTGGCAGAGAAAATAAAATCCGATGAACGGTATAGGCACCTCCCGGTGATTGCACTGACCACTTTGGCGGAAGACGATGATATTGCCAGAGGCCGAAAAGTGGGGATTGACGACTATCAGATCAAGCTGGATCGGGAAAAACTCATTGAAAGCATCGACCGCTTCATGGGAGAAATTTAAAATTTGAATCTGGGAAAGCAGAAGGCAACCATTCACGGTTGCCCAACATGGAGGTTACGAGGATGAAAAATGTGAAACTGATGGCAAAACTAATCGGTGGCTTTTCCATTGTGGCGTTGATCACACTCGTCATAGGCTTTGTGGGGTGGAGCAGCATCAACAACCTTGACGGCAATCTGGTGGAAATCAGTAAAATACGCCTGCCCAGCATCAAGAGCCTGCTCGTCATGAGTTGGCAGATGGAGGACATGACCAAGGCCCAACGGACGCTCCTGGATCCCAACCTGGACATGGAAGCCCGAAAACAGCTTTACAAGGAATTTTCAGAAGCGCAGAAGCGCTACAAGATCGCATGGGATATCTATAAATCCCTGCCCCAAACCCAGGAAGAAGCCCGACTGTGGAAAGAATTTGTCGCGGCCTGGCAGGAGGTCAAAAAAGGCAATAATGCCTTTTTCCAACTTTGTACCAACCTGGATAAGACAGACATAATGAACCCCATGGCCCTGCGGGCAAAGATAGAAAGTTTCAGAGGCGATCACTACCGACTCTTAGAAAAAACCCTTTCCATGATCCTCACCGGGAAAACTTTCAGCGGTGGAGACAGCGTTAAATCGTGCCCTTTCGGAAAATGGGAGTCCACGTTTAAAACAAAAAACGCGGAATTATTAACATCCATAAAAGGAATCCTGGACTATCACGATAAATTTCATGAAGCTGTTGGAAAAATCAGGGCGCTGGTGGAGCAGGGCGATACGAATGAGGGCCGTGCTCTTTTTGAGGGGAAAATGGCTCCCGCTGGAAAGGCAATAATCGCTCATCTTGAGGCAATGCGGGATGAAACCACCAAAGCCGAAAAAATTTTCAACCAGATGACCCATCACGCCATGGTCACATCCCTGGAAAAACATGAACTCGCCGACAGGCTCCTTGAAGATATTATTGCCGTCAACGAAGGAGTGGTGGCCGAGCAGGAAAAACTGGCCCGGTCCGATTCCGCGAACGCCAAAATGACGGCGGTATTGGGCATGATTGTGGGGTTTATAGCAGCCCTGGCCCTGGGGATTTACCTGAGCATCTCCATTACACGCCCCATCCAGAAAGGGACGGTATTCGCCGGAAAAATGTCTGAAGGCGATTTCCGGGAAACCATCGATATTGACCAGAAAGATGAAATCGGTGTTTTGGCCAAGGCGCTGAATAACATGGTTTCAAGCCTGGGGAAGATGATCCGGGACCTTACCGCCGGGGTGGACACCCTTTCCAGCTCCTCCACGGAACTGAGTGCCATCTCCCACCAGATGTCATCCGGCGCCGAGCAAACCTCGGAAAAATCCAATACGGTCTCCACCGCCGCAGAAGAGATGAGTGCCAATATGAGCTCCGTAGCGGCCGCTACGGAGCAGGCCTCCACAAACGTCAACATGGTGGCCACGGCCTCCGAGGAGATGACGGCAACCATCAGTGAAATCGCACAGAACACGGAAAAAGCGGCGAAAATTACGGAAAAAGCGGTCTCCGAAGCCCAAAATGCTTCTGAAACGGTGGATGAATTGGGCAAAGCCGCCCGGGAAATCGGCAAAGTGACGGAATCCATTACGGAGATTTCAGAGCAAACCAACCTCCTGGCCTTAAACGCCACCATTGAGGCGGCCCGGGCCGGGGATGCGGGTAAAGGGTTCGCCGTTGTGGCCAATGAAATCAAGGAGCTGGCCAAACAGACGGCCGGCGCCACCGATGAGATCAAGCAAAAGATAGAGGGCATTCAGAATTCCACCGACGGCACCGTCAAACAGATCGACCAGATTTCAAAAGTGATCAACGAAGTGAACGAAATCGTGTCCATTATTGCCACGGCAGTGGAAGAACAGTCCGTCACCACCCGGGATATCGCCGGCAATGTGGCACAGGCCGCCCAGGGCATTCAAGAGGTGACGGAAAATGTAGCCCAGAGTTCCACGGTTGCATCAGAAATCGCCCGGGATATCGCCGGTGTCAACGAAGCCGCACGGGAAATGTCCAACAGCAGCTCCCAGGTCAACCTGAGCGCTGAAAACCTCAGCCAGCTGGCGGAACAATTAAAAACCATGGCGGAACGGTTCAAGATCTGAGAAAAGGAATTTATCCAGCATGCAACCATCCCGGCAGAACAATACGGACATCAAGAGTCTGGATCTTGCCACCTTTTACGTTCGTGAGTCCGCCTACGGCATTGATCTTCTGAAAATCCAGGAAATCAACAAACTTCTGGTTTTGACGCCGGTACCGGGCGCACCCGCTTATGTGCGGGGCATATTGAACCTTCGCGGCCAGATCGTTACGGTCATTGATCTGGGATACAAGCTGGGCTTGCCTGAAACCCGCGTAAGCAGAAAGGGCCGGAACATTATCGTCCGTTCCGCGGGTGAACATATCGGCCTGGTGGTAGAGGAAATCAGCGAGGTGGTTCGGGTAAATGTCGATGAGGTGGAAGCCCCCCCCGCCAACATGAACGGCATACAGGGCGATTTTTTTCACGGCGTCATCAAAACCGACGATCTGCTGATCGGGATTCTGGATATCGAAAAAGTGCTGGAATAAAGGCTTATACCCCGAAAGGAACCCATGAAAAACGAAACAGACCTTCGCGTGCTGGTGGTTGATGATACCGTCCTGTATCGCAAAGTGGTCACCGATGTACTGAGCGAACTGCCGGGTGTGGTGGTGGTGGGCAGCGCCCACAACGGCAAAATCGCCATGAAAAGAATTGCAGAACTAAAACCGGACCTGCTGACCCTGGATATTGAGATGCCTGAGATGGACGGCCTGTCGGTACTTCGAAAAATGGCAACCGATGCACCGACCGTAGGCGCCATCATGCTCAGCGCGTACACTCGGGAAGGCAGCGAAATGACCATGAAGGCCCTGGAACTGGGTGCTTTTGATTTCGTCCCGAAGCCCCGGGACAAGAGCCTTCAGGAAAACCGGACCGAACTCAAAAGAACCATTGCGCCCATGATCAAGGCATTTGTCCGGCTCAATGAAGTGCGAAAGATCTTAAAGGGTAAGTACAAAAATGCACATCAGGGGTTAACTACAGCCCCAAAGGTTTCCGAGGGAAGCACCGACGGAGCAAAAAGGCTTTCTTCCGTTCACCTGCTCCCCAAGTCAAAAGTCGTGGCCGTCGGTATTTCCACCGGAGGGCCCGTGGCCCTGGCCCATTTTCTATCGGAATTGCCCGCCGACCTCGGGGTTCCCCTGCTGATTGCCCAGCATATGCCGCCCGTATTCACAGAATCCCTGGCCAGGAATCTAGATCGCCGTTGTGCCATTACGGTGAAAGAAGCTGTTGATGGGGAAAAAATTGTGCCTGACACGGCCTATATCGCGCAGGGGGGCAAACAGATGAGGGTGGCCAGCGACGTATTTAAGAATGCCAAGATCATTCGCATCACCAACGATCCGCCGGAAAATGGCTGCGCACCATCGGCCGATTATCTTTTCAGGTCGGTGGCCGAACATTTCGGTGGCAACGCCACAGGGGTTATCATGACCGGCATGGGCTCCGACGGCACCAGGGGCTTGGAGCAAATGAAGAAAAAAGGCGCCTTCATCATTGCTCAGGACGAAGCCAGCAGCGTGGTATACGGCATGGCCAAAAAGCCGATTGAGATGGGTATTGTTGACGTGGTGATCCCCCTGGATCATATGGCGGGGCAAATTCGCCGGACGATCCCAAGAGGCCTTAAAATTAATAGTTGAAATGCTTTTTTGTCGCCTGACCAAAACCGTTTCTCGGCAAAATGTGAATGATAAAGATTAAGCAGGAAGAACATGACTTGTTTTGTCAATACATACAGGAGCTATCCGGAATCCATCTTGACAGGAGCAAGGCCTATCTTCTGGAAACCCGAATGGCCTCGCTGCTTGAGCAAGAGCACTGCACCTGTTTCGCCGAACTCTATGATAAGGCAAGACACCTTCAAGGAGAAACCCTCAGACAAAAAATCATCGACCGGATTTCCACAAACGAAACGTTTTTTTTCAGGGACAAAAAGCCATTTGAACTGCTTCAGCACAAAATTATTCCAGACCTCATTGATGCGAGAAGGGCTGCATCTTCAGGGTTTTTCCCGACCCCGATCCGCATCTGGAGCGCGGCGTGCTCCACCGGGCAGGAGATCTACAGCGTTGCAATTGTATTAAAAGAACTGCTGCAGGACCTGAGCGGGTACCGAATACAACTGCTGGGCACCGATCTTTCCAACACCGCCATAGCCCGCGCCAGCCGAGGTGAGTATAACCAGTTTGAAATCAAACGGGGTTTGTCGGAAGAGATGCTGAAGAAATACTTTACATTCAATGGCAGTGCCTGGAAAATCAACGATGATATCCGGGCCATGGTTGCCTTTAAAAAAATGAACCTGATGGTCCCTTTTGACGGTTTGGGCAAATTTGACATTGTTTTTTGCAGAAATGTGGGGGTTTATTTCAATATGACAGATCGGAAAAAACTCTTCGGCAATATATCCAGGGTCATGGAAAAGGATGCTTATCTGCTTATCGGCGCCACCGAATCCCTGATCAATGTGGACCCCCGGTATGAACCCAGGCGTTATCTGCGCTCGGTGTTTTACCAGCTGAAATAATGTAAACCAATAACAGTTAATCCCAGGGAGTACACAACCCATGGATCAACCCATGAAAATCCTGGTGGTCGACGACAGCCGGATGATTCGCCAGACCATTCGCAAAGAGCTGGAGGGCGGCGGGTACGAAGTGGCTGAAGCCCAAAACGGCCTCGAGGGACTTACCAAACTGGCCGCCCCATCACCCCCCGATCTGATCACGCTGGATATCGAAATGCCCAAGATGAACGGGTTTGACACCTGCCGAAAACTCCGGGGGGAACGGTATTCCCGTTTTTTTTCGCACTGTCCGGACAACCGGATGCCCGTGATTTTCGTAACGGGAAACGATACCATGGACGACCGAAAAAGAGGATTTCAACTGGGGGCGGCCGATTTTATCAGCAAACCCTTTCCTGAAGGCGCCATACTCTTGGCGGTCGATAAGGTTCTGCAACCGGCGCAACTGGTTCAGGGAATGACCGCTCTGGTGGTGGATGACAGCGGTGTGGCGCGTCACATCGTGACCGAATACCTGAGGCGCGAGGGCCTGACGATTATCCAGGCGGAAGACGGCCAGGAAGCCCTTGATATATTGCGCCGACAGACCAGTGAAATCGATATGGTCATTACCGACCTGAACATGCCTCGGATGGATGGCTGCCAACTGGCCCGAAACATTCGCGGAGAACTGAACCTGACCGATCTTCCCGTGATTTTTCTCACCGCCAGTGCCGACGAGTCCGAATTGCTGGAAGTCTTTAAGGCAGGCGCCACGGACCACCTGGTGAAACCTTTTGCCAAGGAGGAGTTGCTGGCACGCATCACCGTCCACCTGGAGCGGCACCGGCTAAACAAGAATCTCCGCAAGATGGTTCATGAACTCACGGACCTCAACCGCATGAAAGACAACCTGCTGGCAGTCTGCTCTCACGATCTGCGCTCACCGCTGAACGGAATTCTGGGATTTGCGGACATGCTGCTTGAAAAAGAATATCTGGAATCCGAAGACCGTGAAGGCCTAACCCATATTAAGACTTCCGGAAATGTGCTGCTGGGTCTCATCAATGACATCCTCGATCTCAGCAAAGCCAAGGCGGAGCAGACTGAGCTGAAAATGGACCCCATCGCCTTACACCAGGTCATTCAAACGAGCGTTAATTCGCTGGGGCAGATGGCCGCCGGAAAATCCCAGACCATACGGTTTCAGAACCAATGTGAAGGGGCCGTTATTATGGGAAACACCAGCGGTCTGGGGCGGATGTTTAATAATCTCTTATCCAACGCCATCAAATTCACCCCTGACAATGGCACCATCCATCTCACCATTGAATCCTGCACCCAAGGTAAAGTTCAGGTCAGCGTGGTGGATACCGGGATCGGTATTCCCGAAGACAAAATACCGTTTCTATTTGATCAGTTTACCAGCACCTCCCAGAGCGGTACCAGCGGCGAAGTGGGGACAGGTCTCGGGATGAGTATTGTCAAAGAGATCCTTGAAAAACATGGGGTTCCCATCGAAGTGGAAAGCGAAACAGGGAAAGGCACCTGTTTTACCCTGACATTTCCCCTGACCAGCGAAGTCCCCATTGATAACACCGTCTCGGCAAAACCGAGCGTCTCCAAACCGTCTGCCCCACCTGATGAAAAAAGACAACTGCGTATCCTCATGGCGGAGGACAACTTGGTAAACCAGAAGCTTGCCGAAAAAATGTTCACCAAAGCCGGGCACAAGGTCGAGATCGCGGGAAACGGCAAAGAGGCTTTTCACAAGTACAGCGGCACACCTGAAAAAATCGACCTGATCTTCATGGATATTCAAATGCCTGAAATGGATGGCATGGAAAGCACCCGGGCCATCAGGGCATTTGAAACGGAAAATGACGTGCCGAAAGTTCCCATTGTGGCCATGACCGGTCAGGTCATGGACGGAGACCGTGGGAAGTGTCTGGCGGCCGGCATGGATGACTATGTGGTAAAACCGATCAACAAAGCGGTTGTGCTTAACATCGTTGAAAAATGGAGTTGACATGAAAAAAGTACTGAGCGTTGACAACAACCCCGTTATGTTGAAATACATGGCCAACCTCATGACCAAAGAAGGCTATGACGTCATCACCGCTGAAGACGGCCTCTCAGCGCTTGATGTCCTCAAAACGCATACCCCCGATATCATGTTCCTGGACCTGATAATGCCCAATATCGATGGACGAACCTTATGCCGCATCGTCCGCCAAATGGACCGATTCAAGCATACGCCCGTCATCATTCTTTCCGCAACAGCTGCCGAAGAAAGTTTGAATGTCAAAGATATTGGTGCGACCCTGTGTATTGCAAAAGGCCCCTTCAATTTGATGAAGCCGCATATTCTCTCGGCCCTTGAACTTTCGGAGCATGGCGCTTTCCAGAAGCCCGATGAAAAACCCATCGGCCATGAGGACATTCATTCCCGAGGGGTCACCCGGGAACTGCTCGCCGTTAAACAACATTTCGAGGTCGTGCTGGAAAGGATGTCGGAAGGCCTTGTGGAAATCACCCGTGAAGGACGGATTATCTACACCAATTCGGCCGCCCTTCCTCTGCTGAAACTTCCCCTTGAAAAACTCATGGGAACCAGTTTTGAAGACCTCTTCGGTCCGGAAGACCGACAGCAAATACAAAAACAACACAAGAAAAAAAATGACCATCCACAGACCGGTGAAAAAATCGGACCCTTTGCCCTCAACGGGAGACTGATCACCCTGGGTTTCCTGCCCATAACCGGCGAAAAGCCAACCCATTTAATCATCCTCACGGACATCACGGAACGTCTCGAAGCTGAACGCGCACTTCAGGCGGAACACGACCGACTTCTGCGCGCGCTTTCCGAAGTCAAAGCCTTGAGCGGCCTGCTGCCCATCTGTGCATCCTGCAAAAAAATACGGGATGATACGGGATACTGGAACCAGATCGAAACCTATATTCGGGATCATTCCGAAGCGGACTTCAGCCACAGCATCTGCCCGGATTGCGCCAAAAAACTTTACCCGAAATATTTCAAAGAATAGAAAAAATACTGTGGAAAGACATGACATGGAACTGAAAAAACGCGTTGTCATCAACAGGGACTGGTGCAAGGGATGCGGCATCTGTGTGGCGTTCTGCCCCAAGGAAGTTCTGGTACTGGATGATCAGGACAAGGCCTGCTGGGCTTACCCTGAAAAATGCATCAATTGCGGGCTCTGTGAACTGAGATGCCCTGACATGGCCATTGAACTGGAGGAAAATAAATCGTGAAATCCGGTACAACATTTATTCAAGGCAATGAGGCCATTGCCCAAGGGGCGCTCTATGCGGGACTCCAGTTCTTTGCGGGCTATCCCATCACCCCTTCCACAGAGATTGCCGAAATTCTCTCTGAAAAGCTGCCCAAGCTGGGCCGGAAATTCATTCAGATGGAAGACGAAATATCCTCCATGTGCGCCATCATCGGTGCATCCCTTACGGGACTCAAGGTCATGACAGCCACCAGCGGGCCCGGGTTTTCCCTCAAACAGGAAGCCATCGGTTATGCGGTTATGGCCGAAGTGCCATCCGTTGTGGTCAACGTGCAGAGAGGGGGACCCAGCACGGGGTTGCCCACGGGCGTTGCCCAGGGCGATGTGATGCAGGCTAGGTGGGGAACCCATGGGGATCATTCCATCATAACCCTTACCGCATCCAACCTTCAGGATGTTTTCCTGATGACCGTAGAGGCCTTCAACCTGGCTGAAACCTATCGCACACCGGTTATCCTGCTCTTCGACGAAGTGGTGGCACACATGCGTGAAAAAGTCAAAATGCCCGAACGCGGTGAAATCAACGTGGTGGAGAGGCTTCGCACTTCCGTTCCCGAAGGGACCAATTTTCATCCCTATCTGACCCGGGAAGACGGCAGGCTCCCCATGAGCGATTTCGGTGGTGTCCATCGATATAACGTCACAGGGCTGGTTCATGACATGTGGGGTTTTCCGTCAAACGATCCCAAAGTGGCCTATGATCTTCTGCATCACCTGGTGGATAAAATTGAAAACAAGGCCGATCTGCTGGCCCGATATAAAGAGCATTATACCGAAGACGCTGAGATATTGCTCATTTCCTTTGGCAGCGCTGCCAGAACCGCCCTGCACATGGTGGAGCAGCGCAGGCAGCGGGGGCTGAAAGTCGGGCTACTGGAACTCCAAACCCTCTGGCCCTTTCCGCGGCAGCTGGTCCGACGCATGTGCAAGGGAAGGACCCATGTGCTGGTGGTGGAAATGAACATGGGACAAATCTGCCAGGAAGTGCGAAAGGCCGTCATCCGGCCTGAAAGGGTCTACCTTGCCAACCGGTTTGACGGTGCATCCATTTCGCCGGCAGACATCTTGAACGTCCTGAACATGATTCGAGGAAAAGGAGTATAAGATGGCGGTCAAAGATTACATGCGGGAACGTTTTCTACCGCACATCTGGTGCGCCGGCTGCGGGCACGGCATTATCATGGGCAATATGATCCGGGCCATTGACCAGTTGAATTTGAAAAAAAACGATATTGTGGTGGTTTCCGGCATCGGATGCTCCTCCCGTATGCCGGGGTATCTCGACTTTCATACCATGCACACCATTCATGGCCGGGCCCTGGCGTTCGCCATGGGGGTTAAAATGGGTCAACCCGAACTGAATGTGATCGTTCCCATGGGAGACGGGGACGCACTGGCCATCGGCGGCAATCACCTGATCCATGCAGCCAGACGGAATGTGGATCTGACAGCCATCATCATGAACAACAGTATCTATGGGATGACAGGCGGGCAGTACTCCCCTCTCACGCCAACGGGTAAAAAGGCTACCACCGCCGTTTATGGCACCGATTCCAAACCTTTTGACGTTGTGGCCCTGGCCAGGGGTGCCGGCGCCACTTTTGTGGCCAGGACCACCACCTATCACGTAAAAGAAATGATCGACATCATGAAAGCAGCCATTTTGCACAAAGGGTTTTCAGTGGTGGAGATCATGAGTCAATGCCCCACGTACTACGGGCGGAAAAACAAAATGGGCGGTGCGGTGGAAATCATGGAAACCTTCCAGGAAAAAACCGTTAAATTGGGTTCAAAAAAAGCGGAAGCGGACCCGGAACTGATGGAACGGGGCATTTTTGTACAGGAAATTCAACCCGAATACGTGGAAACTTACCAGACCCTCATAGTTGAACTTCAGGAAAAAGCGCAGAAAAACAGAGGCAACCGCAAAGGAAAACATCATGAATAAACGCATTGTGTTCAGCGGTTCCGGCGGTCAGGGGGTTATCACGGCGGCCATTATCCTTGCTGAAGCAGCCGCCCTGTATGAAAATCTGAACGCGGTACAGACGCAAAGTTATGGCCCGGAGGCTCGCGGCGGCGCCACCCGCGCTGATATTATTATTTCAGAAGCACCCATCCACCATCCCAAGGTCATCAATCCCCATATTCTGATCTGCCTGACCCAGGTGGCTTATAATAAAAATGCCGGCATCGTTAGACCCGGCGGTCTCATGCTCACGGACAAAAAATATGTTAAAATTAATTACAACGTGGACGCAAGGCAGGTAGAGCTGGAGATGTATCAGACCGTAATGGAGAAAATCGGAAAACCCATTGTTTTCAATATCTGCATGCTTGGCGCACTAATTGAGTTGACCGATCTGGTTAAACCGGATTCGATTCTAGCCGTATTGAAAGAAAAAATAGCCCCGGATTTCATGACAATGAATCAGGAAGCGCTGGGAACGGGGATCCGACTGGCCCGGGCCATCTGAAACGCCCTCCCCCTGCCCTTCCAGGTCAAAGCACTTCCCGGGTTGCCGACCAATCGTGCGCAAAGGTCATGCGCCACACATCATCGGGGCCGATATGAATGTTTTCGTATGACGGCGGCCCGGTGAACTGGCGGGCCGCTGTTTCCATGACCCCGAAATGGGTGATAATAAGGATCTGCCCCTTTTCATGACGATCCATCAGCATTTTAAAGAAGCCTTTTACACGGGCGATAAACGCTCCACCGGATTCTCCGTCGGGGTAAGGAACATCAGGCGCTTGTTTGTGCTCCAAAATAGTGGGCATGATTTCCTTTTTCAGCCGCCCGGTGAGGTCACCAAAATCGATCTCTCGAAGTTCCCGCGTATGGACAGGATCAGGCAACCCCTTAATTTTCCCCTGTATCAGTTTAAGGGTTTCCACCGTCCTTGAAAGATCACTGCAGAAAACAGCATCGAAAGAAAGTTCCCTGATTTTTTCCGCTTTTCTCAGGGTGGATAATATTCCCTTCTCCGTTAAAGGGGTATCAGATTGTCCTTGAACAATTCCCCTGACATTCCCTTCCGTCTCTCCGTGACGAATGAGTACTACGTGAAGCTGGTTTTCAAATTTCATATGAATGATTGTTTGTTATTGGCCCTTGAACTTCTTTCGAAAACCAGCCATACCGAGCAATCCCGTTGCCAACAGAATTATGGTAGCCGGTTCGGGTACAGCTGCACCACCGCCTTTGACGTTGACGACCAAATCTTCGTAGTCCCTATCGCCACCGCCAACGATGTCTTCAAAGGCAACGGTGTATCCCTTGTTTGTCTCAAAAATCAGAGCATGATCCACTCCATCGCTATTGCTGGCGTTCAGTGTCGATAACTTCGTGCCGCTGTTATTGGAATCGAGATAGAAACCAAAATAGGTACCAGCATTGACGGTGAAACTATACGAAGTATTGGGCGAAGCCACGTTTTGCACAAAAAGCGGACTGAAATAACTCATTGCTGAAGCATCGTAACCGCTGCTCGGATTCCCAGAATAGCTGAAAACACCAAAGGGAGAATGATAACTGGCATACCCGATTCCCAAGTATTCAACATCAATGAGACCACCATCCGTCGTGTAAAAGAGCTCGTCCTGAAGCTGGTTCCCAACCGGATTAACAGCTGAACCGTCCGTATTGGTAATATTATTTCGCAAAAACCAATCCTGCAGATTTTCCGTGCTCGTTCCGGAATATCCAGTCTGAACTTGTTCAACTGTTGTATCATTAAGCGGAACGAGCGATATATATGTTGCACTTGCTACGATTTCCAAACCGAAAAAGGAAAATGCAACTATCATTAAGCCCAAAAGCCATTTCGTATTTTTCATTCCCTTCTCCCTGTTTCTTGCGCCGCAATATACTTTTGGTTATTGGCATTTTCAAAGCAAGAATCAAACCAGAAAATTCCATTTCTAAAGCACGCTACCAGGTTTTCTCAAACTTTACCCCTAACATATCAGATTCATATGCGATTTTACCAGAGCTTTTTGGATTCCTAACGCTTGGAGTTTTTTCAGACGATGAATTCAGACAGGGTTTTGGGGAATTCTGTTATCATTTTGATACAAGGCATCTCAAAAAAAGTCAATTCTCGCTTTTTACTTATGAGATCTTTATTCATTTGACCCATAAAAAAAGCCCCACATCATAAGATGAAGGGCTTTTTAAAATAAATTTCGGCGGCGACCTACTCTCCCACGCAGTCTCCCACGCAGTACCATCGGCGCAGAGGAGCTT
>CAYPQJ010000099.1:0-15000 GCA_964412835.1 uncultured Desulfobacteraceae bacterium | reverse complement strand
CTCGTAGGGGAAAAAGATGTTCTTTCCGGCAACCTCGCATCTGTCCCATATGTCGTCGGTCAGGGAAGAAAGGGCAAGGATTCCATCTTCAGCGATGTATCCGAAAAGTCCATAATCGCTATCAAACACCTTTAAAAGGACCTGTAGTACTTCTCCGTAAATTTCCTCGTCGGGGCGCGTCAGAAAAAGATTGGCAATCTGATTTTTGATTCTCATCTGGTGTTCTGATCGCTGCAGTTGTTCCTCTGCCTGTTTGCGTTTGGTAATGTCCCTCCCAACACCGACGATGGCAATTACCCTTCTTTCTTCATCAAGGACGGCTTTGTCGGCCCAAGCCAGCCAACGCCAACCATCCTTGGTCCGGGCGCGCTGCTCGACGTAACAGGTGTGGGGAGGGCGGTAGAGTTTCTCCATTTCTTTAATCGTTGTTTCCCGGTCATCTTCATGGACCAGCGGCATGAACTTCTGTCCGATCAGTTGATCTTCGGTCTTAACGAATGTTTCGCAGTACGACGGGCTGACGAATAACAACCTTCCTTCCGCATCGGCCTTTACAACCAAATCGGTTTGATTTTCAACAAGCAACCGGTATTCGTCTTCCCTCTTTATCAGGGCGTCCCTTAATATGCTTTCTCTTGAAATATTGATAAGCACGCCTTCGGTTCTCACTGGAGCGCCGTTTTTCCCCCGATTTAGTCGAATACTATTTAGCACATATATTGTTTGGCCGTGTTTGGTTATGATTTCATACGGATTTTTTGGGGGAAGGGTTTCATTGGCCAACAGCTTGGACATCCTTTCCATAAAAATGGGTTTGCTTTGTTCCGACAAAATTTCCGAAGGGCTCATATTCAATAATTCTTCTCTGGTATAACCTGTATGCTCGCACAGGGCGTTGTTCACATATGCAAATTTGTTTCCGACGATATCAAATTCATACAGTCCAATCGGTACATCCCCGATAAGGTTTAAGAATTCCTTTTCACGCTTTTCCATAATCGATTGAAACCTCAAAAATATCTTACATTTCATAACTTTGCAGCGGGGTGACGCTTCAAGTCAATTCTAAGTACATATTGATTTCCCGAAGCGCTTTGCACGGTGGCATCAAACTTTCGGGCCAAACTCAGCATATGGGTATTTTCAGCCAAAATCAACCCCCAGACGGACGTCATACCTTTCTCCTCGGCAATGGCCATCAATTGCTCCATCAGGGTTGCACCCATGCCTTTTCCCTGCCACATGTCGCTGACCACCACGGAAAATTCCGGTTCAATGCCGCCGGGCTTGCTCATGAGGCGGGCGACCCCCAGGATTTCTTCCCTGCCCTGGTCTTGACGCATGGCCACCAGGGCCATATCCCGGTCGTAATCAATCTGCGTGAACCGCGCCATCATGGCGTGGGGGATGGATTTCATGGGGCTGAAAAAGCGCATGTAAATGCTCTTGGGGGATAGGGTTTTGAAAAAATCGGCCAGCAACGGTTCGTCTTCCGGTTTAATGGGTCGGATAAAAATTTGAACGCCTCCCTGGGTGATCGCAGGCATCTCATATTGTGCCGGGTAGGGGCTGATGACCAGATGGAGAGGTGATTTTATCTTAGAAGGCTTCAGAATAACGCGAGCATCCACGGCGCAGGGGTTGCTTCCCACCAAGATGAGGGGGTTGATATCCAATTCTGAAATTTCAGGAAAATCAACAACCAGTTGGGAGAGGCTGATCAGGATCTCTTCCAGTTTATCGAGATCCGCCCGGGGCCTGTTGCGATACCCCTTGAGCAGTTGATACACCCGGGTGCTTTCCATGAGCCGTCGGGCCAGCAATCGATTCAACGGGGGAAAGGCAATGGCCTGATCTTTGAGGATCTCGGTCATGATACCGCCCATCCCGAACAGGAGGACCGGGCCGAAAACAGGATCATTTTTACAGCCCAGGATCAACTCGTAATCGGCCCGCGCCATCATGGACTGGAGGGTTGCCCCCTGAATCTCGGCTTTCGGGTCATAGGCACGTGCCCCGGCCATGATTTTTTTGAACGCGTTGCGGGTGTCTTCGTCGTTACGCAGGTTAAGCTGAACCCCGTGGGCATCTGATTTATGACTGATGTCCTTTGAGCAGATTTTCATGGCCACGGGATATCCGATCTCACGGGCCAGATGAACGGCCGTTTCCGGGGTCGAAGCCAACTCAGTTCGATTGACGGGAATGCTGTAACAGGATAATAACGCCTTGCTCGTGGGCTCCGTCAGAAACGTCTGATGTTTACCCAGGGCATTATTTATGATGGTTGCGGCCCCGGGCTTATCAAATTTTAGCATATGGTGCAGTTTGGGCGGAGTTTGCTGGAGCAGTTCAAGATTTTGGGCATAATCATACATGTACATGAAGGATTCAATGGCCTGCTCAGGCGTCTCATAGGTGGGGATGCCCGCTTTACTGAGGATTTCACGACCTTTTTTGACGCTTTCATCTCCCATCCAGACCGCAAAAATCGGATAGCGTTTGCCCTGAAGGACGTTTGACAGGGCGGCTGCCACTTCCGCCCCATCGCTGACGGCCTGGGGAACAAAGATGATCAGCATCCCATTGATTTCCGGGGCGGAAAGGCAGGTTTCCACGGCCCGACCATATCTTTCGGGTGTCGCATCTCCCAGAATATCAATGGGGTTTCCCCGGCTCCAGAAGGGCGGAAGAAATTTATCCAGTTTGTGAACGGTTTCCGGCCCAAGGGAAACCGGCGCCAACCCCATTGAAGACAGAGCATCCGCGGCCATGACCCCCGGACCGCCGCCGTTGGTGATGACCGCCAATCCGGCCCCCTTTGGAACGGGTTGTTTGGCAGCCAGTTCAGCCGCGTTAAAAAGCGCCTCGATGGTGTCAACACGAACGATGCCCGCCCGACGAAAGGCCGCATCATAAATGGCGTCTTCACCGGCCATGGACCCGGTATGGGAGGCGACGGCCTTTGCCCCTGCCGCACTCCGGCCGGACTTGAGGGCGATAATGGGTTTGATCCGTGAAACAGCCCTGGCGGCGCTCATGAATTTTCGAGGGAACGTCAGGCCTTCCATATAAAGCACAATGCTGTCCACATGGGGATCATTTCCCAAATGGTCCAGTAAATCTCCAAAGTCCGCATCCAGCATGGAACCGACACTGATAAAATGGCTGAAACCGATCTGTTTTTTCAGTGAGAAATCTAAAATGGCGCCGATGAGCGCCCCGCTTTGGGAAATAAATGCCATTTTTCCCTTCAAGGGCATACGGTCGGCGAATGTGGCATAGAGTTTCGAGTGCGTACAAATCACCCCCACGCAGTTTGGACCGATGATTCGAATATCCGCCTTGGCAGCCTCTTCCTTAATTTTTAATTCTATCTCACGACCCTTTTTCCCAATCTCTTTTCCCCCGGCCGAGACGATGATGGCCCCTTTCACTTGAGCCTTTACACATTCCCCAATGATGGCGGGCACGGTGTTTATGGGGGTGGCAATAACGGCAAGATCAATGGGTTTACCCACCTCAGCGATGGAAGGATAGGACTTCAAACCGTTTACGGTTGCGTATTTCGGGTTAATGGGAAAAAGCGCTCCGGGAAAATTTCCCTTTTGAATATTGTTCATCAGAGCATATCCGATGCTCCCCTTCTTATCACTGGCGCCGATAACGGCCACGGCGGCAGGCGCAAAAATCTTATCCAAATGATAAACACTCATCTACATTCTCCTTAATTCAAAATGTCCCTAATAAAGAGTACCCTTCATTCCCGCTTTCACACATATGAAGCCAAGAACGGCAATGACAATACTAAAAACCATTGGCCACACCGGGACGGAGTAAGTCGAATAATCTTCCACACTCCATATAACGATCAGAAAGCTGAAGACGGCCAAACCCAG
This sequence comes from uncultured Desulfobacteraceae bacterium, assembly GCA_964412835.1. GTDB lineage: Bacteria > Desulfobacterota > DSM-4660 > Desulfatiglandales > Desulfatiglandaceae > NaphS2. The sequence continues at coordinate 11,101 of CAYPQJ010000099.1, read as the reverse complement.
GGAACTGAGCAATAAACCGCCCGTTTTAAGCAGGAGCACCGTACCCTTTTTCATGATGCAATCTCCTTTTTGCAATTTCAAACAAACATAAATTTTCCAGCATAAAGTGTGCCACCGTAAACAAAGAGAGAACTTTCAATTAAAAAGATGAAAATACCGCGATTGTCTTTCATGCGGGAATCGGATGTTGTTCATTTCGTATGCCCGGTGTGTCAGGTAATTTTACTGCTTATAAAATGTTGCCGAATGCCGGCCGGTCCGAAATGCACCCCTGGGTTTCCATTTTCCCGGATATCTTCATGATTCGAAAATTTTAGAAAAACGATTCGAAATTCTTCTACATTGGGGGGTATTCGAAGGATCTATATGCCTCACCAGGCCTGTTAAATGGATTATTTGCAACATTTATTTAATGGCATGCTTAGTGCATTTTTAGAGCGGTGAAGATTGTCGTGATGAAAGAACAGCCGGGTAAATGCCCGTGTAAAGAATATTCGGATTTTTACGATCTCATTACCCTCGTAAATATCTTCAATTATAGAACCGGAGAACTGGAATGAGACGATTTCTCAAAGCTTTAATTTGTCTTGCCTTACTATTTTTGATTGCCGCCGGAGGATGGCTGGCATATGAGCGCTGGCTCAAGAAAGAACCTTTCCCTGACGGGCTGATCCAGTCCAACGGCCGTATGGAAGGAGATCATATGACCGTTTCCGGAAAGTTCCCGGGTCGAGTTCAGGAACTCCTGGCCCGGGAGGGGGATATGGTGAGACAAAACCAGGTTTTGGTGCGGCTGGATGACACCCAGACCCAAGCCAAAGTTTCCCAGGCAAAGCATGCCGTGGCTGTGCTGGCTGCACAGGTCAGGGCGGCCGGGATGGCGTTGGCGGCCCTTAAAAAAGAGGTTCCCCTGATCATCGAAGCAGCCGATGCAGCCCGGGTGGATGCCGCTGCAACCGTTTTAAAATCAGAAGCCGCAGAACAACAGGCGGCCCATGACAACATGCGATATGAACAATTGGAAGCCAAGCATATTGTCGAAAGGCACAAACTGGAAGAGATGGCGCTTGCCTGGACCGTTGCCAAAAGCAACCTCAAATCCGCACGGTCCGGCAGTATCCGGGCTGAAAAACAGCTCCGGGAGGCTGAATTGGGATGGGATCGCATCAAGGTGAAAGGGGCCGAGCTTGACGCCTTGAAGGCCCGTAGGGCGCAGGCCGGGGCCAAGTTGGTGGAGATGGAAAGCGTCCTGGCCGATCTGACCATTCGAGCCCCGGCCCGGGGGATGCTGATGACCCGGCTGGTGGACGTGGGTGAAATGGTGGTTTCCGGGGGGCCGCTATTTGACCTGGTAGACTTGGATCGGCTTTATCTCAAGACCTATGTGCCGGAAATTTTGATCGGGAAGCTCAGGCTGGACCTGCCCGCCCGGATCCATACGGATGCGTTTCCCAATCGGGCGTTTCCGGCCACGCTCCGCTACATTTCATCCAGAGCCGAGTTTACACCTAAGGAGGTGCAGACCCCTGATGAACGGGTCAAACTGGTCTATGCGGTTAAACTCTACTTGAGTGAAAATCCTGATCATTGCCTGAGTCCGGGCATGCCGGCCGATGCGGTAATTCAATGGAAGAAAGCAACGCCGTGGGTAAAACCGCGATGGTAAAAAAACCAGCCGGGAATCCCGTTATCCGGGTGAAGGGGTTCAAAAAATCCTACCATAAACACACGGCGTTGTGCGGTGTGGATCTGGAAGTCCGACCCGGAGAAATTTACGGTTTGATCGGACCGGACGGCGGCGGCAAAAGTACGCTCATGAAGGCGATTGCAGGGGTTCTGACATATGATGAGGGTGAGGTGGAGGTGTTCGGGACCCAAATTACATCCGAAAGGACCGCCGAGAAAATAAAACAATTCATCGGGTTCATGCCCCAGGGTCTGGGTCTGAACCTCTATCCGGACCTTTCCGTTGAGGAAAATATCGATTTTTTTGCGCGTCTGCGCATGGTTTCAAAAAAAGACCTGACGCATCGAAAGGACCGATTTCTGGCCATGACGCGGCTGGATCCATTTCGCCACAGGCCCATGAAAAACCTGTCGGGCGGGATGAAGCAGAAACTCGGACTGGTTTGCACCCTGATCCATGAACCTGCCCTGGTGATCCTGGATGAACCCACCACGGGCGTGGATCCCGTCTCCCGAAGGGATTTCTGGGCCATCCTGTCGGAAATACTGCGGGAACAAGGGGTTACGGCCCTGGTGTCCACTGCGTATATGGATGAGGCCACCCGGTTTCACCACTCCTCCCTTTTGTTGGAGGGGAAGGTTGTGGCAGAAGGGAAGACGGAAGACATCCTGAATCTGGTTCCGGGAAAGGTGATTGGTTTCCATGCCGAAGCACAGGCAAAAGCATTTTCCCTGCTCAAATCCCGTTTCCCCCAGGTGGAGGCACTTGGCGACCGGTTACGGGTGTTCGTTGAACAAACAGACCCCGAAGCGGCAATCCGTCAGGTTCAGGAGACATTAGAACCCCTTCAAATAAACACCTTCGATGTTCGGGAACCGGAACTGGAAGATGTCCTCATTGCATTGATGCGCCGGCAGGGATTTGTTGAAACGGAAGTGCATCCATCTTCGTCTTCTTCCCTGGAGAATTCTCCAAATAAGGCGTCAATGGCCATAGAGGCTGAAGCACTGGTCCGGGATTTCGGGAAATTTCGGGCCGTGGACCGTGTGAGCTTTTCCGTACCCCAGGGAGAAATTTTCGGTCTGTTGGGCGCGAACGGCGCGGGTAAGACCACGGTCATCAAAATGCTCACCGGGATTCTCCCGCCCACATCCGGTGAAGGGTTTGTGGCGGGGGCGGAGATGCGTAGTGCCAGGAGAGCCATTAAGGAAAGGATCGGCTACGTGTCCCAGGCGTTTTCCCTTTACCAAGACTTGACGGTTGCGGAAAACATTCGACTCTATGCCGGTATCTATGGGCTGAACCGAAACCTCACCCGCGAGAGGACCGCCTGGATCATAGGGATGGCGGGTCTTGCCGGCAATGAAAAGAGACCGGCAGGGAGCCTTCCCATGGGTGTAAGGCAGCGTCTGGCCCTGGGATGCGCCTTGGTGCACCGACCCCGGATCCTCTTTTTAGACGAACCCACATCGGGTGTTGATCCCATCGGGCGCAGGCAGTTCTGGGACATCCTATTCCGGCTTTCCCGGGAAGAAGGGGTGGCCATTTTGGTGACCACCCACTACATGAGCGAGGCGGAGCACTGCGACCACCTGGCGTTGATGTATGCGGGGCGCGTGGTGGCGGATGCAACGCCGGAAGAAATGAAGCGCCGGGTGCAACATGAAGCCGGAACCCTGCTTGAGGTGAGTACGGACAAACCCTTAATCGGCATGACCCTTCTGGAAAAAGCCCATTTCAATGGAGTGGCCCTTTTCGGCAATCAGATTCATTTGTTGTCAAAAGAGCCCGGTGCCGCTGAACAGCGCATTAAAAATACCCTGGAGGCAGGCGGTGTCAGTCTGATGGATGTGAAAGAGCGCCCCTTAGGTATGGAAGATGTCTTTATCCACCGGGTCCTGGCCCTTGAGAAGGAGGCCGGAATTCTATCATGAATGGTAAACGCATTTTAGCGGTGGCCCACAAGGAGTGGCGTGAAATCATCCGCGATCGTCTCTTCTTTTCCCTGGCGTTTATGGTGCCCGCCTTTCTCATGATCCTGTTAGGCTATGGGATTTCTCTTGATGTGGAGAATATTCCCTTTGTGGTCATGGATCAGGACGGCAGCAGGATGAGCAGGGAGTATACCTATCGTTTCATCGACTCCCGTTACTTTGATTTTAAAGGCTACGCCCATGACGATCATACGCTCAAAATGCTCCTCACGGACAATAAAGTCCGTGCTGCCATCATTATCCCGGAGCATTTCCAAAAGGATCTTCTCATGGGCAGGCCCACCCATGTGCAGACGCTCATTGACGGAACCTTTCCCTTCCGAGCCCAAACCACCAAGGGATACGTGACGGCCATCAGCACAGCCATGAGCCGGGAGTTGCTTGCGGAATATCTGGCAAGGACCCGAGGGATATCCCATGAACGGGCCTGGGGGATCGTCCAGCCCGTGAAACTGGCGGTGCGCTATCTTTACAATCAAAGCGTGAAGAGCATCTGGTCCGTGGCGCCCAAGCTCATCATGGTCATCATGATGCTGTCTCCCCCCTTCCTCACGGCCTTGGGCGTGGTGCGGGAGAAGGAGAGTGGGTCTATCTACAATATCTACGCATCCACCGTGAAACGCGGGGAGTTCCTGTTGGGCAAGCTTATCCCCTATGTGGCCATCTCCACGATGAATCTGTTTATCCTGTGGCTGATGGCCACAAAGTTGTATGGGGCGCCTTTCAAAGGGCAAATCATATTCTTTGTCCTTTCGTCCATCCTTTATGTGGTCTGTACCACCGGGATCGGCCTTGTGGCCTCGCTTTTCGTCAGGACACAAATTGCCGCCATCATCGTAACGATCATCCTTACCATGATCCCGGCGGTCCTCTATTCCGGTTGTTTGATTCCCATTCCGTCCCTTTCCGGGCAAGCACAAACCATCGCCCATATGCTCCCCGCCATGTATTACACCAATATTGTCATGGGAAGTTTCCTGAAAGGCGTTGGTTTGAAATCCCTATGGCCCAACGTCTTGATATTGGCGGGATACGCAACCGTTCTCTTTACCATCGGTTTTTCCCTGTTCAGCAAGAGGCCCCGGTCATGAATAGGAAGCATAAAACGTTTCTTTCCCGAACCGGAATCTGGCTTTTAAGATTGCGGGTCATGACGGTAAAGGAACTGCTTCAGCTCTCACGGGATTTTATACTGATATTCTTTGTCGTATACGCATTCACCCTTGACATTTACAGCGCCGGCGCGGGGGTTACCTTGCAGTTGAATAAGGCGGCTATGGTGTTTCATGACAATGATCGAAGTTTTGCCTCCCGTGAATTAATCGGTCGATTCCAGGAACCGCATTTTAGTAATAAAGGAGAGATTTCCCATCCTTCCGAAGGGGTAAGACTGCTGGATAGGGACCGGGCCATGATCGTGCTGGACATTCCGCCGAGATTTCAGGAATGTCTGCTCATGGGTGAACCTGCAAACGTTCAATTCCAGGTGGATGCCACCAATTCCGTGCTCGGTTTTTTAGCCGCAAGTTATGGGGAACGAATCGTGGGAGAATTCGGCATGGAAGCGGGTCTGAAGCGCCTGGGAATGAGCACCGGCAATGTAGCGGCACCCATGATCAAGGATGACCACCGCGTCTGGTTCAATCCCAACCAGAATGACGCGTGGTTTATGTCCATTACGGAACTTTTGAACATCATCACCGTATTTTCCATTCTGCTGCCCGCCGCCGCCATGGTGCGCGAAAAAGAGCGAGGGACCATTGAACAGCTTCTGGTCTCGCCCCTCACACCTTTTCAAATCATGGTCCCAAAGATGCTTGCCATGACCCTGGTCATTCTTGCTGGGACTGCGGTCAGTCTTTTTGCCGTGATGGAACCTCTCTTTCATGTCCCCATCAAGGGAAGTGTACTGCTTTTTTTTGGGGTCACAACCCTCTACATTTTAAATACGGCGGGCCTTGGACTTTTCGCCGCGACCATCGCCCGCAATCTGGCACAGGTGGGGATGCTGACGGTACTGATTGTGGCCCCCATGATATTTCTATCCGGCGCCTGGACCCCGCCCGAGGCCATGGCGCCGTGGATGCGCCTGTTCATGTATATTTCCCCCCTCCATTACTATATCGATTCGTGTCTCGGGATCTTGCTCAAGGGGGCGGGCCTGGAAATTTTGTGGGATTCCGTGCTGATCATGGTGTTATTGGGAGGTGCGGTATTTGGTGTGGGGATGTGGCGATTTCGCCGCCAGTTTGAATAGTTTGTTGTTTCACTCAATTCAAATGGCACACTTTATGCTTCGCCTTATAGAAAAAAGAGAGAATCCTGTTTTTTGGAATATCTCTCAATTCAGGTAAATTTTATTTTTCGAACATTAAACAGGAGGGATAACCATGTTAGTCAGAAATTGGATGAGCAAAGAGGTCATTACCATTGATGCAAACAATTCCATGGTGGATGCGATCCAAAAGTTAAAGGAACGCCATATCAGCATGCTGCCGGTCATGAAAAAAGACAAGCTGGTGGGAATTATAACGGATAGGGATCTTAAAAAAGCGTCGGCTTCCGATGCCACCACGTTGGAAGTCCATGAACTTCTCTATCTTATTTCCAATATCAAGGTCAAAGACCTGATGGCCAAGGATCCGATTACCGTACCCCCGGATTATACCATCGGAGAAACCGCAGAACTCCTTTTGGAGAAAAACATATCCGGTGTTCCGGTTGTAGGCAAAAACGGTAAGATGGCGGGAGTGATTACCAAAGCAGACATTTTCAGGGCCCTGATCTCACTGACGGGTCTGAAAAAAATGGGAACCCAGTTTGCATTTGAATTGGAGGACCGGCCCGGGTCTATTAAAGAGGTGTCTGACATCATTAGAAAGTTTGGGGGTCGGATGGCCAGTATTCTGAGTTCATATGATCGCGCCAGAGATGGACGTCGCAGAGTATATATCCGCATGTACGGGGTTGATCGACCTCAACTTGAACGACTCAAAGAAGAACTGAGAGAAAAAGCCGAGCTGCTTTACATGGTGGACTTCCGTGAAAACAAGAGAGAGATCTACGGTTTTTAGAGCCCGTATTCTAAAATAAAGGAGGTTTAATGATGACCGATAAGACTAAAAAGAAAATGTTGTTGGCAGTGGACGGATCCGAAAATTCCCTGGAAATCGTCAGGTATGCAGCAAAAATTTCCGCATTTCGAGAAATGGCGACGGTGTTGTATAATGTCCACAGTAAGATACCTGAAGGATATTGGGACCTGGAAAAGAACAGTTCGGCCGCCTGGAGGATGAGTGAAGCCCGGTCTTGGGAAAAGGAGCATGACAAAGTTATTCAGGGCTGCATGCGAAAAGCGGAAAATATTCTCCAGCGCGCCGGTTTTCCCAAAAAATCCGTAGAAGTGAAAATCCACAATCGAAAACAAGGTTTTGCCCGAGATATCGCAAAAGAAGCGGAACGGGGTTATGATGGTGTTTTGGTGGGTAGAAAAGGGATGAGCAACCTGAAAGATCTTGTGTTGGGAAGTATTGCAACAAAGCTCATTGAAAAAATTTCTTTTGTCCCCATACTGGTGGTGGGTAAAAACCCTAAGACAGGGTCCGTATTGCTGGCACTGGATGGATCGGACAACGCCGGGAGGGCTGTCGACTATGTGGGTAAGGTATTGGGAGATTCCGATTACGAGGCAAGGCTCATCCATGTGATCCGAAGTGATAACCCTGAGTATGTGAACGAGAGGAAAATGGAGATGAATGGGGTGTTTGATGAAGCCAGGGGGAAGTTGATAATCTCAGGATTCAGCCCGGATCAAATTACCACCAAAATCATCACGGGCGCGCGAAGTCGCGCTGCCGCCGTGGCCCAGGAAGCCAAAGCAGGGGGTTATGGGACCATTGTTGTGGGTAGAAGGGGGCTTTCCAGGGTGAAAGATTTTTTGATGGGACGGGTCAGCAACAAACTGATTCATCTTTCAAAGAATCAGGCGGTTTGGGTTGTAAACTAAAAAAGAGGGTTTCAGTTTGGGATTGGCGGCGGTAAAGGCCATTGTGGAGGGGCATGGAGGCCGTATCCTTGTGAAAAGTGAACCGGGGAAAGGATCGGTTTTCACCGTGGTTTTGCCAAAGGCAAGGGATTGGGAGGAAGCGCCAAAATAGAATTATAAAACAAAAGGAGAAAATAGGTTTTTTTCCATCGGAATCAATCTGCTTCTTGTCGGCATTAAAAAGCGCTTGGCTTATCTTTCCGGATCAATGGCCCTTGTTGCGGATACGATTCATCCCTCTACCGATGTGATCTCCTCCATAACGGTCTTCGTCGGAATAAAAATATCCAAAAGAAGATCCAAAAACTTTGTCTCCCTGATCACCTCCATTTTCATTTTCCTGGCGGGTTATGAGATCGTCAAAACCGTCTTTTTCGAACCATTCTCTCTCAAAACCGAATACCTGCCCTACGCCGCGGGCGGGGTGCTCTTGACAATGGGAATTACCTTTGCCTTCTCTCGATACGAGCTTCGTCAGGGAGAGGTCATCGGCTCCCCGAGTCTGATCGCTGACGCCAAACACACCGATTACTCAGCCGCACAATGTTGATTATCTACAGCGGAATAGGTAACCATCGAAAGGAGATACTTCTAAACCCATGCGCCCGAACTGTCAGGATCTTTTACCATCTGTAAAGTTTCATTTTGCGAAAAATCCATTCTCAATTTTTCAACATTTTGAAACCCAGCAGAATGTACCACCACTGCCGATAGAGCCTAACTTTCCGCATTTATTAAAATCATTATGTAAAATGGGTGGATGGCATAGTTTGTGCTTCTATCAAATGCAACTCAGGGAGGGCATCTGCGAAATTGAAGCGAACGGATAAATCCGAGGTTATTTCATGCTGCAAGATAAAAAACACGTATCCATAAAATTAAGCGAACCGAAGCTGAAAAAAAGGAACAGGGCACTTTCCTTTTTGATTGACATGAGCAATTTTCTGGCGATCCCCATGGAACCTGAAGCGCTTCTGGAAGGCGCCCTTTCCATGGTGCTGGAACATTTTTCGCTGAAATTCGGAAGAATCTATCTGATGGATGAGGATGGAAAATCCTTGTCTCTTGCAGCGCATCAGGGAATAGAAATAGCCGGTCTTGAAAAAGTGAGTATCAATGAGGGTTTCACAGGTAAAGCGGCCCGAACCAGGTCTTTCATTGCACAGTATGTTTCACAATTGGAGGATAAAAAAAGAGCGGCACTTCTTGAGGATAAAGGGCTTTTGATCAACATTTGCGTCCCTTTGATTTCAAAAAACAAGGTGGGAGGTGTTATGAACGTTGCAAGCAGCGAAATTATTGAACTGGATCAGGAAAGAGTTGATCTTCTCACTGCCGTGGGCAACCAGTTAGCCGTTGCGGCAAACAATGCTAAACTTTACAGCGATCTGAAACACAGCATTGAAACACTCAAAAAAAAAGAGGAGATGATAAAATTTTTTTCCTATTCCATGGCCCACGACTTGAAAAGTCCTGCCATCGGCGTTTACGGCCTGACCCGGCTCCTTCAGAATAAATACGGTGAACAGTTGGATGAACGGGGTCAAACATATTGTAGGCAAATCCTGAAGACCTCCAAGCAGATGGTGGTGCTGATTGAAAAACTGAATGCATTTATTTCTACAAAAGAAGCGCCGATGAATTTTGAAATAACTCAAATCAATGAAATCACGGAAGAAATCAGGAAAGAGTTTTCCGCCTTATTGAAAGAACGCGGTGTTACTTGGTCTGAAGCGAAAGATCTTCCGGAAATCGTCGCGGACAGGTTGGTAATTTCAAGGGTATTCAGAAATTTAGTTGATAATGCGCTGAAATATGGCGGAGAAAATCTTGCAAATATCAGGATCGGATACGAAACACAGCCGGAATACCATGTTTTTTCATTCAGCGACGACGGGGATGGTATCAAAGAAAAAAACCGGGAGAAGATTTTTGAGCGTTTTCAAAGAAACGGGAGTTCCAAAGGAATATCAGGATCCGGTTTGGGGTTGGCCATTGTCAAGGAAGCGGCGGAAAGGCATGGCGGACGGGTGTGGATAAATCCTGAAACAAACCGAGGGGCAACCTTCCATATGACGATTTCAAAAGATTTGCCCCTTGTGGAATAATTCCAGTCAGTTTTTCCACGGCAAAACAAAAGCCAACCGTCATTTGCGGTGATCGGAAAGACCAGTCTCAAATCAGGAATGAAGGAGGGACATGGAGGCCGTATCCTTGTTAAGAGTGAACCGGGGAAAGGATCGGTTTTCACGGTGGTTTTGCCAAAGGCAAGAGATTGGGAGGAAGCGTCAAAGTAGAATTAAGGAGAAAGCACATGAAAACGATCAAAAAAATAATGGCGGCCATCGACCTTTCGGAGTATTTCGACGTTCTTCTGTTCCCCTACTAAGCGTACGCCGTCCTGGCCGCAAGAAAACCCTGGCCGACAGGTAATTGCCTTTAATTATACCCCGTGTTTCATATCGCGCTTCGCCTTTTCTTGGCAACAACTTCTGCGGCCTTGATAAGAGGATAGGCGGTTGGGGGGCCTGTTAAGAGCGGATGGGTTCCAATCTGGGCAGTCAAAATAGAATTTACAGTCATTCTGTTCTGGATGGCCAGCCCAATAAGATTAATCAACTCCCCGGTGCTGGATCCGCCTATAACTTCCCCCCCCAAGATTACACCGGACTCACGGGCAACAATCAATTTCACCAACTGTTCATGTGTGCCGGACAACATACCAGGATGTTTGTCAACTCCTTCAAAGGTACCTGTAACAAAATCAAAACCCCTCTCTTTTGCCAGGTTTTCGGTCACCCCTGCTGCTCCAAAACCGGTGTCCCCAATGGCAGTGCAAAATATGGCGATAGTTCCACCAAAGACTTTTACAGCGGATAGCTTGTACAGATTCATGCCCGCAACCCTCGCTTCCGCACAGGCAGTAGAAGCCAACATAATGCCACTCTGCCTTCTTGTGAGAAAGCTTCTTTTTTCAGCGCAATCTCCCACGGCAAAAATATCCTGATTATTCGTCCTCATGTATTCGTCTACGGTGATAAATCCAAGATCATTGATCTTTATCCCTGAGTTTTCGGCAAGGGCAATGTTGGGTTGATAACCCATGGACAGAATGACTGCATCGGCCTTCAGGTCTCTTCCACTGCTCAACAAAACACTCTGAACCTTTCCCTCTCCCGATATTTCCTTCACTCCATCACCGGTTATGATGTTTACTCCTCTCGATTTCAATATTTCCTCAGCCTTGACGGTCAGCTCTTCGTCAAAAGCAAGGAGCAAGATATGCGGTAAGATCTCCACAAGGCTCACTTCTTTGCCGAGTTTATTGATTTCATCTGCCATTTCTACACCGATGAAACCACCCCCAATGGTGAC
>CAYPQJ010000098.1:0-15055 GCA_964412835.1 uncultured Desulfobacteraceae bacterium | reverse complement strand
GGGTGAAATGATTGCCTACCGGACCAGCATCATGGATGCATTGAAAAGCGGCAAGGGAAAGATGGGTCTTGAATGGGGATTGACGGGTCTCGGCATTCGTGGGGTTGTGCCCGTATCCCTAAACGGCACTTTGGTGGGAAGCCTGGAAATCGGATATCCCTTCGGCCGCCTTTTTCTGCAGAAACTCAAGGAACGTTGGGGCCCTGGTTTTGCGGTTTATGAAAAAAAGGGCCCGGATACTTATACCCTGCTGGCATCCACAAACGGACCCGGGAAGACCTTCTCTTTGCCAAAATCACTTGTTCCCGACTCAATTGAGCAAACGCGGATTTTCATTGCACCACCCCGCTTTCCAAATGTTGCCCTGCTGGTAGGACGTTTGAGAGATTACAGGGACGATGTGGCAGCCTTGGTGGAAATTGAAGTCAATCGTTCGGTCATTACCGACCGGTTGTCACAGACAAAAACCTTGATGATTGTTGTGGCTCTGGTGGGCATTAGTGTTTCTTTTTTTCTGGTGTGGATTGTAGCACTTCTCTTTATACGCCCCATCAAGGAAATTGTTGCCGCCGCCGAGGAAATCGCACAGGGAAAACGGGAAACCCGACTGAAGCCCGGCCCCAATGACGAAATCGGCGTGCTGGGTCATTCGCTCAATACCATGCTCAATTCTCTTAGGGAACGACGGTTACAGATTGAGGAGCATGCCAGGACCCTTGAAGTTCGTGTTCAGGAGAGGACCGCGGACCTGGTGTCGTCGGAAGAGAAATACAGGACCCTGGTGGATAACCTGCCCCTTGGGGTCTACCGGATTTTGAGTGACGGCACCATTGAGTTTATCAATCCCTATTTGATCGACACGCTGGGGTTTGATCCCGATGATATGATTGGAAAGCGGTTTTTCTGGCAGAAAAAGGTCTGGGGGTCCGACAAGGCTCAAAGTGAAGAGATCATGGACGTCTTAAAAAAAGATGCTCAGGGGTTCCGTGTGGAAAGGGTGGTGAAAGACAAACAGGGCCGCAAGCACGTATTTATGGACCAAGCCATTCCCTTCTGGGATGAATCCGGAGATCTCCGCTGGTTCGAGGGCATTATGGTAGATATCACCGAACTCAAGCGGCTTCAGGAAAAGGCCCTGCGCACGGAGGAGATTCGCCTTCTGGGGGAGATATCCGCCCGATTTGCTCACGAAATGAGAAACCCGCTGGCCACGGTGGGCGGGTTTGCCCGTCGGCTTCAGGATACCTTTTTGGAAAATGAACAGCAGAAAATGTTTGCAGAAATTATTGTGGACGAGGTGGCACGACTGGAAGATATCCTGAAAAGCATTCTATCTTCCATAAAACCTTTTTCTCTCAACATGGTTACCGTGGATGTCAATGACATCATTTTGTCCTCCGTAAAGGAAGAGGCAGACCGAATGACCGAAAAGAAAATACAACTTGAAACCGCGTTATCCCCTTCCATTCCAAGCATTCAGGGAGACGGGGATTTCTTGAAACAGGCCTTTGGTTGTATTCTAAAAAATGAAGTGATTAACATGCCGGAAGGAGGAAAATTGTCCATTGGAACCGACAGTGAGGGAAACAATGTGGTAGCCGCCATCCGGCATGATGCAAAAGGCCTGGCCAATGAGGATCTGACCCAGTTCTTTTTCCCCCGTTTTACCGGCAAGGCGGAGACCACCATTCACGATTTGCCCCTGGCCAAGGTGGTGATCAACCGGCATGGTGGAAAGGTGGATGTTTTGCGGGACGGGGAGGATATTGTTTTGCGGATTGAACTGCCGGTTGCGGGGTCAGGTCTTCTCCCTCCCTAAACGTCCGGCTTCAAGCGCCTGAGCATTCTTCAACCGCGACCATCTCACCTCCCTGGGTTCAAAACTTGAGGGGCTCGCAACTCAATTGATACCTCTCTAATTCTTTCCGGGAGCCTTAACATTTGTCTTAACGGGAAATTTTTTCTTGACAGAATAAAACCTGTTCAATTAAATGAATCATCATCAGACAACTAAATGGTCTTTAGTATGAGGGGAAACCCGTGGGCATAGCGGAGAGGAGAGAGCGTGAGCGAGATCTTCAGCAAAAGATGCGTCGAGGGCAGATCTTAGACGCCGCAAAACGACTTTTTCATGCAAAAGGATTCAGCTCAGCAACCATGGAGGATATCGCTCAGGAGGCGGAATTAAGCCCGGCTGCATTATATCTCTATTTCAAGAATAAAGACGACCTCTATGTTTCCCTCAACCTTCAACTCTTAGAATACCTCTCTGACAAACTGGAAAGGCTTCATCTGCAGGAAGGCCTTGATGCGGAAGAAAAGGTTACAGCCTTAAAAAACCTCTTTTACGATGTCTACAATTTCGATCCGCTGATTCTCATAAACCTGTTCCATCTTCAGGCCAGCGATGGCCTCAGAAACCTGCCTCCGGAACGGCTTTCCCGGTTAAATGGATTGGCCGGCAAGAGCCTCAGAAGTCTGGCTGCCATATTTGACCAGGGAAAAGGCGAAGGGCGTTACGAGGACTACCATTCCACTGCTCTCGCCGACATTGTCTGGATTATCTTCACAGGTGCGGTTCTATGGGAAGAGAGCAAACGGATGATAAACCCCCGTAAGGATTACCTGAAAGGCACCCTCGATCTTGCAATCGATATTCTAAGGCGGGGGATAAGAAAGGGATAGCATTCATAAAAACCGGATCATACGGAAGAAATAACAAGATACGGAGGATGATAGTAAATGGAGAAAATGTTAAATGACAAGGTCGCCATCATAACAGGATCCGGAAGAGGCATTGGCCGTGCGGTCGCGCTCATGTTCGCGCAGGAAGGGGCCAAAGTTGTGGTCAGCGATATTGATGCGGAACCGGCGGAACAGACGGCGACAGACATCAAGGCAGCGGGTGGAGACACCGTGGCATACGTGGGCGACATCACCGCTCCGGATTTTGCGAAAGGCATTGTGGAGGCTGCGGCAGACGCTTGGGGGGCTGTGCATGTGATCGTAAACAACGCGGGGTTCACGTGGGATGCACTGGTCCACAAAATGACCGAGGAGCATTGGGACAAAATCCTGGACCTGCATCTCAAAGCCCCATTCCGTATTATCCAGGCTGCCAAACCCTATTTTTGCGATGAGGCCAAACAGGAAAAAGCACGAGGGGAAAAAGTATCGCGAAAAATAATCAATATTTCTTCCATCGCGGGCCTCGGCGGAAATCCGGGCCAGGCCAACTATTCTTCCGCCAAAGCCGGCCTGGTGGGCTTGACCAAGACCATCAGCAAAGAATGGGCCAGATATAATGTTCAGTGCAATTGCGTGGCTTTCGGCTTTATTGACACGCGCCTTACGCAGGAAAAGGAAAAAGGCGTCACGGTGAAAGCGGAAGCCCAAGAAATAGCCCTTGGGGTACCCAAGAAACAACGAGACATGTTCATAAAAATGATTCCCATGGGTCGACCCGGCACGACAGAAGAAGCAGCCGGGGCCATTCTTTTCTTTGCATCGCCCCTGTCGGACTACGTTTCCGGTCAGGTTCTGGTGGTCGGCGGTGGGTTCTCAATGTAGCAGATCCAGGAGGAACAATATGACGCTCAATCTTGACATGGTTGGCAAGAAGATGGATCCCGTCCCCTTCACGTATGACGAGGACAGGGTAATTCTGTACGCCCTGGGCATAGGCGCAGGAGTTGAAGAACTTGATTTCGTCTACGAGAAAAACCTGCAGGTTTTTCCGACGTTTGCAGTGGTTCCTTTCATCCCTTCGCTTCTCAGCTCCTTCGTCCCTAAGGTGAAACTCAATTTATTCGCCGTCCTTCACGGCGAACAGAAAATAGTGCTGCACAAGCGCATCCCCACGTCAGGGACGATTTATACAACCACTACGTTCGATTCCGTTTATGACAAAGGCGACAAGGGCGCAATGCTCAACATCGGTTTTGAAACCAGAGACGAGAACGGCGACTTGCTTTTTGTGAACAAAGCGGTGGTTGTGGATCGCAGTGCCGGCAATTTTGGAGGAGACAGGGGACCGAAATCGGAGATCGTGACCCCTCCGGAAGGGAAGGAACCGGATTTTCAGGTGGAACATGCTACCACCAAAGATCAGTGCGCTCTCTACAGGCTCAGCGGCGACAAGAATCCCCTTCACATCGATCCTGAATTTGCCAAAAAAGGGGGATTCGATCGTCCCATTCTGCACGGTCTCTGCTCCTTTGGCTTTGCAGGGAGGGCCATACTCCACAGTGTATGTGGAAGTGATTCGACTCGGTTTAAATCATTTTCAGTGCGGTTCATGAATGTGGTCTATCCCGGAGACACACTGATCACCGAGGGGTGGGAGACGGACACAGGCGTCTACGTTATCCGGACAAAAACCCGGGATGGCAGAGTCGTCCTGGGAAATGCCGTGGCAGAGGTGGGTTAGAGGGCGGTCATCGTAACCATAAGGAGGAGAAATAAATTGAGCCATAGTATTTACAGCGAAGAGCACGAAATCTTCAGGGATGCTTTTCGTAAATATGTTCAAAATGAGGTAGCCCCATATCTCGAGGAGTGGGAGGAAAAGGGAGAGGTTCCTCGGGGGGCCTGGCAGGGGATGGGGAAGCAGGGGTTTCTCTGTCCCTGGCTCGAAGAGCAATATGGGGGGTCGGGCGTCGGATTCGAATACTCGGTCATTATCGCCGAAGAGCTCACCCGTATCAGAGCGGATGGCTTCCAGGTGGGACTCCACAGCGATATTATTGCCCCTTATCTCAACTCCTTTGGGAACCAGGCTCAGAAAGAGCGGTGGCTTCCGGGATGCACGACGGGCGACACCATCCTGGCCGTTGCCATGACGGAGCCGGGCGCAGGATCCGATCTTCAGGGGATGCGGACAAAGGCTGTCAGGGATGGGGATTCCTATGTTATCAGCGGGCAGAAAACCTTTATCTCCAATGGCGTCTCCTGTGATCTGGTAATTGTGGCCTGCAAAACAGACCCTGAAGCAGTGCCGGCCCACAAGGGCATGAGCCTGGTGGTGGTGGAGAACGGGGCGGCAGGCTTTACAAAAGGGAAAAAGCTCAAAAAGATGGGGATGTACTGTGCGGATACGGCTGAGCTTTATTTTGAGGACTGCCGTGTTCCAAAGGAAAACCTGCTGGGTGAAGAAAACCATGGGTTTTTCCATTTAATGCAGAAATTGCCGCAGGAACGTCTCATGTGCGCCATCCAGACCCAGGTGGCTGCCGAGACCATGTTGGATATTACCATCCACTACTGCAAAGAACGGGAGGCCTTTGGAAAACCGATCGGCCGGTTTCAACACAACGCCTTCAAAATTGTAGAGATGGCCACCGAGGTGGAACTGGGTCGGAGTTTTATCAATGACCTGATCAGTGATCACATTGAGGGAAAGGATATCATCAAGAAGGCCTCAATGGCCAAATGGTGGCTTGCGGAAATGGCAAATCGCGTGGCCTATGACTGCGTTCAGTTACACGGGGGTTATGGCTACATGGAGGAATACCCCATATGCCGATGGTATCGGGATATTCGGGCCTCCAGCATATATGCGGGCACCACTGAAATCATGAAAACCATCATCGCCAAAGGCCTGGGGTTTTAACGGCTGTTTTGAGGGAGGGCAGATGATCAGGGAGTATACGCACGATATGGGCGAAGAAGTCCGTTCCATTTCCGGAGGGTATACGTTGGAAATGGAGGGGAAGTTTGAAATAGAGGGAAAAGAAGTCCTCTATGTGGTGGGAAATGCTGTTGTGGACTCATCGTGCTGCGGCACCGGGGGATGCCGGTACGCACTGGTTCCAGGCTACGTCAGGCAATTCAAAACGCGACAGGATGAACGAGGTTTGTGGATCTCGGAAGTAGAACCGATTATGGACAGGGCGGCCCGCCAAGAGATTACACGGGTCCTCAAGGAGAAGGAAATTGTTCAACAGGTTCAATTTTCCTGATCTCCATTGATTGATAAGGAGGGAGCGAATATGTCAGGGATTGTTTCATATGGCGCCTATATACCGAAATACAGGATAGACCGAAAACTGATCTACAAGGCCATGGGTTGGCTGAACCCCGCAACGTTTATGCCCGGGGAAAAAGCCGTGGCCAACTATGATGAAGACAGCGTGACCATGGCCGTGGCGGCAGGAATCGATTGCCTCAACGGAATCGACCGGGAAAAAGTTGATGCAGTCTTCTTTGCCTCAACAACGCCCCCTTACGTTGAACGTCAAAATGCCGAGATTATGGCAAGTGCTTTTGACTGTCGTGCAGATATCCGGACGGCTGATTTTACCGACACGCTCAAGGCGGGAACCACTGCCGTTCTTTCCGCCGTTGATGCCGTAAAGGCGGGATCGGCGAAGAACGTGATGGTCTGTACGGGTGATATGAGGCTCGGCAAGGCCGGGAGCGCTCAGGAAGAGATCTTTGGAGACGGAGCGGCAGCACTCCTGATCGGGGACAACGGTGTGGTGGCCGAATTTGGCGGGTCCTTTTCCGTATCCTACGACTTTGTGGACCACTGGAGAGGTACCGGGGAGAGATTTGACCAACAGTGGGAAGACAGGTTCATAAGGGATGAGGGGTATACCCGATTCATCGTAGAGGCACTTCAAGGTCTGACAAAGAAATGCGGCATGGAATCGAGTGCGCTTTCGAGTGTGGCCTATCCCTGCCTGTATGCGGGGGACTTCAAGAAAATCGCCGGAACCCTGGGGCTTTCTGAATCCCAGTGCGTCGATCCTTTGGCAGGCCAGGTGGGCTATACCGGGACCGCAGACCCCCTGATGCACCTTGTCGGGGCGTTGGAAGCGGCAAAACCGGGGGACAGGATCGCCGTGGTCGGCTTTGGCGCCGGGGCCGATGCCGTGCTGTTCGAGGTCACGGAGGAGATCGAAAAGACCCGGGCCGACCGAAGGGGCATCCGTAAGCACCTGGCAGCGAGACGGGAATTGGGAAGTTACGAAAAGATGGCCGCCTTTAGAAACCTTCTGCCCACGGAAAAGGGTATCCGGGGTGATACGGTTGCATTTACGGCCCTTTCCACACTCTGGAGAAATCGAAAAGAGGTTATGGGCCTGTGTGGCAGTCGCTGCAAGGCATGTGGAACACCCCAGTATCCGGTCCAGAGGGTGTGCGTCAACCCGGATTGCGGCGTCATTGACGAGATGGTCCCCTACCGCTTTTCAGACAGGAAAGGTGCGCTGTTTACCTACACGGGAGACAACCTGGCCTTCAGCCCCAATCCTCCTGCCATCTATGGTTTCGTCGACTTTGAAGGGGGGGGCCGGTACTGGTTCGACCTGACCGACGTGGACTTGGAAGAGGTGGAGGTGGACATGGCCGTAGAGATGAGCTTCCGGAAAAAGTATGTGGACGAAAAATCGGGTATTCACGGCTATTTCTGGAAAGCGGTGCCGGTGATGGTATAACCCTGAACGATGAACCCCGAACCATTCAAAATATAGGTGACCTTTCACGAGGAGGAGGATATCATAATGGCTGAAGGTATTAAAGATAAAGTTGCCATCATCGGGATGGGCTGTACCCGGTTTGGAGAGCGTTGGGATGCGGGTGCGGAAGATCTGATAGTCGAGGCATTCAAGGAGGCCATTGAGGACGCGGGGATCGAAAAAAAAGAGATTCAGGCCGCATGGTTCGGTTCATGCTTCGATGAAGTTAATGTGGGCAAGGCCGCCACACCTTTGAGCCTTACACTCAAGCTTCCCTTTATCCCGGTAACCCGGGTCGAGAATTTCTGTGCCACCGGGTCAGAGGCCCTGCGGGGGGCAGTCTATGCCGTGGCTTCGGGGGCCTACGATATATGTCTTGCCTTGGGGTCTGAAAAACTAAAAGACACGGGATACGGAGGGCTCCCTGATTTTTCCCAGGTATTGGGAACAAGGAATCGTCTGATTTTCCCCAATATCACTGCGCCGGGTGGTTTTGCCATGCTGGCGACACGCTATTTCGCCAAGTACGGTCTGGGCCCTGAGGAGGGGAAGGAGATCCTGGCCATGGTGTCGGCCAAGAGCCATAAAAACGGCGCCAGGAACCCCAAGGCCCACCTCAGAAAGGAAATATCTGTCGAGAAAATCCTGAAGGCCCCCATGATTGCCTGGCCCCTGGGGCTTTTTGACTGCTGCGGGGTGAGTGACGGTGCCGCCGCAGCCATTGTTTGTCGGGCCGATCTGGCCAAAAACTTCCGTTCTGATCCGGTCCATGTCAAATCGATGCAGATCGCGCTCAGTTCCGGAGAGGAGTTGATGTATACGGATTGGGACGGGACGTACGTCAAGACTGCTGTGAAATGTGCTGCCCGAGCATACGACGAGGCCGGCATCAAGAATCCGAGAGAAGAGATCAGTATGATGGAGCTTCATGACTGTTTCTCCATTACCGAGCTGGTCACCTACGAGGATCTTGGGATTTCCCCGCGGGGGAAGGCCGGAAATGACGTGCGGGATGGATTTTTTAACCTGGATGGTAAGATTCCTTGCCAGCCGGACGGGGGGCTTAAGTGTTTCGGGCACCCCATTGGTGCATCCGGTCTCCGGATGATGTATGAGATGTACAAGCAGTTTCAGGGGAAGGCCGGGGACAGACAAATCAAAGATCCCAGGATCGGGCTCACCCATAACATGGGTGGATTTCCGGCCATGAACCTGATCAGCGTCAATATCGTGGGACGCTGAGACTTAATCCGAAAGAACAACAGGGGAAACCGTTGGAATTTCTGCAGGTTTTAATTACCGGATTGGGACAGGGGTGTCTCTACGGCCTGATTGCCTTGGGGTTTGTTTTGATCTACAAGGCAACAGAGATTGTCAATTTCGCCCAGGGTGACCTGTTAATGCTGGGCGCTTTTTTTGCAGTCACCTATGTGGGGATTCTTGACCTGCCCTTTTGGCTTGGTTTTCTGTTAGCGATTATTTCCATGGCTGTTTTCGGCTATCTGCTGGATATGGTCGTCATTCGCTCAATGATCGGTGAATCTCAATTTTCCATTATCATTTTAACCATCAGCATCGGTTTTATTTTACGGGCTGTGGCCGGCGGAATCTGGGGATCAGACATCCTTTCGCTGGAGACACCCTACTCCGGGAAAATGGCTGATATTGCGGGGCTGGTCATCGGTCAGGAGTATCTTGTGATCATCGCCGGAACCATCCTCCTTTCCGTCATATTGTTTCTTTTCTTCAGATTTTCCAGGTTGGGGATTGCCATGCAAGCCTCTTCTCAAAATCAGTTGGCCGCATATTATATGGGGGTGCCTGTAAAAAGAGTCTTTTCTCTCATCTGGGCCATCAGCGCCCTGGTCGCTGCTGTAGCAGGGACATTAATGGCCCCCATTTCCTTGGTAAGCCCACAAATGGGGTTCATTGGCATCAAAGCTTTTGCTGCTGCGGTCATCGGCGGTTTTGGAAGCCTTCCGGGAGCATTAATAGGGGGCCTGATCATCGGCAGCTCGGAGCAGTTGGCCGGGACATACCTCCCAACCGGTCTCCAGGAAATTACGGCCTATTCGATCATGTTTTTGGTATTAACTTTTCGTCCACAGGGTCTTTTCGCTCAAATTCAGCAAAAAAAGGTTTAATAACGAGTTTAATCCATGCGAATCATTTTCAAAACCGCCTATCTTCAAGATATAAAACTCCTGAAACACAACGGGTATATTTTTTGGTACGGTCTTCTTTTACTGGCCGTATTAATCGCGCCTGCTGTTCTGGATGAATTTTATATCGGCGAAATGGCCTTCATCTTTATCTACGCCATTGCCGGATTGGGATTGATGATCCCGGTGGGATTCACAGGACTGCCCAGTTTGGGTCATGCCGCCTTTATGGGCATAGGCGCTTATGCCAATGCCTATTTTTTACATCAGGGGGTTCCTTTTTTAATTTCCATTTTTTTGGCCGGTCTTATCAGTTTCGGTGTCGGCGCTTTGATAACAATCCCATTAAGAAAAATGACCGGGATCTACTTCGCCATCGCCTCGTTGGTTTTCGCGATTATCGTAAAAGAGATCATTTCCCACTGGAAATCCGTTACCGGCGGCTTAGGCGGGATGTCGGTGGATTATCCCGTCATTTTTGGATTCGAGCTGGACAGTACCTGGCAATTTTATTTCCTCTGTCTGGCAATTCTATTGCTGGTGTTGTATTTGACGCTGAATCTGGTCAGATCACCCACCGGTCGGGCATTTGTTGCCATCCGTGATTCGGAAATCTCTGCTGAGAGCATGGGGATCAACTTATCGGTCTACAAAATCAAATCATTTGCCATCAGCGGATTTTTTACGGGCCTGGCGGGCGCTTTGTTTGCGCACCGACTATCCTATTTAACCCCGGACGCGTTCAATTTTCTTTTGTCCATTCAACTCCTGATGATGGTCGTCGTTGGCGGGCTGGGAACGGTTCACGGGGCCATTTTCGGCGCCATTTTTGTAGGGCTGTTGCCTCAGGCAATCGCCATTGCCAAAGACTATCTGCCACCCGCCATAGGCCAGTTTCCAGGGTTGGAGCCGGGGCTTTTTGGCGTTATCATGGTCCTGTTCATTATCTTTGAGCCCATGGGACTGTACGGCAGATGGGTGAAATTCAAACTTTTCTTCGAAATGTTTCCACTTTACCGCAAAGCAACCTTTAAACGTCAAAAAACATATTTGAAAACGGAGCGAGTGCAATGACGTTTTTTAAGGTAGAAAACATTTCAATTGATTTTGGCGGCATCAGGGCGGTCAACGATGTCAGTTTTCATGTGGAAAAGGGGACGGTCTTCACCATTGTGGGACCCAACGGGGCGGGTAAAACAACTATTTTCAATATTATCAGCAGAATATACAATCTGACCGAAGGCCGAATTACCTTTGTGGATAACGATATCACCCATGTGCCGGCTCACCAGGTCGTCAACCTGGGAATCGCCAGGACATTTCAGAATATTGAACTGTTCGAGCACGCCACGGTCCTTCACAATCTACTGATCGGCCGCCATATTTATTGCCGGTCCACTTTTTTTTCAGATCTGTTTTTTCTGCCTTCGGTAAAACGAATGGAATTGGCGCATCGAAGGAAGGTTGAAGATGTGATCGATTTCCTGGATTTACAACACTACAGGAATCAATTGATCCAAAACCTTCCCTATGGGGTACGAAAGATTGTTGAGCTGGGGAGAGCGCTCTGCACCGAACCGAAACTCCTCCTGCTGGACGAACCCGCATCCGGTTTGAATGTGGATGAAACGGAAGATATGTCATTCTGGATCGATGATATCAAGAAACTCCTGGGCATTACCGTGATTATGGTCGAACACAATATGAATTTGGTCTCCCAGGTTTCCGACCATGTCCTTGCCATAAATTACGGCCGGGCACTAGCGGACGGAACACCGAAAGAGGTTCAGGAGAATCCAGATGTGATCAAGGCATATCTCGGAGAAGACAAAGGTGTCTGACAACATATTAATCTTAAGAAATATCGAGACCTACTATGGTCCCATACTGGCGATTAAGGGGATCAGCCTTGATGTTCAGATAGGCCAAATTGTCACCATTCTGGGCGCAAATGGTGCAGGTAAAACCACCATTTTGAAAACCATATCCGGCGCCATGGACCCCCAAAAAGGAAAAATTGAATTTTTAGGAAAAGAGATTCAAAAGCACAATCCGGATTGGGTTGCACGAAAAGGAATCGCGCATGTTCCCGAGGGAAGAGAGGTTTTTCCGTTGTTGTCGGTTCAAGAAAACCTGTTGATGGGGGCGTACGGTCGAAAAGAAAAAAAAGAGATTCATGAGGATTTAGAAACTGTCTACGACTATTTTCCCATCTTAAAAGCACGCAAAAAACAGAAATCAGGGCTTTTATCAGGGGGACAACAGCAGATGCTGGTACTGGGACGTGCCATGATGGCCCGCCCCAGATTGATGCTGCTGGACGAACCCTCCCTGGGTCTGTCTCCCCTTTTTGTTCAAGATATTTTCAATATCATCAAGCGGTTAAACACCGCGCAGAAAATGACCATGTTGCTGGTGGAGCAAAATGCCAACATGGCGCTGCAAAACAGCGCCTATGGCTACGTGTTGGAAAATGGACGAATTGTGATGGAAGATACGTGCGAAAACCTGATGGCGAGCAATGACATTAAAGAGTTTTACATGGGGATAAAAGAAGAGGGCGTGCGGGGCAGGCGCCGATGGAAAAAAAGGAAAACCTGGCGTTAGCATTTTGGATTGCGGATTCGCTTGGTTCCCATGCTCCAGCGTGGGAACGAGAAAAAAAGACAAGTTTATGACCACACCCAAATACAATCCGATTCTCATTGAAGGCTGCGATACCCTTGTAAAGCTGTTTCGACATCGCGTTGGGCAGTTGGGCAGTAAAGTCGCCATGAGGGAAAAGAACTTCGGTATATGGGAATCTTTCACCTGGACGGATTACGGCAACAAAGCCGGGGAAATCGGCATGGGACTCCTTGCGATGGGATTAAAGCGGGGAGATGTCTGCTCGATTGTGAGTGATAATAATAAAGAATGGTTATTCACCGATATGGGTATCCTTTGCAGCGGCGGCGTCACAAGCGGGGTCTACACCACTGATTCGAGTCAACAATTGGAATACCTGGCAACAGACTCGGGAACCCGGTTTTTGTTTGTTCAAAATGAAGAACAGTTGGATAAATACCTGGAAGTAAGAAAGAATACGCCGACGATTCAAAAAGTCATCGTATTCAATCCGGAAGGGTTACACGAATTCACTGATGATCAAGTCATGATGATGGAAGACTTGTATGAACTGGGTCGAACCCATTGTAAAGCTCATCCTGACCTCTGGGACCGCGAAATCGATAGGGCCAAACCGGAAGATCTAATGGTGCTGATATATACATCGGGAACGACCGGTCCACCCAAAGGAGCGATGATCAGTCACCGTAATTCCATGTACCAGATTGAAACATTCGATAAAATTCTTGAAATCAATGATAAAGATGAGCAGCTTTCTTTCCTGCCCCTTTGTCACATTCTGGAAAGACTTCTCTCAATCCTCGTACCGCTGAAATCCTGCGGCACCGTCAATTTTGTGGAAGGACCCGATACGGTTCCGGAAAATATCAGAGAGTTATCGCCAACCGTATTTATAGCCGTTCCACGAATCTGGGAAAAGTTCTATGCCGTTATTCAGCTTCAAGTCAAAGATGCAACCCGTTTTGGCAAATGGGCTTATCATACAGCTGTCAAAATAGGGGAACAGGCTTCATCTTATAAAATCAGGCGAAAACCCATCCCGCCGCTTTTATCCGCCATTTACTGGATTGCCAAAAAAGCAGTCTTAAATAATATCCTGCGGATGATGGGTCTCGACAGGCTCAGATGGGCCGGGACCGGCGCCGCTCCCATCTCACCCGATTTAATAAGATGGTATCTATCCATGGGTGTGGAAATGTTTGAAGCTTATGGACAAACCGAGTGCTGCGGGGTGGGTACGGCAAACATTATTGGAAATTCAAAATTGGGCACCATTGGTCAGGCAATTCCAGGCAGCGACGTCAAGATTTCCGGTGAAGGAGAGATCCTGATAAATAGCCCCAGCGTATTCTTAGGTTATTTGAACCAGCCCGATAAAACCGAAGAAACGGTCGTTGATCGATGGCTGCACACAGGTGATGTGGGAAAAATGGACGAGGAAGGGTTTGTTACCATCACCGATCGTTTGAAAGACATCATCATTACCGCAGGTGGAAAGAACATCTCTCCCAGTGAAATTGAAAACCAGTTAAAATTTTCACCCTACATAACGGATGCGGTGGTTATTGGCGACAATCGAAAATATTTAACCTGCCTCATTCTGATTGACCAGGAAAATGTTGAAAAGCATGCCCAGGACAACGATATCCCCTATACAAATTATGCCAGCTTATGCAAAGCCAAAGAAATTACAGAACTGATATGGGAAGAAACACTAAACGTAAACAAACAATTCGCCCGGGTGGAACAAATCAAGAAAATACGACTGATCGATCAACTCTTAACCGCGGAAGATGATGAACTCACGCCCACCATGAAACTGAAGCGAAATTTCGTCAATAAAAAATATAAAGACTTAATTGAAACAATGTACCAGTATTGAAAAGGGAGGAGAAGATGACAGGATTTACATGATCTTCAGGATCGATATAAACTTGCTCCATTGATCCCGTTAATCCTGTCGATTCCGTCAAACTTTTAAAATCCATATTGGAAAAGGAGGAAGAGGAGATGAAAGGCAGAAAACTTTTAAAAATGTTCTTAAGTGTCGTTATTTTGCTGGGAATGGTCGTGGCGGTTCAGGCCGGAACCCGGGGCGTCTCGAAAAACCAAATTGTCGTCGGCACTCATACTGCGCTTAGCGGACCCGTTGCCGGTTGGGGCATTGACGCAACCAACGGCGTCAGAATGCGCTTTGATGAAGCCAACGAAGCCGGTGGAATCTATGGGCGTAAGATTAAATATATTGTGGAAGATTCACAATACAGAGTGCCCATCGCAGTTCAAAAAGCCAATAAACTGGTAAACCGGGATAAGGTCTTTTTTCTCATTGCCAGCATCGGCACACCCATGAACAACGCAATTTTTCCCATGTTGAAAAAGAAAAACGTGCCGAATCTCTTTCCTTACACAGCGGCGCGGTCCATGTATGAACCCCTCAACAAACTAAAATTTGCCAATCTGGCACCGTATTACGGTAATGTGAGAGCCGGGCTAAAGTATTTTGTGGAAGAAAAAGGGAAAAAGCGTGTTTGCATGATGTATCAGGATACCGATTTTGGGCTTGAAACGGCTGATGCCGTAAAGGATCAGCTAAAAGAAATGAATATGACGCTCGTTGCTGAAACAACGCACAAGGCATCGGAAACCAATTATGTCGGCGCTATTAACAAATTGAGGGAGGCAAAATGTGACGTGGTCATGTTGGGGACCATCATCAAGGACACGATCATCGCTGTATCAACCGCACGAAAAATGGGATGGAATGTTGATATGGTGGGCCAGACGGCTGCCTGTAACTATGTC
>CAYPQJ010000097.1:0-15249 GCA_964412835.1 uncultured Desulfobacteraceae bacterium | reverse complement strand
AAGTTCTTAACGCAAAGAGCAAAAAGGCCAGAGTCAAGCCTTACAAAGACCTCCTAAAAGTTACCGGAAAAACAGTTAGTTATGCAAAATCAGCCGCCGCTGTTCTCAAGTGCTGTGATCTTTCTGACACGAAAGGCATGGCACTTGCCATGGCCATGATGAAAGATTTTGAAGAACTGATTCCTTTGGCTGAAAAGGTGCTCGATCAAACCACGCGAAGAATCATTGATGACGAAAAAGTTCCTGCCCGGGAAAAAGTCTTTTCAATCTTTGAACCCCATACCGATATTATCATCAAGGACCGCAGGGACGAGTACTATGGCCACAAAGTCTGTTTGACCGGAGGTCCTTCCAATTTTATCTCCGACTGTTTGATTGTCGAGGGCAACCCCGCGGACTCTACGCTGACCTGTCAAATGCTGGATCGTCATGACAAAATTTATGGGCGCTATCCCCGGAATGCCGCACTGGATGGTGGATTCGCATCCAAGGCTAACCTTGAGGCAGCCAAATCAAGGGATATTAAGAATGTTTGTTTTGCCAAAAAGCGCGGCCTCAAAGAAGAAGACATGTGCCAGAGTCGCTGGGTATACAAAAGACTTCGCCGGTTTCGTGCGGGCATTGAATCGGGAATCTCCTGGCTCAAAAGAAGCTTTGGTTTTTGGCGATGTACCTGGAAATCGTTTCGATCTTTCAAAAGCTATGTTTGGTCATCCATTGTCACTGCAAACCTGTTTACGTTTGCAAGGCAGGAAATGGCATAACCGGAAACCCTAAATCAAAGGTCTGTTACACAAACCAAGGGACGAGTGTTTTTCCTGAATGGGTTGAAAGCCAAATTCCAGGCAATTTGATAACGCGGCGCGTTATAAGTGCGCATTGAAGGCTTACGGTGAATCTCATTCACCTTTGGCTCGCCCAAAAAACCTTATTTATGGACGGACACTAACTCTAAAAATTCTGCCCAGAAGTAATGCGACATAGCTTTCCTTTAGTTGCTAATGTTGAGTTCACAGGTTGCGGGGCTGTTTCCGCAACCCTTGTGAAACGCCAGGTTAGACACTCAATTTAATAGAGTTTCTATAAGTGGTTTAATTTTTTCGATTTCTGCTATTGCAATCTTCTCAATGTTTTCATATGTGAAATTGTCCATTTCTATATATTTTGCGTACTGAGGTTTGTTTGATTTACTTTCATCTTCAAAATCTTCTAATACCTCAAGAACACTGGCCCCCGAGTCAAAAAAGTTGACAAGGCCTGTGGATTGTTTTCTTGCATGAAGGTATAGACAAAAGCCTTGTTTTTCATCCTCATCACCTGGATAAATTGCGACTTCCAAACAAAATTTAGCTTCATCTTTATAAAGCCAATCGACATATGAGGATGTCCAAGCCCCTTGGCGATCCTGATAAGTCTTAAATGGGAACAGTCTTTCTACTCCCAATGATAAAGTCCAGTCACCGTAAATCTCTTCTAATCTCTTTGTAAGTTTATCAATAAGCTTTTTACAAAAAGTTTTATTTTCAGCTGTTATTTCCTCTTTATTAGTTTCCTCATTTACGAGTTCATCTCCAATTATAACTTCTGTTAGAAAATATTTCTCATTTTCAGTTGATGAAAAAATTTCAAATTTGATGCAGCTAATTGGTACACCATTTTCGTTTAAATATTCCGCAGGTCTTATAACTTCTTGTGAAAAATCTTTTGCAAACAGAATTATTGAAATATCTTCTCCAACAGACTTATGCAGTGCTTTGCCAAATGTTTTTTCGAAGGCTTCATGAAGTGATTTGAATGGTAAATTCTGTTTCTCAAAATACTCTTTAGCTATTTTTTCAATTTCCCTCTCTGAAAGTTTATTAATCCATGATGTGTAATCTAGCACCTGAGCTATTATCTCTCTGGGGGCATATCCTCTTTTTAATTCAATAACTATTAATCTAGCATATTTATCTAAGGCGATAAGATCTAATTTTTTTCCAACGTCTGTTTTAACTTGTCGCCCAATATACAAAATTTCTTCACCGAGTAATAAAACAGGATCTTTTTCTAAAAGGTTTTCAACTTCCGACTCAAGAAGATCTGAATCTAACGGCCTAACCACTGATGCTTTATCTTTATCTGAAATTTTATATAGTTTCATTGTATGATATTTTCCTTTCTAATGCCCGGCATAAGGCGCGGCGGCTTTTTGCCGTCGTCCTTCATGCCGTTGTTCGGGCCTCTCTATTTCCTCGCATCGGTACAGATCCTGTTGACTTTTTTAGCGAACTCGTTGATGTCGAGAAAGAAGTTTGGGTATGCGCGGCGGAGCTGCTTCATTGGGCCTGCAGATACAAGAACCGGCTCAATTTTTGCTCCTTTGGCCGCTTCCGCTTCGATACGAGCGTAGTCGGTCAATGCTTGGTCGAGGCTGTCTCGATCGTAGGGTTTGATCCGCAATGTTCGCTTAAGCGAGTTGAGTATGATGAGGTGGTACGACCAACCTTTTCCTGAATTGTCCTTGTATATCTCATTTGCAGCGACCGACAGGCCCCGCATCAAGGTCAATGCGTCGAGACTCGCCTCAAGCGAAGCGACTGAAATAGAGAGGTCTTCACGAGATTGACCAATGAATCGGGGTGGTGGCATGCAACGCTCGTCAATTGCGAAAATTGTCGAAATCAGAGCGAAGAAATCAAGCCATTCCCTATCCCCCAACCGGCTCTTCAACGCTTGCCCGAGCAACGTACCCATCGATTCGACTGCTGTTGCCCACGTGTGCTGCAATCGTGTACGGATCTGTAACTCAATGCGGAGGCCATTGTAAGCCTGAGCCTGACTATTCCTATATCTGTAGATCAGATGGATGCTGCGATAGCCGTCTTCATCTCTGGGGCTTTGAATGTAGTCTTTCTGGTCAACGAGTTCGTGGGTGAATCGTTTGTTCTCACGATACTCTGATGCAAGGCTGTAAACATCTCTTACGGAGTTTAGAATGGCACGCACGCCTCCGATATCCTGCATCGTGGTAAGTTTCATATTGGGGTAACGTTTCAGTTTATCGATGATAGTGGGCATGCGCTTTAGGCGCTGTGCCACGATGGGATCGCCGCGATACAACCGGAGCTTCGTTCTAAGGGTGGCCTGAAACGTGTTGATCGGATACGCATGGCAGGCTCGCCATCTGTCCGCTAAAGCAACGGCCCTTGCAAGGTCTGATGGCGAAGGGTTGTCTTGGGTAAGGGTTGCTCCAGCCTTATTGATCTGTTTCTTTGATTCTTCTGGGACGGCAGTGAAAGCCATGCTCAGTTATTCCTTTCAGGCCCGAACCAGTGATTGTATGGTTTCTGTTTATCGTTCACAGAAAAAAAATCTTGACAAAAATTTGCGGCCTTTTTTTTTAATGTTACACTAGCTGTATAGTATGCAAATATGCATGATAAACGGAAAGGTGTTTAATCCCACATGAAACAGATTCCGTCACATATAAAGGTCCTTTTTGATGCACACATGAAGAACAAAGCGATTTCCAAGAGTACACATTTCCATTATCTAAAGTGGTTGCGGTATTATTTGAATTTTTGTGAAAAATATCGTTTAGATCAGTTGAAAAAAGAAAATGCTGTTCATTTTGTTCAAAAATTGAAGGACAAGAAACAAACTGCTCAACAACAAAAACAGGCATATCATGCCGTATCGTTATTCTATGAATTAGTAGGGCCAATTGGTTCTGAGAAAGTGGACCCATTAAAAAATAAAGATGAGAAATTAGCAAGAAAAAAAGATAATTTAAAACTAATGAACGCCAATTGGGTGCCGGTTTACGATGGATTGGTCTCTGAAATCAAACTGAGACACTATTCACCCAAAACATTGAAATCTTATAGATCGTGGATCAGACACTTTCAAAATTATACCAAGAGCAAGGATTTCCAGTTGTTATCCACCTCTGATGTAAAGGACTTTTTAACCTTTCTTGCTGTTAAAAGAAATGTATCCGCTTCATCCCAGAATCAGGCATTCAACGCCCTTTTATTCCTTTTTAGAAATGTCCTCAAAAAAGATTTTGGAGAGATCAAAGATGTGCCAAGGGCAAAAAGGAAGCCCTACATCCCAGTGGTTTTATCACGGGAAGAGATCGATACAATCATTTCTAATCTGGCCTATCCTTTTGATTTAATGGTGAAACTATTGTATGGGTGCGGCCTCCGTCTGTCTGAATGTATTAATCTGAGGGTTGGCTGTCTTAATTTCGATGCCGGTATTTTAACGGTTCATGATGGAAAAGGGGGAAAAGACAGAACCGTTCCCCTGCCTGAAACACTGATTGCGGAATTAAATGACCAGCTTCAAACGGTAATTGATTTGCACCAGCAAGATCTTGATTCAGGGTATGCCGGGACCTTTCTCCCTGATTTATTGGGCAAAAAATACAAAAATGCCGCTTAAGAACTAGCCTGGCAGTGGCTCTTTCCGGGGAAGACATTAACCTTTGTGCCCGATGAAAAAGTTTTTAGGCGGTATCATTTCCATGAAACGCATCTTCAAAAAGCCATAAAAAAGGCGGTCAACAAGTCAAAAATCCCTAAACGTGCCTCCGCCCATACCTTTCGGCATAGTTTTGCCAGTCATTTGCTGCAGGCCAATTATGATATTCGTACCATTCAGGAGCTGTTGGGGGCACAGCGATGTAAGGACCACCATGATTTACACCCATACCGTGAAAAGCGTCACCCTCAAAGAGGCCAGAAGCCCCCTCGACTTGTCAAAGAAAACAGAAGGGAGCCGAGGACATTTAGGCGGTTCGGGTGGCAAGCAAAACAGGGTAAGGCGTAAAGGGTTCAAAGCGTTCCTTGAAAAACGCAAACCGGAGTTTACGGGAGAATAAGCCGTACCGCTATAAGGCTTCTTCCGGAATATCAACGGCGGACGTGTCTTCCTGTTGCATAACCATATGCCTTGAAAAGACGTTGGGAAGAATGTTACGGCAGAAGAAACGGACGGTTTCCATCTTGCCCCGGTAAAAGATCCCATCCGCCGATTCCGCCTCAACATCTGCAAGTTTTTTGCGCGCAATGAGACCCTGCTCCAGCATGAAATGGGCCATGGCGGTCTCGGCAAAACATTCCAGGAAACGGGTGGAGATCAGTGGAATGAGGGAGAGTTTCCCCTCCTGGAAATACTGCATGAATTTCATGGTGAAATCCCCTGTGGCCTTGGATGCCTTGAAAAGGAGTTTGGCATCGGGGCCGAAATCCTCATCCTCCTGGTGTTCTTTGGTAAACGCCATGATTTCCTGTATCCAATCGCGGAAAATACTCCCCCCCTTCATGCCCAGTTTGCGACCCACCAGGTCCAGGGACTGGATGAAAGAGGTTCCTTCCCAGATGGAGACGATTTTTATGTCGCGGGCATATTGTTCTACGGGAAACTCGCTGCAGTATCCCACACCGCCCATAATCTGAATGGCATCGCGGATCAAAAAATAGCCGGCATCAGAGGAATAGGCCTTGACCAGGGGCGTGAGGAGCTCGGTCCGAAGGGAAGTTTCCTCACGGATGGCCTCATCGGGATCGTTATGGGCCACATCGATATAATACATGAGCTTTCCGATCATGGCGCGTATGGCTTCCGTGCCAGCCTTCAGGTTCATAAGCATGCGCCGCACGTCTTCATGCTGGACAATCGGTACCCTGCCACCCTCTCGGTTTGTAAAAAGGGGGCCCTGAACCCTTTCCCTGGCATATTTAAGGGCCGCGTCGTAAGCGCTTGCCGTGACCCCGAGGGCCTGGACCCCGCAACCGATTCTGGCATCATTCATCATCTGGAACATTTTAGCCATTCCGCTGTTGGGCTCTCCAAGAAGGATCCCTCTGCAGTTTCCATTCTCGCCGAAATTAAGGGTGCAGGTGGATGAGCCGCGTATTCCCATTTTATGCTCGATACCGCTGCAGAAAACGTCATTGGGCTCACCCAGGGAGCCGTCCGAATTGACACGAATCTTCGGCACAATGAACAGGCTGATCCCCTTGGTTCCCGGGGGAGCGCCCTCAATGCGGGCCAATAAGAGATGAATGATATTTTCGGTTAAGTCATGTTCGCCGCAAGTGATAAACCGCTTGGTTCCCTCAATCCTGTATATTCGAGGATCGTCGAACTCCGGATCAGGCGTTGCCTT
Source organism: uncultured Desulfobacteraceae bacterium (assembly GCA_964412835.1). Taxonomy (GTDB): domain Bacteria; phylum Desulfobacterota; class DSM-4660; order Desulfatiglandales; family Desulfatiglandaceae; genus NaphS2. The sequence goes on along the minus strand of CAYPQJ010000097.1, from coordinate 9,089 downwards.
CGTGCGTAGCCAGCCCACATCGGATCCCGCATCCGGTTCGGTCAGGCACATGGTCCCGCCCCACTGGCCGGTGTACATCTTTTCCACAAACAGCTCCCGGTCCTGGTCCGTCCCGAAATTTTCGATAAGACGGCCGTTCCCCACGGCCAGGCCCGGGTAGCACATAAAGGCGAAATTCGCCCCGGTGAAGAGCTCGCCCAAAATGCCGCTGACAACAGCAGGTAGCCCCTGCCCCCCGAATTCAGGCTTGTTGGATATACCGATCCAGCCGTTTTCCGACATGACTTTCCAGCATTCATGGAATGATGCCGGCGGTTTCACCCGCCCTTCCTCATATGAACACCCTTCCCTGTCCCCGTCCTGCATGGCAGGGCCCAGGACTTCCCGGCACACCTTGAGCGCTTCGTCAATCATCATACTGAAGTCTTCCCGGTCAAAATCCTCATAGGCCTCGTAAGCCAGAAGTTTGTCCACATCCAGGTATTCGAAAAGGACAAATCTCAAATCCCTGTCATCCCTGTTGAAATAGTTGATGCCCATGCCTTTCTCTCTCCTTTGATACTACCCCATTAGGCCTTAGCGCCTGTTAACCCTTCGATTCCGCAATCCGAAATGATGTTACCAGTCGTATTCTTCCCGTTCAATAATGGTGGCCACCCCCTGACCGCCTCCCACGCAGGCATTGGCACAACCGTATCGTCCATTATTTTCATTCAGGATTCGGGCCAGGGTGCCCACCAGGCGTGCGCCGGTCGAACCCAGTGCATGGCCGATGGCCACACCGCCGCCCTTTACATTGACCGTTTCCGGATCCAGGCCCAGTTTTCTGATGCAGTTGAGGGCTACCACACTGAAGGCCTCATTGATCTCCCAGAAGTCGATGTCGGACGCTTTGAGGCCAGCCTTTTCCAGCGCCATCCGGCTTGCCGGCACCGGCCCCGCACCCATGATGGTAGGATCCACCCCGGCGAAACCGATGGACCGTATGGTGGCAAGGGGTTTGATCCCTTTTTTCTTTGCGGTCTCCTTGCTCATGAGCAGCATGGAAGAGGCGCCCGCGTTCAGCGGGGAAGAATTTCCCGCCGTAATCACCCCGTCTTTTTTGAAGGCCGGTCTCAACCCTTCAATCCCTTCAAGGGTGGTATCTCCCCGTACCGCCTGATCCTTGTCCACGGTCATGACGGTTCCGTCGTCCTGGGGGGCTTCGATGGGCATAATTTCCCCATCGAAAAACCCCTCTTTCTGAAATTTGGCCGCCAGCTGGTGGGAACGAACCGCCCATTTGTCCAGATCCTCTTTGCTGAGATCTGTCTGGGAAAACAGCTTTTCCGCCGTCATCCCCATGTTCATGGCATTCATCATATCCCAGTGCTGAAAATCGGGATAGAGAAAGAGCGTCATGTTCGGTGCAATCAGCCCTCTTTCCGTGGTATATCCACCCATGGGGATTCGGGTCATGTGCTCGTAGCCGCCCACCATCACCACATCCGCGTAATCCTGTGCAATCTCCATGAATCCGATCTGGATGGCGGCCATGGCCGATCCGCACTGTTGATCCACGAACTTGGCGGGGATGGTCTCGGGCAGGTTGTCCAGGAAAATGGGAAAACGGCCCCCATAGGCCCACTGCTCTCCTACAGCGGTGGCGCACCCCACCAGGAAATCATCGATCTCTTCGGCATCGATACCCGTTCGTTCAATCAGTTCCGGCAGCAGTTTCGCCAGGAGTTCATCGCCTCTCATCTTACAGAACCAATCCCTAGCCGGGTCTTTCGGTCTGGAGCGGGATTGGCTGTCCTCAAATATCCGGCTATAACAACTTCTTTCATGGGTAATCCTCCTTGTTCGATTTTGGATTTTGGATCTGGGATTTTGGATTTCGATCTTTTATGGAAACCGTGGACCAAAACCTCTATTCTGAGTAAAAGGTCTTTCCCGATTCGGCCATCTCACTGATCAGCTTAGCCGGCTGGAACCGTATCCCATACAGATTTTCCAGTTCCTGCAGCTTTTCATACACATTCTTCAGTCCCCACTTATCGGCATATCTGAGAATCCCCCCCCTGTAGGGCGGAAACCCGGTGCCATAGATCATGGCCAGATCCATATCCTGCGGACGATCGCAGATCCCTTCTTCCATCATGAATGCTGCTTCGTTGATCCCAAGAGCGAGCATGGCATCGATGATCTCCTGTTTGGACATCTTTTTGAAGGCGATGCCCTTTTTTTTCAGGTACGCCTGTACCGCCTCCACCACGATTGGATTGGGAACCGGCTTTTCACCGCTGTAGTCAAAATACCCGGCACCGGTTTTTCTGCCGTAGCAACCCGTATTGTAAATGACCTCCGTCAGAGGATGCACCGTATACCGTTCGCCCAGCCTCTTTTCAAATGTTTTGTTGACATGGTAGTTGATATCGATCCCCGTGAGATCCGCCAGGGTTGCGGGACCCATGGGCATTCCGAAATCGATCATGGCCTGCTCCAGAAGCCCCCCGTCCACGCCGTCGGCGGAAAGAAAAACCGCGCCCCCAAAAAGGCCACCCAACTGCCGCGACACATAAAACCCCGGGCCGTCATTGACCACGATGGGTATTTTCTTGATGACCCTGGCAAAAGCAACGCTCGTGGCCAGTGTCGGGTCGGAGGTTTTCTCCGCGCAGATGATCTCTAAGAGCGGCATCCTGTCCGCGGGGTTGAAAAAATGGAGCCCGATCATCCTGCCCGGATCGCTCAGGATGGTCGCCATTTCCGTAATGGGGAGTGCGGAAGTGTTGGTGGCAAACACCACGTCGGGTCTGCAGATCCCTTCCAGCTGTTTCCAGATACCCTGCTTCACATCCATATCTTCCAGAACGGCTTCGATAACCAGATCCACATCTTTCAGGTCTTCCAGGGAGCTGGTCGTGGTCAAATGGTTTTCGATCATTGCGTCAAGATCTTTCTTTGTCATCTTCCTTTTCTTGATGGAATAAGCGAAAGTCTTCCGGACCGCCGCCACCCCTTTTTCGATGGCACCGTCGTTAATATCCCAGAGCACTGCCCCGATACCTTCTTTCAAAAGCAGGTTGACGATGCCCGAACCCATGACCCCACCGCCCAGCATGGCGACCTTCGCAATTTTCGCCGGTTTCAACCCCTTGATCCTGGGAAGTTTGCCTGCTGCCCGGGTGTTAAGAAAGATGCCGATCAGGTTCTTGGCCACATCAGATATGGCGCAATCCGCAAAAAGACCGACCTCTCTTTCAATATCGGCCTCTATGTCGTATCCAAGACCCTGCTCAAAGGCATCTAAAGCCTTGAAAGGCGCGATATACCCTTTCCCTTTCTGCATGGCCATGTACCTGGCGTAATTGACCATTGCCGTTTTCTCGGCAGCGCTGGGCAGCCGGTCATTGATATTCCTGGTCACGTGAAGTTGAAAGTTGAGCTTACCCGATACGAATGATTGGGCCGCTTCAAAGGCCTTTTCCAGAAGCTGCTCGGCGGGGACGACCTGGTCCACAAGCCCTCGCATGAAGGCCTTTTCCGATTTGATGGGCTTTCCGGTGGTAATCATATCGAGGGCATTCGGGAGGCCCACGAGCCTGGGGAGTCTCTGGGTTCCCCCGGCGCCCGGGATGAGCCCGATCCGTACTTCGGGCTGCCCCAGGTTGACGCCTTGTGCCGCAACACGATAGTGGCAAGCCATGGCGGTCTCCAGACCTCCCCCAAGGCAGTTCCCATTGATGGCCGCAATGACCGGTTTGGGGGCCACCTCTATGCTGTTCAGAAACAAAGCGGCTTTGAGTGCCACTTGAAAGACCTCATCCCTGTTCTTTATAAGCTGAAGCTGTGTGATATCGGCGCCGGCGATAAAGTTTTTCCCCGTGCCCGTCAAGATGACGGCTTTCACCGTATCATCTCCAAAGGCTTCAATGATGGCTTTCCCAAAGTCCTGACCCATCTGTGACGACATCTGGTTTACCGGAGGGCTGTCAATGGTCAGGACGGCCACACCGTCTTCAATGGTTACCCTGATGGTCCTGTATTTTGTCTTCATGCCTTTTAACGCCTCCTTTGGAAATGAGTTGATCTACATCCGGGATCCCAAACATACGGAACAGAAGGATCACCGGACAATACCGGCGTTGAGCCTTAATACACACTTTTTTGATCTGCCGATATGTGGGTTCTTTGTCAAATTATTACATCAATGTACCGATTCATAGCGTTTCCCCGGGGATTATGGGTGGACATCCCATGATTCAAAGCGCTAAATTTTGAACTGGATCATATAGTTGTATCCATGATTTATTAAACCAACCTTCCTAAATTTTTTCACGGTCTTAAACGCCTTTCTTCGGCATTTTTACGCACCCTCATCCGTTTCGCCCACTTCTTCCATTATTCGCCGCATCCATTCCGGAATCCGTACCTCCTTTTGAGGGTACCACTCTTTGACATAGGGTTTGATATCGATAACGGGGCTTCCATTGACAGCGTCAATGCCGGCAACTTCCAGGACGTTGTCTTTTCTTTCGCACAAACGGGCCACAGTCGTGAGGATCGGGTTGGGCCGGGCCGGGCTGCAAGTGGAAAAAAGACCGGTCAGGGGTATTTCCTTTCTGCCCATGGGATGCACCCGAGTGAGCGACCGGCTTTTTTCGGGCGTCTTGTGCGCCCAGTACAGGATCACCAGATGAGAATAGGCTTCGATGTCCTCCAGAGTCCCGGCCAACTCAGGATTGATGATAATTTCCGATTTCATTTTTCGAATTTTTCGAACTTGGGCCTTTACGGCCGTCATCCGCTCCTTCATTTCAATGCCATCTTCTCCGGCCTTGAGAAAAGGCTCATCAATTTCGTTTCTGATAAAGCCCACCGGCTTGAGCATGATGGGGTCGAAGGTTTGATCCGGCGCATGGGCTGCATGATGGAATGTTTTCATATGATTTCTCCTTATTTTGTTGTTTTTCACAACCTAACACCGGATGCCCGGCACTAAAAGCTATATCTGACCGCCATATAGACATTTTTGTTATTTTCGAATTGCGAGAAAAACACATGGTCGTCGCTGCACCTCCGGGGATGACACCCCGGACCATATCTTTAAGATATAACGGGTACCGCTTTATCTTGTTAAGTTTAAACATTACATCTTTTTCATGGCCATCAATAAATTGAGCCATTTCATACAAATTCATCATGCCGGAAGCTAGCCCTGCTGCTCGATGCCAAGCAAGTCAAATTTAGAGGTTTCAATTTCCTTGCTGAAATCGTAATCTGCGGCTATCCCAATGTGAATGGGGTCCATGTAAACTCCTTGGCTTAATGATGATGGAGTGGTTGCCGATGTCCAACAAACCAACCTATGAAGAATTGGAACAAGAGATCCGGGCGTTAAAAAAGGAAGTCGTTGAACAGAGACATAACAAAAAATCCCAGCAAGAGCATGAAAAGGGTAAATTCATTGGAGCCGTAGAATCCCTACAAGATATTAGTGATGGGGAAAAAGCCCAAGAAACGTTGCGTAAGACCATGCAGCCACTTGATAAACGGATCAAAGAGCTGAATTGTCTCTACGCCCTTGCCGATTTAATTGAAAAGCCGAGCATCTCGTTGGATGAGATATTTCAAGGCACCCTTGACCTTATTTCAGCCGCCATGCAGTATCCTGAAATCGCTTATGCACGCATCATCCTGGAAGGGGCGGCATTTAAAACAAGAAACTATAAGGCAACCCAATGGCGGCAGGTTGCGGACATCATTGCCCATGGAGAGAAAATCGGAAAATTAGAGGTCGGTTATCCGGAAGTAACACCAGGGTGGGAAAATGATCCTTTCCTGGCGGAAGAGAAAACCCTGTTAACTGCCGTTGCCGAAAGAATGGGAAAAATCGTTGAACATAAACACGCGGAAGCGGCGCTATTTGAAACGGAGAAGCGATTTCGTGATTTGGTAGAAAATTCAATTACCGGAATTTCCATTATTCAAAATGACCAGGTCGTCTATCAAAACCTCTTACAGGAGAAACTCCTTGGCCCTTTACCCCGGAAGCCAAAATTAGTAGAAGCTGAGAGTATCCATCCGAATGATATTGAAAAAGTAGAGGCATTTTACAGAAAGATCACTTCAAAAATGGTTCGCATCCAGGAAACGGATTTCAGGTTTTATCCTCCGGAAAAAGCGAAGACCGGCATTCATTTGAAATGGGTACATTGCCAGGCAAGCGCCATCGAATATCAGGGGAAAGGCGCCATATTAATCAATATGATGGATATTACCCGTGCCAAAGAGCTGGAAACTCTTTTGAAAATTCAGGACAAGATGTCCTCCTTAGGTCGTGTGGCTGCCGGCATTGCCCATGAAATAAGAAACCCACTTTCGGGAATCAATATATATCTGGACACGTTGGAGAAAATTTACAATAAGGAAGAAAGTTTAGGGAAGGTAAGGCAGATTCTTGCACAACTCCAGTCGGCTTCAAATAAGATTGAGTCCGTAATCAGAAGGGTCATGGATTTTTCCAAACCGAGCGCACCAAAGTTGGTTCTGACAGGTGTAAATCAGCCCATTGAGGATGCCATTGGCCTTGCTTCCGTCAGCTTACGTAAAAGAGGCGTTAAGATTGATCAAAACCTGGCTGAGAACCTGCCAATGGTCCACGTTGATCCACAGTTAATCGAGCAGGTTATTTTAAATCTGATAACCAATGCCGCAGAAGCCATGAAAAATGTGGATGGCGCAAAGCAAGTAAAGATTACTTCGTCGGCGGAAAATCATCTTGTTTTAGTGAAGATGTCCGATTCCGGTCCCGGCGTTCCTTTGAATTTGAGAGAAAAAATATTTGATCCTTTTTATACCACCAAAACTGAAAGTACGGGGATAGGCCTTAGTCTTTGCCATAGGATCATTACGGATCATGGTGGATCCCTGAGTGTGTCCGAAAGCAGATGGGGCGGGGCGGAATTCACCATTAAATTTTCAATCAAAAAATCCGGGATACCCAATACCTCAAAGGGGGTGTCAGATGGTTTTTAAAACCGCAAGTACGGCGAACAAGATAATTTATTCCATATATATCGTTGATGATGAAAAGACCATAAGGGAAGGGGTCTGCATGGCCCTTGAGCCGGACTACCAAGTGGCGACGTTTTCAACAGCCGAGGCCGCCATTGAGGCCATGGAAAATAGGCCTCCAGACCTTATCCTGCTTGACATCGGATTGCCGGGCATGGATGGGATCAAGGCGCTTGGCATCATTAAGGGCCTTTACCCTGATACGATGATCATAATGATCACCGCATATGAAGATCTTGGTACAGGGATCTCCGCCATGAAGTCCGGCGCCTTCGATTATGTGGTGAAACCGCTTCATATGGACGCCCTCGAGGTAACCATCCATAATGCCATTGAAACCATCCGATTAAGGAAGGAGATTCGGAACCTACAAGAGAATTATCTCAAAGAGAACCTTCCATGCTTTATCGGGGAGAGTAAAGCGATCCAGGATGTAATGGAATTTATAGAAATGGTGGCCAAAAGCCCTGACACCCCGATCCTGATCCTTGGGGAGACGGGTACGGGCAAGGAATTCCTTGCCGGCGCCATCCATTACAGAAGCCCCAATTTCAAAGGTCCCTTAATGACCGTCAATTGTGCAGCCATTCCAAAAGACCTGATTGAGAGTGAACTCTTCGGGTATGAAAAAGGGGCCTTTAGCGGAGCAGGTGCAACCGGTAAGAAGGGCCTCATAGAGGAAGCCGCAAACGGGACCCTCTTTCTTGATGAGGTGGGCGATTTAAGTCTGGAAGCCCAGGCAAAGCTCCTTCGATTTCTTGAAGAAGGTGAATTTTACAAGGTAGGCGGAACAAAGAAACGACAAATTCAAACCAGGGTCGTCTCTGCCACCAACAAAGATTTAGACCGCATGATAGAAAAAGACCGGTTCAGAAAAGACCTCTATTTCAGGCTGGGCGTTATTAAGATCCAAGTCCCATCGTTGAATGAACGCCGCGATGATATCCTTCAGATTGCCAAACATTTTCTATACGAATTCAGCCGCAAATTCGGAAAAACATTTACCGGCATTTCTCCCCGGGCTGAGAACGCATTAATGGCGTACAACTGGACGGGTAATGTTCGCGAACTGAAAAATATGATTGAAAGAGGGGTTCTCATCGGGAAAGGACCGGAACTGGATGATAATGATCTTAACATTAAGGGTTCACATGAGGCTGAAGGATTTGAGGAGGATAAGAACCATACGGCATTTCCGCCTCTTCCGGCGACCGGTATCGACCTTGCCGTGGTCCAAGAATCCCTGGACAGACATTATATTGAAGCGGCGCTGAAAATGACGGATGGGAATGAAAGCAAGGCAGCCAAGCTCCTTAACATGAACCATCACACCTTTCGCTACCACCATAAAAAACTACAAACATAATAGATTTCCCTCACCGACGGACTGAACTCACAATTCAGGTTGCTGATGTCTGTGCTGATCTTTTGATTTCGAAAATATTCTACATCGATTTAGCAATTTTTCTAAATCTGCTGTTCCTGGAGTTCCTTCTGCGAGGGTAGGCATGCTAACGTTCTGAATGTCCATGGTTTATAATGATAATGCCCAAATGGTACGTATTATGCATTAACACAGGCAGAAGAGAAAACCGGTTCGTTCCAATTTTCAATAAATTGAAATTTTTGTTTTCCATTTTTTCAATATTTTTCACGGGTGAAAAACCAGCATGGACCTTTTTAACAAACTCAAAAGCATGGAAATATTGCTTGTCGATGATGATGAATGGATAAGAGATTCCCTGTCCCTATTCTTTGAAAGTGAAGGATGCCACTTAACGGCACTTGAGACTGCCGAAGAGGGCGTAGAAGCGCTAAAAAAGCATGACTATGACATTTTAGTCACCGACTACAGATTACCGGGCATGGATGGCCTGGAGCTTCTCAGACACATTCAAGATACGCAGCCACATATCATGACGGTACTCATCACTGCCTACAAAAGTGAGGATGTTGTTTCAGAGGCAGTGAAGTTAGGGATTCAGGATTTCATCGAGAAGCCCTTTACCACCAAAACCATTGAAGAA
>CAYPQJ010000096.1:0-15444 GCA_964412835.1 uncultured Desulfobacteraceae bacterium | reverse complement strand
TGCTGAGACCCTCGGCACTCTTCAAGAGCGCGTTTTCCGTTTCGCTGCATTTGGTATTAAGATCCAGGTATTCCCTGGCGATCTGCTCCGCTTCTTCAAGATCGTCCGAGTCTTTGCAGCCGGCGATTCGTCTTAAATCTGACATCTCTGTTTCTGCAGCGCGAATGGCTTCTTCGGCCCTGTTGATGTCGTCTTCCGCTTCTTCAATTTCCCGGGTATATTTCTGAAGGAGGGTCTTCTGTTCCAGGTTTTTTTTCAAGAGCTTCTGTAACTGAAGGACCGCCTGCACCGGCTCGAGCCCTTTAAGAACCGGGGCCGCTTTCTCCACAAGATCTTGAACTTCCTTCACGAAATCTCCGGCATCACGGTCAATGCCCTCAATCCTTTTGTGCAAATCATCTGCTTCTTTAAGTTTTAAAAAGCAGCCTCTCAGGCTTTCAAGGATGTCGTTGGCTTCTTCCGGTTGAATAATGGGAAGGGTTTCGTCCGGGTTGCTTTCGGCTTTGATAAAAAGGGCTGCGGATTCGTGCCAGTGTTTCTCCCAGTTTGCCAATTCCTCCCGTGCCGCCTTCTCACGATGCTGTGCCGTTTTAAGATCGCCAAGTAGATCATTTTGTTTATCCAGCAGCTTTTGCCGATCCTTTCTATCCTGATCGAGATTTTCAAGAAGGGTTTCGCAGAATATGAGAACCGGTTCAAGGGTTTCATCCTGAAATTTTTTGGTGTCTCCAAAAATTCTTGAAGCCGTCAGAAGCCCATTTCGCAGTTTTTTTCTTTGGTTTTTTTGTGTGCTGATGTCCCCCTCAATTTTGTTCAGTTCCATGGCACCGAAACGGATTCTTTCGAATTTGTCGGACCAGTCCAGCATTTCTTTAGGGGGAAGGGGCCCAATGCCGCAGGGCTGCCAGAGTAAGTTCCATTTTTTGGAAATTTCCGTAGATTCAGCATTGAGCTCTCTCAGGTTTTCGTGGACGGTTTCCGTTGCTTCCCGGTTGGCAAGTTGATCCGCTTTGAGCGCGGCAAATTTATGGACCCGGTCCGCTTCCCGGCGTAGCCGGTCCGACAGACGGTCTGCCATTTCAACATGGCTTTCATAGACGTCGGGCAGGTCGTCATTTTCGGTAAATGAACGGCTTTCAAGGGTCACGTCCTCCCCTTCCAGCCAATGCTTTTTCAGCAACTGCCATTGAGCATCCCGTCTTTTTCGAATCTGTTCAAGTTCCGTTTCGGTGGGCACCTCACCCGAATACTCAATCTCCCCGATGTTACCCGTGATTCGCCCCCGGACCTCCACCAGGTTTTCGCATGCCTGTTTGGCTGTGCGCAGTTTTTCTGCACAGTTTCGAAAATTTTCGTCAAATCGAAGGATGGTTTCTCTGAGCGGGAGGGGGAGTTTGCGGGCCTCACTGGGATTTCCAGCCCAGAGTCCCAGTTGTGACAGTTCTTCTAGGAGTTGTGTTTCTCGGGTTTCATGCAGTCTCGTTTTTTCAAGCAGCTGGCTGTCCAAATCCCCTGATTTTCGAGCCAGTTTTATGGCCTGGAGAAGTTCGTCGGTGTTGGGGGAGGGGGGCATTTGCGCAAGAGAACGGTCGATTTCCGTAAGCGCAGCATCCAGACGGCGGCGTTGTTGCCGGTTCTGCTGCTTGCTCTGTTTCAGTGCTTCGTATTTTGAAGCCAGGGTTTGAATGGCCTTTCGTTTCCCCACAAAAGGTCGCAGTCGCTCTAACTGCTCCAGGGGCAGGTCCGTGGGGAGCTGCCTGAGAAACGCGGCGGCTTCACTCTTACAACCAATGCGCATACCTTCCAGTCGGGGACGGTCTTTCATGGCTTTCTGGTGGCTGCCCAGTTTCTGGTAGAGCGATTCAATCCAGTCGCCTTCATCCAGGAGGGTTGGATGAAATGACACGTTCCCTTGCTTTTCCTTAAGTGATGACAGTCGATGCAGGGCGGTATTTCGGGTTTGTTGGGCTTTCTGCAGGCCATTTGTCGCTTTTTTTCTTCGTTTGGTAAAGTCATTGGGAAGGGGGACGGTTTCGCGCAAGTTTTGCAGACGATTCAGGTACTGTCGGCGCAATGCCAGTTGGGGAAGGGCCTGCTTCAAACGTTCTAGCTGTCGCCGTTCTACATCCGTTTTTCTCCTTTTCTGTTCAACCAAAGCCAGTTCCGCTTCGGCCTTTTGAAGGTCCTGTTCCACGTTCATCCAGTCTTGTCCGGAGAGGGTCGCGGTGCGCATCTCTTTTAAAAGTTTTTTGTGGTCGGCAAGGGCCCGATTGATGTGACGGGTGGAAGCCCGAGGCCTGAAGAGTTGATCCGCTTCCTCGTCCAGGGTGCTCAGGACGTTCCTGAGGGATGAAATGCCGGTTCCTGCCGAAAAAAGGGCTTGCCCCACTTCACCTTTTTGGGCCAGGATGTCTCTCCCCCCCCGAACGAGGGCTTCGTGATCAATGCCGTAAAGGGTTTCAAACTCATCCTGCTCTACCCCCCGAATAAAGGGCGACAGGGTCTCGGGGCCAAGGGGGTTGTCATGGGCGTCAAACAGGCAGGTTTTTCGTCTTTTTCGACGCAAAAAAGTGAGTTGTTCTCCGTCATCGGTTTTCAGACAGCCGCCCAGGAGGAGTTGGTCATTGGGATGCAGGAAGTTATCGGGGGTTCGTTCGGGTATTCCGTACAGAAGAGATTTGAGGGCTCTCAGGGAACTGCTTTTGCCCGCTTCGTTGGGACCGAATATGATGGTTAGGCCGGGGCCTTTTGAATCGAAAAGCAGGGTCTGATCCGTGAATGGGCCAAAGGCGATCAAGTCGAGCCGTTTTATCCTCATGATCTGCTCCCCTCTCGGCTCAACCGGGCGGCCAGGATCGCTTTGACATCATTGAGGAGGACAGCGATTCCTTCCGGATGGTTCGGAAGTAACGGATCGTCATCTCCCAGAAGGTCAGGGGGCAGTTTGTTTTTCAGCGCTGCGATGTCGGGGATTTGCAGGGAGAGGGGCTCCTGCGTGTGTTTTGGGTCCCATTTCAGTTGATCCACCGCCGCCATCATTTCGTGAAGAGGTGTTTCTTTTCCGGACGTTTTCTGAAGGCGACCCTTTGCCATGGTTTCGAAAAGGACCTTTTCCAGCCACATATCCCCCATCCCTGCTGTGACGCTGCGAAAGGATTCCGTAAGGCGGGCGGCATCGGAAAGGAGATGGGCATGAAGCGGGCTTTCCCCTGTGAGTTCCAGCCGAACCGCCAGGATGCGCTCATCTGATTGCGCCTGCAGGGTCTCCAGTGCCTGACGGACCGGATCGTGAACCGCATCCATGGTGTTTATGTGGGACAGGTCCACGCGGACTTTGTAAAACCTGAGAACGTCCAGGTCATGGTGTGTCACGTCGGTAACCCGACCATTTTCCACTGTGATAATCGATGCGCCTTTAGCGCCGGTTTCCCGAATGTGCCGTCCCTGAAGGTTGCCGGGAAAAAGGACCCAGGGATTTTTAGAGACCACCTCCCGCTGATGAATATGCCCCAGGGCCCAGTAGTCATACCCCTTGGATTTAAGGTCGTCCAGGGAGCAGGGTGCGTAGGGTTCATGCCCTTCTCTGCCGTTCAGGGCCGTGTGAAGCAGTCCGATGTTGAAGTAGCCGGGATGGTATTGGGGATAATGTTGTGCCAGGTTTCGGGTAACCGCCCTGGAGGCATATCCCTGTCCATGAATGGCTGCGCCGACGTCCTCCAGCAGGATGGTTTCCGGTTTTCGGGTGGAAAGGGTCGTCACGTTATCCGGAGGGTGAAGATGTGCGGAAATGCGGCTGGCGGCGTCGTGGTTTCCCGACACCATGAACACCGAAATGTTTTGCCGTTTCAGACGTCCCATCCGCTCGGTGAAAAAGAGCCCCGTGTTATAATCCTTCCAGTCTCCGTCATAGAGATCCCCGGCCAGAAGCACAAAACGGACCTCCTCTTCAATGGCAAGCGCCACCAGGTTGTCAAAGGCCCGGCGGGTGGCGTTTCGGATTTCATCCACGGGGGCGTCTTCATAGCTCTCCAGACCCCTTAACGGGCTGTCCAGATGAATATCCGCCGCATGAATGAATCGAAACATGGCTCTTTTCTCTACTATATCTTCAAAAGGATTTCAATATTTTCATGGCAGGGCGAGGATTCCCCACAGATCGATTTTGCTCTTGTTATAAACTGATAAAATATGTTAGATTAGGCTATCTATTTAGGCGAAAATAAGGTGAAGTAATCTATATTGATAAATATACCCTTATGCTAAACATGCTCATAAAAAGAAATGACCGAAAATAATACAGATCTGACGTTTTTTACGAATAAAGATGGTCAAGGTCTTCTGGACCGATTTAAAGCCACCTTAACCGACACAAAATTATTTGATGTTTTGGTAGGGTACTTCAGGTCAAGCGGTTTCTATCAGCTCTATCAATCAATCGAATCGATTGAAAAAACAAGAATACTTGTCGGGCTTGGCGTTGATGAAGAATCATACCGAGCAATCAATGAATTTTATTCTCAAACAGTTATAGACTTTAATTCACATAGTAACACGAAAAAGCAATTTCAAAATAACCTTATTGGGGAGATTGAAGACTCTGAAGAAATTGATCAACGACTTGAAATCGGGTTGCGAAAATTCATAGCGTTTTTAAAAACCGATTGCCCTGATTCCGACCGGGACAAAGAACAGGGCGGCAATGGGAAAAAGCTTGAGATCAAGGCTTATCCTTCCCGGAATATTCACGCCAAGGTTTATATTGGCCGTTTTTATCCCAAAGATAGAGACTTTGGCTTTGTGATAACAGGCTCCAGCAATTTCTCCTATTCCGGGCTTGTTGCCAACCGTGAGTTCAATGTGGAGCTTCGACAAAGGCGTGATGTCGAATTTTCCCTTGACCAATTTGAAGACCTTTGGAAGGACTCTGTCAACGTAACTGCGGAATTTATTGATGCAGTCCAAAAGAAAACCTGGCTCAATGACACTATTACACCTTATGAACTCTACCTGAAATTGATTTACGAATATATGCAGGAAGATATCAACCTACAGGATAAAATCGAAACATTTCTTCCGGAAGGTTTTCTAAAGCTTCAATACCAGGAACAGGCAGTTATTCAGGCCTTGAAAAAACTCGAAGAATACAATGGCGTTTTTATTGCAGATGTGGTCGGGCTTGGGAAAACTTTTATAACCGCCCAGCTTCTTCAGCAAATCAGAGCCCGAATTCTGGTGATATGCCCGCCTGTTCTTCAGGATTATTGGAAAGAGAGTTTGCTGGAATTTAGAGTGCCTGCTCGTGTTGAATCACTTGGAAAGCTTGAGCACATTATCCGAAGAGGGTTTGACCGTTTCGATTATGTGGTCGTAGACGAGGCCCACCGATTCCGTAATGAAGCTACCCAGTCTTATGCTGATCTGTTGGACATCTGTCGTGGAAAGAAGGTCATCCTTGTAACAGCAACACCATTAAATAACACCATTGAAGATATTTTTGCCCAGATCAAACTCTTCCAGGCCCCTAAAAATTCCACGATTCCCGGAATCCCGAATCTGGAGAAGTTTTTTGTCCGACTTAAAAAACGGTTTAGTCATCTTGAAAGGGATGCTCCGGAATACAGGCGGGCAATTACTGAAGTTTCAAAAGAAATTCGAGAGAAGATTCTCAAGCACGTCATGGTTCGAAGAACCCGAGCAGATGTAATGAGGTATTTCAAGCACGATATTGATGAACAAGGTCTTGTTTTTCCGGAAATGCAAGACCCGCGAAAGATTGTTTACCATTTTGAGGGTAAAGTGGAAATGGTTTTCAATCAAACCATTCAACTGTTCAGGGATTTTCGCTACGCCAGATATATTCCGTTGCTCTATTATACCGGAAAAAAAGGTCTTTCCGAATTTGAGAAGCAGCAGCAGCGCAATGTCGGCGGGTTTATGAAAGGGATATTGGTAAAACGCCTTGAAAGCAGCTTCTATGCATTTAAAAAAAGTGTGGGTCGTTTTGTTGATTCTTATGAGCGGTTTATCCGGATGTTTGAGGCCGGTGCCGTTTATATAAGCAAAAAGGTCAATGTGTATGATCTGCTGGACAATGACGACATCGAAAAGCTTGAAGCGTATGTGGAGGAAGAAAAAGCGCTCAAATATAACGCCAAAGACTTTCGGGAAGGATTTCTTTCTGACCTGAAGCATGACTTTGAAATGCTCAAGCAGGTTCGTAACCTTTGGCAAACCATTGATAGGGACCCAAAACTCGACCAGCTTGTCCATGATCTGAAAACAGATAAGGTCTTGAAGAAGAAACTTGTAATTTTCACGGAATCAAAAGAAACAGGCGACTATCTTTATGAAAATCTGATTGCCCAATTCCGCGGAAAAGTCATGTCATTCAGCAGTCAGGGTGGAAGGTATCCGGAAAAAGATGCAACTCTCAGGTACGCTGTTGCCCGTGATCTGATTAAAGAAAATTATGATCCGAACCAGAAGGTACAGGGGGACGATATCCGTATTTTGATCACTACCGACGTTCTTGCAGAAGGTGTTAACCTGCATCGCGCCAACATCCTGATAAACTATGATCTTCCATGGAATCCGACACGTGTCTTGCAAAGGGCCGGACGTATCAACCGATTGGGCGCTAAACTTAACCACGCTGAGATATTCATTTATAATTTTTTCCCCACCAGCCAGTCAGATGCGCATTTGGGTTTGGAGGTAAACATTACTAATAAGATTCAAATGTTCCATGACATATTGGGCGAGGATGCCAAATATCTCTCGGATGGTGAAGAGATCGGGAGCCAGGAACTGTTCGACACCTTGAACAACAAGAAATCCTACACAGGCGAAGATGAAAAGGGAGACTCGGAACTGAAATACCTTGAAATGATGCGCAAGATCAGGGATGAACAGCCGGATTTGTTCGCCAAGATCAAGCAGCTTCCCCGGAAAGCCCGTTCTGGGTTTGAAAAGGGAGGGATTGATTCCAGCTGGTTAATAACCTTCTTTCGCCTGGGCAAGCTGAAAAAATTCTATCAAAACCACAAAGGAAAGGCGGATGAAATCACCTTTTTTGATGCGGTCAACCTGCTGGAATGTCGGCCTGAAACACGCCGTGGACAAATACCTTCCGATTATTACCCTTTATTGGAAACCAACAAACAGCGTTTTCAATTAGACACTTCGCAGGACGACGAAATAGAGAAAGGTACCGGTGGACGATCAAACCTGAAATATATTGAAAAACGGCTCAAGGATAAGGTCTTTAAAAATTGTCGCAAGTTTACTGACAGTGATGAGGCGTTTATTGACAATGTCCGCAACATGATCGCTCAGGGAACCATTGCCAAAAAGGTTACACGAAAACTAAAGAAGGAAATGGAAAGGACCATGGAACCGTTGGAGGTGCTGGGGATTTTGCGCAAACATATCCGCGTCGTGGTAGTGTCGGAAACAAAAAACAGCCGAGCAGCCTTGAAAAAGGAGGTTATCCTGTCCGGATACCTGGTCAACGGAGGACAGCAGTAATGGAACGGGCCGTCGCTGTCCAGCTTATCGACCAAACCTTTAATCAGGCGTTTAATCCGGATATCTTTACCTATTTCATTAAAAATCTTTTCAATGACATTGATGAATCAAAAGGGTTCCGGGTTGGCCGGGCCCAGATAAAAAAGGCTTTCAGCGACCATATTGTCAGCTATCAGCGTCTTGCCTCTTATACTGATCCCCAGGGAGAGATCCTGGATATTCTGGTGGTCAAGCTTATCAAAGTAAGCGCTCTGGAACGGGCCAGGACCATGCAACGTAATTTTATTGCCTCCTATCTCAAGCAGCGTGGCGAAAAGGACGCCGCCATTGTGGCCTATTTCCACCCTGATAGTGTGGACTGGCGTTTCTCATATGTTAAGATGGAATACCGGCTGGAAGAGACTGAAAACGGTAAAATCAGGGTCAAGGAAGAATTTACTCCGGCCCGCCGTTATTCCTATCTGGTCGGTGAAAACGAACCTAATCATACGGCCCGCCAACAGTTGGTTCCCCTGTTGCAGAGCAGCGCCAAGCCGGCCCTGTATCAGATGGAACAGGCCTTCGGTATTGAACCGGTCACAAAAGAGTTCTTCTCCAAATACAAAAAGCTTTTTCTTGATCTCAAAGATGAGTTTGACGCAACCTTGAAAAAGGATCCGAAAATAAAGGCTGAATTTGTGGGTAATAATATCGATACTGCCAATTTTGCCAAGAAATTGCTGGGCCAGATTGTCTTCCTTTATTTCCTGCAGAAAAAAGGCTGGCTTGGCGTCGGCAAAGACAGGAACGGCAGTTTGAAGCCCTGGGGCAGCGGTCCAAAGAATTTTCTGAAAAAGCTCTTTAACAGAGAGATTACTGACTACAATAATTTTTTTAACGATATTCTGGAGCCGCTCTTTTATGAGGCCCTGGCCGTGGAGCATGATAACAATTTTTACTCACGCTTCAATTGCCGCATCCCGTTTCTAAACGGCGGGCTTTTTGAACCCATGAACGGCTATAACTGGCAGGAAACCGGTATCCTCATTGATAATGCGGTGTTTGAAGAAATATTTTCGGTTTTTAATGATTACAACTTTACGGTCCGGGAAGATGAACCCCTGGAACGTGAGGTGGCAGTCGATCCTGAAATGCTGGGCAAGGTCTTTGAAAACCTATTGGAGGTAAAGGACCGCAAGTCAAGAGGGGCTTTTTATACGCCCAGGGAGATTGTCCACTACATGTGCAGGGAAAGCCTGATCAGCCATCTTTCTGATTCTTTGCCGGATATTCCGGCGGATGATCTGGGTGAATTTGTCCGGCGCAGTGATATCTATCTTGATTTTGCCCTGGCCAGGGTGCAAGACGGCTATTACCAGGATGGGTCAAAAGAGCTGCCTGCCTCGATTTTGGACCAGACCGCAGAGATTGATGATCTGCTTGCTGAAATAAAGATATGTGATCCTGCCATCGGTTCAGGCGCCTTTCCGGTGGGTATGATGACTGAGATTGTCCGGGCCAGACAATTGCTTGAGGTGTATCTTGGCCGCGGTCAAACTGCCTATCGGTCTAAACGGCACTGCATCCAGGAATCCATCTATGGTGTGGATATCGATTCCGGGGCTATTGACATTGCCAAACTCAGGCTCTGGCTTTCGCTGGTGGTGGATGAAGACGATTTTGCCGTTATCAAACCACTGCCGAATCTTGATTACAAGATTATGCAAGGCAACAGCCTGCTGGAAGAGTTTGAGGGAGTGAAGCTTTTTGACGCAAAGCTCCTGATAGCTCCAGCTCAGGACAGCGAGGAGATGTTGGCCGCCCTGAAAAGGCATGAGACCAGACTTTCACAGGATTATATTCGTTTACACCAAGAGGATGCTCTGACCAAAGAGAAAAAATTTCTTCTGGACAAGGATCTCAAAAAAATTCACAAGAGTATCAAGAAACTGCAGCAGTCCTTGGGAAATAACGGCGCCCATCAGCCCAGCCTGTTCCTCACCACGCAGAACAAGGCGGTTGAGTTGAAAAAGCTCCATGACGCTTTTTTTGATGCGACCCGGAAGCCTGAAAAAGAAAGACTGCGGCAGGAAGTTGAAAAACTGACCTTTGAGTTGATCCGGCTGACTCTCAGGGAACAGGGCAGGGAAGAGGCTCTGGCCAGGATCGAAGGGGCTATCCGAACCAATACCCGGCCCTTTTTTCTTTGGCAGCTCAACTTCAGTGAGGTGTTTCAGGGCAAAGGCGGTTTTGACGTGGTCATCGGAAATCCGCCCTATGTGCGCCACGAAGGGATCAAGGAGTTAAAACCCCAGCTCAAGGCGGAATTCGGGCCATTTTTCCGGGGCACTGCTGATCTCTATACCTATTTTTATAAACGGGGCTTGGATATCCTTCATGAGCGGGGCCATCTCTGCTATATCGCACCCAATAAGTTTATGCGCGCCGCCTATGGGGGCAATACCAGGAAATTCTTGACCACAACGGCCACCCCCAAGGTAATTATTGATTTTGGCGATTTGCCCATCTTCGATGCCACCACGTATCCTGCAATCCTTTTGTTGAAAAAGGGAAGACCTGTAAGCAAAAGTGAAATCAGGGCCGCGACATTCACTGAAGAGAAAGAGATTCACAGCGTTCATAAGACCTTGACGGAAAAAGGCTTTTCCATGCCGGTGGCTGACTTGAAACAGGAAGGCTGGAATCTGGAACCACCGGAAGTGTTGGCGTTGATGGACAAATTGAGGTCAGCAGGCAAGCCCCTTGGCAAGTATGTGGAGGGAAGGTTCTATAGAGGTGTGCTTACAGGGTTTAATAAGGCTTTTATCATTGATGAGCAGATCAGGGAACAATTGTTGGCCGAAGATCCAAAATCAGATGAGTTGATCAAGCCGTGGGTGCGGGGCCGGGATGTAAAACGTTGGCAGGTTGCTTGGGCTGGGTTGTATGTGATCAATATCCCAAGCAGCACTAACAGGCAGTGGCCCTGGTCTGAAGCAAATAGTGAAGAAAGAGCCAGAGTGATATTTCAACAAAATTATCCTGCTGTATATCAGCATCTTATTCAGTGGGAAGAAGAGCTCCGCAAAAGAGATGATCAAGGGAAATTCTGGTGGGAATTACGATCATGCGCGTATTATGAAGGATTTGCACAACCTAAAATAGTTTACCCTGATATAACCAAATCTCCCAAGTTTACTTGGGATGAAAGTAAGGCGTTTTTGGGAAATACTGCCTATATTATGCCAACAAAAGAAAAGTGGTTGGTGGGGCTCCTAAACACAACTGTAATTTGGTGGCTTTATCTACATATAAGTTCCACAATCCGAGGCGGTTTCGTTCGTTTTATCGCTCAGTATATGGCACAATTACCAATCGTCTCTGCGTCTAATGCACAGAAAGACGTTATCTCTAACAATGTAGAACGGATGCTGTCTGACCCCCCAAATCATCAAGTCAACCAATTGGAGATAGAAATCGACGCCAGGGTCGCGCACCTATACACCCTGACCGAAGAAGAATACAACCTGATTCTTAACAAAACCAATGCGCCAGATCTATTCCGGATAGGTGCTTTAAATATTTTCCGTGATCTTGTCAAAGGAATTATACAATGAAAAAAATCGCCCTTTCCTCATTCCATTTGAAGAATTTCAAGGCAATCCGTAACAGCGGCCGCCTTAAGCTGACGCCTCTCACCGCCTTTATCGGTAACAACGGTTCCGGTAAATCCAGTCTTGCTGAAGCACTGGAAACAATACAGACCCTTACTCTACATGGCTTGGACCAAGCTATGATCCCATGGCACGGTTTTGAATATATTCATAACCGAGCAACGAGTAAAACCCGCGCTACATCAAGCGGCCCCGCACCCATGTCATTTACTTTCCAAGGCCGTCCCGACACGCCATTCAAGGCAAAAATAGAAATCAACGCTGACAAACAATATGATCGTATTTCGGTGACCGGCTACCGGGCGTCTACCTCAAGCGCCAAACTGCAGGACGGGGCAAACTTCATCACTGAAGACGGAATTATTGATCCGAGCCTTAAGAAATTTGTTGCTCCCTGGCAGTTTCTGCGTCTCGATCCCGAGTCCATGACCGAACCACTTCCGCAAAGAAGATCGGTTAAATCGGTCAGGCTGAATAGCAACGGCTCCAATATCGCAGAGTATTTACTTTCCATCCGGGATATGGATATGGGCGCTTTTGACGGGATAATTGAAACCTTGAAAGTGGTTTTGCCCTATGCCCTGGACCTTCAGCCGGCAGTGACTTCAGAGCTGGACCGTAAAGTATATCTAACTTTGGCGGAAAACAATATTGACCTAAGGCTGCCAAGCTGGCTGCTTTCCACCGGCACCCTGCGGATACTGGCCCTGCTCGCGGTATTGCGCCACCCTGTACCGCCGCTTTTGCTTGTTATCGAAGAGATTGAAAATGGACTTGATCCACGCACAATCCAATTGCTGGTGGATGAGATGCGCTATTTTGTCGAGTCCGGCCGAGGGCAACTCATTATTACCACCCATTCTCCTTATTTCCTCGACCTGCTGACCCTGTCTCAGATCGTTGTAGTGGAGCGCAATGATGAGGGTGCGCCTCAATTTATCCGGTCTGATTCTAAGGAGACCCTTGAAAAATGGGGGCGTAACTTCGCCCCTGGTAAATTGTACACCATGGGCGCCTTGAACAGGAATGGTGCACTGTGAGAGTTGGATTCATCTTTGAATGCGGACCCAAAGGGGCGGATGTTCAGGTTTGTCAAAACCTGGTTCACAGGCTCAGGCCGGAAATCGAGTTCGTCTCAAGAACTTTGGACGTTAAGGTAAATCTGATCCGGGAGTGCGGCCCGGTTGCCCGCGTTCTCCTGCAGGATTGTGAGCAGGTTATTATTATCTGGGATCTGTTTCCTCCTTGGCGCAAGACTGCCCCCTGTTTGCATCAGGACAGGGTAGATATTTTTCAATCCTTACAGGATGCAGCCGTTGATCAAAGCAGAGTGTCTCTTGTTTGTGTTCATGAGGAACTGGAAGCCTGGCTCCTCGCTGATAAACGGGCGCTACAAACCGTCATTGCACGTTTTAAGCGTCCTCATCAGGTTGGCAGGATTAAAAATTATGGCAGCCCGGATTCAATCCAAAAGCCCAAAACAAAACTTAATCAGCTATTTCAACATGAACTTGGCAGGGGGAGACGCTATAACGATCTCCAGCACGCAAAAATGATTGTGGAGGCCATCCCGGATTTGCGCCGAATCAGGCGATCCTTATCCTTTCAAAGATTTCGAGATTTTATCGTGGGGTTTTAGGGTTCATGCCCTCCCCCTGGGTGTCAGGGTGTATGGCGGCTGCCATATGCACAGTGATGACGTGACTCATGCTTTAAAAAACGTCCATATGCCTATGGCGATAAATCCAACCCCCGCAATATACTGCAAATGTTTTTCACTGATATACTGGGAAATAAAACTCCCGGCGAGTACGCCAACACCCGATGCAACAATTAAGGCTAAAGATGCACCGACAAACACGGTGAGTTTGCTGACGTCTTTGTCTGAAGCAAAAAGCATTGTGGCCAATTGGGTCTTGTCACCCAGTTCGGCAACGAAAACTGCAGCAAAAACGGTTAAAAGCACTTTGTATTCCATTTTTTTGTCCTATTCAGAAAATGAATGTGACTTGAGTTTCCAGCACCATAACAAAATTGGGTTATGAGTCTCAATGAAAAGCATACGTTCAAAAGATGTATATTGTAATTTATTTAATACGAATGTAGGCTGGCAGGAAATGATTGAAGAAAGACATCCCGTTTTGCGTATCCTTTAGCTTTAAAAACTATATATGTTCAGTTGTTTCGGGAGGTTTGTCATGAAGAAGAAAAGCATCTTGCCCTCCAGCATCAAGGGAAGGCTGATTTTCTATTTCGGCATAACCGTCACTCTGGTGGTTCTCCTCATTGTTGCGGCCTTTTCCCGAGGCATGTACCGCACCCTGATCACTGAAAATGATCAGCTGATTAAGGCCCATACCCGGGAAATCGCCAACAAGATCGAGGAACAGAATCTGGAAACCGTATCCGTGGCCAAGGCCATGGCGCTGGCCCAGATGAGCGGCCTGTTCGGAAACCGAGAGGCTTCCACCCGGTATGCCCGAAACATCCTTTTGAACTTCCCGAGATTCACCGGGGCCTATTTCGGCTATGAGCCCAATGCGGATCAGAACGATATAGCGTTTCTGGAGAAGGCAGGGGAAACGAAGAAAGGTTTGAACGATGCAGGACGGTTTCTGCCCTACTGGTTTGTGGAAGAGGGTGGAAAAGGGGAGATCAAATTGAATCCCCTCATCGACATGGAAAGCAGCCTTTATTATCAGGGATGTAAGGACAAATTTCTTTCCGCAGACCCTGAAAAATATATCATCACGGAACCCTATTTTTACGAAGGGAAGATGATCGTCGAGCAGGCCTTTCCCATTGTGATCAACGGCAAGTTTGTGGGTATTGCCGGCGTCGATCGGGCCTTGACCAACATTCACGCATATCTGGAGGGGTTCAAACCCTACAAATCGGCGGCTTTTGTACTGCTCAGTCGAAAGGGTAAGGTCATTTCTTCCACCATGCCGCTGGTGTCTGAGAAAACCCTTGCCCGTCTCCGTTCCGAGGGGGAAGGAGAAGCCGGAGGAATGGCACCGGAAACCCTTAAACGGATGATGACCCGGAATATCAATGAGACGGATTACGCCGGGATAATGGAGCGTTTCTACACCCATACCGGTCCGCCCCTCCTCATTCGCGTCATAGATCCGCTGCACGATCACATGGATATTTTCTCCGGGGCCAGGATTGATACCGGGGATTGGACCATTGTCATGCGTGTTTCGGAAGTCGAGATCATCAGCCCCATCAGGGACACCCTGCTTCAAATCCTTCTCATTTCTTGTGCCGGCCTGCTGGCAACATTCTTTGTGGTGATATGGCTGGCGAAGAAGATCAGCCGCCCCATTACGGAGGCCGTGACCATAGCACGCAAGGTTTCCAAGGGGGATTTTACGGTTCAGGTGCCGGTGGGAGCCGATGATGAGACGGGTCGTCTGCTTTCTGCCCTGGATTCCATGATACGGAATCTCAATGCCCTCATCGGTCAGGTTCAGCGTTCGGGTGTTCAGGTGACGTCTTCTTCCAACGAACTGGCGGCCGCGGCCAAGGAGCAGGAAGCCACCATGAGCCACCAGGTCCTCTCCACTGACAAGGTGGTTAGTTCGGTTGCGGGAATATCCGAGGTGGCCGCTCAGCTTGTGGAAACGGTGGAGCAGGTGGTCTCCGCATCCGATGAAACCGCCGGATTTGCCAGCCGGAGCCAGAAGGATCTGGCCGGTATGGAAAAGGCCATGTCCCGTATGGAGGACGCGTCCAGGTCCATATCCAGCCATCTTGAGTCCATCAACGAAAAGGCGGAAAATGTTACCCATGTGGTGGATACCATCACCAAGGTGGCGGATCAGACGAATCTCCTGTCTTTGAATGCTGCTATTGAAGCGGAAAAAGCCGGGGAATACGGAAGGGGATTCAATGTGGTGGCGAGGGAAATCCGCAGGCTGGCGGACCAGACATCTGTCGCCACACTGGATATTGAGCAGATGGTAAAGGGAATGCAATCTGCTGTATCGGCGGGTGTTATGGAAATGGATAGGTTCGTTTCAGAAGTGAAGGGCAGCGCTGAGGATGTGGGGAAGATCAGCGGGCAACTGGCCCTGATCATTGATCGGGTCCAGACCATTTCGCCCCGGTTTGAGGAGATCAACGTGGCTGTGGGCAGTCAGTCCGATGATGCTCGGAACATCAGTGGCTCCATGACAAACCTCAAAGAGGAGTTGGAGGAGACCCTGGAATCTTTTCGCGAAACCTATGATGCCATCCAGCAGTTGATCGATGCGGC
>CAYPQJ010000095.1:0-15468 GCA_964412835.1 uncultured Desulfobacteraceae bacterium | reverse complement strand
AATTCCGATGGGCACGGTCCCCCCCATCATATCCGCATACAGGTTCATTTTTTTCATCCTTAACCGTTCTCCCCGAAGCCCCATGAGAATCCATATGCTCACCATCACGATCAGGGAAAGTCGTGCGGCAATGTCTTTGGAAACTGCGCCCAGGGTTCCAACAATACCTTTTACGAAAACACGGTCACAAAAACGGTTCAACCCGTTTAGAAAACGATCGAAAATAAGGAAGAAAAGTTTCCCTCCTTTGCGGTAAAACCAATCCGCATCCAGATTGATGCACCGGATCTCCGCCGGATAAATGCCGGCCCGCAGAAGCAGTGTAAACGCCAGTGCCGAGAAGAACAGAAGCTGTGTCTGGCCCACCACATGAGGCGCCGTATAGGGAACATAATCCACGGGATATGGGAGCAATGCATACAGGGGAGCGGGATAGGTACCGATAAAAATGCACAAAAACGCTGCAATCCCCATGGCCAGAAGCATGTGGAGGGGTGCTTCTTTCGGCCGCAGGCCCGAATCATGTGAAAAAAAGGCAAAATAAGGAATCTTGATGCCCGCATGGTGAAACACACCGGCCGAGGCAAAGAGCAGAATAAACCAGACAATTCGCATGTGCCCGCCGGCAGCGGCATCCATCACCATGGATTTACTTACAAAACCGCTGAAAAGTGGAAAAGCGGAAATGGAGGCAGCCCCCACCATGCAGAATATGCAGGTCAGCGGCATGGTCCGGTACAATCCGCCCAGGTCCGTTCCGTTGATTTTGCCCGTTCGGTACATAACCGCACCCATGGACATAAAAAGAAGGCCTTTGAACAGAATGTCATTAAAGGCGTGGCATACGGCGCCGTTAATGGCCAGGGCCGTCCCGATGCCGATGCCGCACACCATGAACCCCACCTGGTTCACCAGGCTGTAAGCCAGAACGCGCCTCAAATCATTTTCAATGACGGCATAAAAGATGGGGAATCCCGTCATAACCGCCCCGATCCAGATGAGGGCCTCGGTCCCGGGAAAACTGCGCGCCAGGGCATAGACCGCCACCTTGGTGGTGAAAGCACTCAGAAAAATGGTACCGGTGATGGTGGCCTCGGGGTAACTGTCCGTGAGCCACGGATGAAACAGGGGCCAGGCACAATTGAGGCCGAATCCCAGAAAGATGAGATAGCTACCCAGCCCGTTCAGCCCCAGGTAATCAAATTGTATGGAACCGGTCTGGTTCACATGGATCACAATGCCCGCCAAGAGGCACAGGCCCCCGGCCGCATGCACCAGCAGGTACCGGTACCCCGCACCCAGTGCGGCTTCTGTTCGACGGGCCCAGATCAGGAAAATGGAACATACGGTCAACATTTCCCAGAAAATGAAAAAGCTGAAAAGATCACCGGCAAAAATCGCCCCCAGGGCGCTTCCCGCATAAAGGAGACCCATTATCTGCTGAAGATTGTCTTTGACATGGAGCGCGTAAAGGATGGCGATAAAACTGATGAGGTGAAAAATATAGGCGAACAACAAACTGAGCTTGTCCACCCGTCCCAGAACCAGGTGGTAGTCCAGAAAATCGATCCTGAAATGGGTGCCCTCCCCCAGATACATCAAATTCAGGAAGCCGATCACGGGGATCAGAAGCAACCAGGCGCTTTTGAGGCGTACCGGAATGAAGGGGACCAGCAACGCGCCCACAACGAAAATAATTACCGGAGGAACCGCATCAGTCATAGTAGTCCTCGTCTCTTTTGACCAGGGGCCGCAGAAAGTATTTCGCCACAATCACCAGTACCACGCAGGCTACAAACCCATAGACCGCAAAAAACTCGGGCCAGGCTTCCCAGCCGAAATGAGGATGCTTGTGGAGCAGGAATTCGATCAGCAACAGCACCACGAGGGATGCGTAAAAACAGCCCAGCAGGATTTTGACGTTTTTAGGATTGTCAAATAGATACTTTTTTTCAGAGTTCTCTTTTTTGCCGGATTCCGCTTCAGGCTCTTTCATTGGTTTTTCTCCAGCTTAAAAAATTCCGCAATTCAAAACAGGGTGTTGAATAGAATCAGCGCCAGATAAAGTGAGCCCACCGTGATGGAAATATAAAATGCACCCCTGTATCCCTGCACCGGCTCATGGCTGAGCTCCATTATCTCTTTATTATCTTCAGTCATTTAAATACTCCTAATTCCCCCCGATAAACCGGACCGCCATGCTTGCCAACTTGAAGAAAGGCTGCGGATAAAAGAACAGGGCAACCGAGATAAAGGCGGTTATCACCGGAGGCCCTACGCAGAAAATTGGCGCTTCCTCGACCCTGTTTTCAAACATGGCCTTCTCAGGCGGAGGGAAAAAAGCCCGGTAAACCACCGGCATGAAATATGCGGCATTGAGCAGGGAGCTTGAAAGGAGCACGAACAGAAACGTCATCCGGTTGGCTTCCAATGTCCCCAGCACCAGGTACCACTTGCTGATGAAACCGCCCGTGGGCGGAAGCCCGATAATGCTCAGGGAACCCACAAAAAAGGCCCCCATGGTCCAGGGCATTCGCCTGCCGATACCCACCATCTCGCTGATGTTTCTCTTTCCCGTGGCCACGAATATGGCACCGGCGCAGAAAAACAGGGTGATCTTTCCAAAGGCGTGCATGGCAATATGGAGCATGCCGCCGGTTATTCCCTTGGGGGACAAGAGACCCACCCCCAGAATAATATACGACAATTGGCCGATGGTGGAAAAAGCCAGCATCCGTTTGAGGTTATCCTGGCTGAGGGCAATGAGCGATGCCACAATAATGGTCACCGAAGCAATGGCACAGATCATGACCCCCAGATTGAATTCGCTCAACAGTTCCGTGCCGAACACCCCGGTGATAATGCGGACGATACTAAAAATGCCCACTTTGACGACGGCCACCGCATGCAGGAGCGCACTCACGGGTGTCGGGGCAACCATGGCGGCCGGCAACCATCCGTGAAAGGGCATGATGCCCGCTTTGGCAAACCCGAAGATGAAAAAAACCAGCAGGACCGCCGCAAGCCCCTGGTTGCAGGCACCTGCCAGGAACCCCTGGTTTGAAAATTCCAGGGTACCGGTCAAATGGTAACAGACCAGCATGGCGGGCAGGACCAACCCAATGGAAGTTCCCAGAATGTAGGTAAGGTATTTTCGGCCCGAGGCCCGTGCCTCCCGGTCCTGGTGATGGGTCACCAGCGGGTACGTGGCCAGAGAGAGCATTTCGTAGAAGAGATAAAGGGTCAGCAGATTGGCCGAAAACGCTACGCCGATGGTGGCGGACAGGGCCAGGGCAAAAAAAACAAAATATCGCGTCTGGCTGTGTTCCTTAAGCCCACGCATGTACCCGATGGAATAGGCGCTGGTCACAATCCAGAGGGATGCCGCCACACAGGCAAACAACATGCCCAGAGCATCCACCCGGAATTTGATGGCCACCCCCGGAACCACCTCGGCCAGGGTATAGACAATCTGGCCGCCCTTCAAAATCACGGGCAGCATGGAGAGAATCAGCAGAAGTTTCACAACTGCCGCGGCAAAGGTCCAGCCTTCTCGAATATTGGGTTTTTTGCACAGGACCAGGAGCGGCACCACGCAAATGGACACCAGAACCGCGATCAGGGGTTTTATGGAAATGATGGGTTCCATTAATCAGCCTAAAAGCCCTGTTTGAGTAAAATGGGATTAATAAGATGGTTCACAATACCTCCCGTGTAGAGTCCCACCACAATCAGACCGACAGAGACAATGAGCAAGGGGACCAGCATGCTCGCGGGTGCCTCCATTACACCCTCCCGGGATGAACCGTGTCCATGATGATCCTCAAAATCCCCGTAGTAACTGATCTCAATTACTCTGAAGAAAAGGATGACGTTTACCAGGCTGCTGAACAAAAGCGCCGCGACGAACTCATACTGTCCGGCCGCAAGACCTCCGGATATGAGGTACCATTTGCTGAAAAACCCACAGGTGGGCGGCACGCCGATGATGCTCAAAGCACCCGCCACTAAACAGGCCATGGTCACGGGCATTTTCGAAAACAACCCTTTCAGCCGATCCAGGTCCAGTTCGCCAATACGGTAATAGATGCTGCCGGCGCAGAGAAAAAGACACATTGTCATTATGGCATCGTTAAAAATGTGAAGGATAGCCCCGGTCATGCCGGCATTGTTACCCAGCCAGGCACCGCCCATCATGTATCCGATTTCAGAAACGATAATGTAACAGAACATCCGTTTCAGGTTTTTCTGGGCCAGGGCAAAAACGGCACCCGCCACAATGGCCAGGCTCGACAGCCACACCATTGGATCTCCCATTTTCAGGATTACAAAGGCAAAATCAACAGAGAAGACGGTAAGGATGAGCCGGATGAGCACATAGACCATCACCTTGGTCATCAGCGGTGCAATCAGGCTGCCGGCGGCCGTAGGCGCAAAACCGTAGGCATTGGGCAACCACATGTGCAGGGGAAAAAATGCCATTTTGATCCCCACCCCCACCATGCAGAAGATGAAGGCCATGACAACGGCACTGCTGTGAAAGAGCGGTGGCAGCAGAGTTGCCACATCCACCATGTTGAGCGATCCGGTCATGATATACAGGTAACCCACCCCCAGCAGGTAAAAACATCCCCCCACAGTGCCCACAAAGAGATAATTCAAGGCGGACATGGGCGCACGCCCTTTTCCCATGCCGATAAGGGCATAACTGGTGAGGGACGCAACCTCCAGGAGCACATAAAGATTGAACAGGTCACCGGTGAGCAGAATACCCGTGAGCCCCACGATGAAAAGCAGATACAGACTGTAGAAAGCCCCCGCTTTCTCAGGTGTCTCATCGGCCACGTTTTTCCGGGTGGCAATGAGGTTGATAAAGGCTAAAACCGTGACCACCGTCACCACCAGCCCGTTTAAATAATCGACGTGATAACCGATTCCCCAGGGTGTCTCCCATCCCCCCAGCCGGTATTCCACCAGGCCGGTTGTGGCCACCTGCACCAGTAGACGCACTGAGAACCAGGCCGATAGCCCCATTCCCACCACAGTCAGCGGAAAGCATAGCGACTTTTTAACCCAGGCCGCCCCGCTGACCACAAAGGCGAACAACAGCGGCAGGATGACAATGAGTACGGGATAGTGATCGGTCATTCTGACCTCAACTGCATGAGTATTTCATCTTCTTCAAGGGTTTTGTGTTTTCGGTAAATCTTAATGGCCAGCGCCAGGGCCACCCCGAAGGTGGATACGGAAACCACAATGGCCGTCAGCATGAGTACGTGGGGCAGTGGATTGATGTAGTGGGCGGCATCCACCAATACGCTATGATCGGCCCTGTGTTCAAGGATGGGGATGGTCGCCCCTTTTTTACAACCGATGGACACATAAAAAAGGATAATGGAGGTTTGAAAAATATTCATCCCCACCAATTTTTTAATGAGGTTGTTCTTGGCAATCATGGCGTAAAGGCCTATCATCATTAAGATAACACACAACCAGTAATTGTATTTACCCAGAATGGCCACCACCAGATCGCTCATTTTCTATAATCCTTCGTCCTGTCTACCGTCCGAGCTCAAATTGTTATAGATGGAAATCATAACCGCCATTACGGTAATGCCCACGCCCACTTCAACACCCAGGATACCCAATGATCTGGCTTCGATTTCATTGGTGAACAGAATCCTGCTAAGACTTGCGTAATCCAGAAAATTCCGCCCCAGAATCATGCACAGGACGCCAATGCCGGAATAGAGGAGAACGCCCACGGCCATGAGGATATGAATGGTCTTTTCACTGAAACGCCCGATGGCGGTCCGCATGTCGTGGCTGATGGCGATGAGGATCACGCTGGCCCCTAAAATCACACCCCCCTGAAAACCGCCGCCGGGACTATGATGTCCATGGGCGATCACATATAGTGCAAAAAGTTGAGCAAAAGGCGCAAGGATTCTGCAAACCGTTTTAACAATCAGATCATAGGGGGTCCAAAGGGTGTCGATTCGTTCAAACTCGCTTGATACGTCGGGTATTTTGCCGCGCTTGATGTGCAGGGTGATACCGGTGGACACATGGCGATAATAACTGTCCTCGTCCCGACTCTTGAACAGCCGCAACAAGACAAAACATCCCAGGCCCGCGCAAAAAATAACACCGGTTTCAAACATCGTGTCAAAACCACGATAGTCGGCCAGCACCGCCGTCACCACATTGGGAACGGAAGTCTCCTCAAAAGCTTTTGTAAGATGGTAGGTAGCGATATGGCTGCTGGCAGGCGATGCGGGATCACCCCAGGAGGGAAAGTCCTGTGTGGAATAGAGCAGGAGCGCTCCGGCCAGAACAACGATACTCAAACTGATCGCCTTCAATCCTTGGTCCTCCGGGTGGTTCGAAATACGGCGGCCACAAAAAAAACGGTGCTGACACCCGCTCCAACCGATGCCTCGGTAAATGCCACGTCCACCGCCCCCATAATGGCCCAGAGCAGGCACATGAGAAAGCTGTAAGCACCGAACAAAATGGCGCAGCCAAGCAGGTCTTTCACCTGTATGGCACCAATGGCAGCAACAATCACCAGAATCAGAATGGCCAGGTCAAGCTCCCAGATCATGGTCTATTTCCCCTTGTCCTCTTTTGTCCACGGCCGCATTCCCGCCCGGAATCCAGCATCCACAATGGCATGGGTGGCGGTGGGATTCAGAATGAAAATAAACAGTATAATCAGGAGTATTTTAAGGCTTGTGAGAACGGCCGCCCATGAAAATTCGTGCAGGTTAAAAAGCGCTACGGCCAGTACCATGAGAAAAGACCCCAGGGTATCCATCTTGCCGGCCGGATGAAGCCGGGAGTAAAAATCCGGGAAACGAAGGATCCCCACAGCACCCCCGGTAAAAAATACCAACCCGCAAATGAGCAGTAAGATCACGATAACATCAATCATATTTTCATCCTCACAAAAGCAACAATCAACGCATACAAACAACGGTCACCTAGCGGTAAGGCGGCTCCTCATACAACCCTTTGCGCTTCTGAAAATACCGGGATGCCGCCAGAACCGCCACAAAATTAAGCAGCGCGTATGCCAGGGCAATATCCACAAACATATCCAGACGTTCATAAATCAATCCGATCAGAAGGAGAAGGATAACGGTCTTGCTGCCGATGGCATTGACACCGATCAGACGGTCCAGAATGGTAGGGCCGAAAACCGACCGGTAGAGTGATGCAACCATCAGAAGACATAAATAAAGCCCCACATATAAGAAAACATCCGCCATCATTCATCCTCAAAGGCTCTTGCAATCCTTTTTTCCATTTCCCCCGGAAGGGGTTCTCCGGATTGTTTGTCAATAGCATGCACCTGGAAGGCGCCGTTTACGGAGACATATACGGTTATGGTACCCGGTGTCAGGGTAATGGAGTTGGCAAAGGTCACCAGGGAAATCTCCTTTTTGAGCGTGCTGTCAAACCGGATAATCCGGGGGTCGATCAAATCCATCATTCGGGGATGAAACACCAGATACAGGACATGAAGATTTGCCAGGACCACCTGGTACAGCAGCCATGGGACATAAGCGATCACCCGCATACCATGTCGAAACAGCCCCCTGGTTCTTGATTCGGGAAACAGAAGATCACCCGAAAGGATACTCACGATGGCGCAGGATATGAGGCCAAGGCTCAGGTGAAACAGATCAAATCTTCCTGAAAGAATCACCCAGAGGCATACCAGGGCAATGAAAGTCATAACACGTGAAAAAATGGGTCTTGAGGCGGGGTGCTCGGGCTGACCACCGGACCTGTTGCCGGACGCGTTTACAGGGTGGCGTGTTTTCACTTCTGCCGAATGTTCCTTCAAAAAATGACCCCTTTCTTTATGTTTTCAAAGTATGGCCAAAATTAACAAGGTAACAATAATATGCTGTCGGGCTGACGTGGAACGTTATGAAACCGGCAATCGGACTGTAAAAGTCGTGCCTTCTCCCGGCTCACTTTCAAGCGAAAGACTCCCCCCTAAATTCTTGATGATGTTGCGGCTGATGGGAAGGCCCAGGCCCGTCCCCTTGCCGGGTGGTTTGGTGGTATAAAAATATTCGTAGATGCTTTTCTGATCTTTCCTGGAAATGCCGACACCCGTGTCTGAGATGTTGATTTCCACCATGGGGGAATCCCCGGAGTCGTCCAAAAACGTCTCCAGTGTAATCCGGCCCCTCTTTCCCCCCTTCTCCTTTACGGCATAAACGGCGTTGGATATGAAATTCACAAAAACCTGTTCCAGCAACTGCTTATCGGAATTAATAAAAACAGGGCCTTCCATGAAATTATATTCAATTTCAACATCCGTGAATTTCAGTTCAGGGGTCAGCAGACTGACCGTTTCTCTCAGAAGTTCGTGGGCATCCAGGGATGAAGTGGCCAGTTTTGATTCACGGACAAAACTCAACAGTTGATGGGTAATATTCCGGCACCGTTTGGTTTGTTCGCCGATATGCCGAACCGAGGTCTTTATTTCCTCACGGTCTTCCTCATCCAGTCCTTCCGCATCGCTCGCCACCGCCCCGACCCAGCCGGAAATCTCGCCGATCACTGCCACGGGATTGTTAAGTTCATGCACGATTCCGGAAGCGATACGCCCCACCTCAGCCAGGCGGTCCACCCGGATGAGGTCTTCCTTGAACTTCTTCCAGGCGGTTATGTCCCGGCACACACCCGCCATGCCGATGATCTCTCCAAGGGTGTTGGTCAAAGGAGCCAGGGTCATTCGACAATAGACGATGCGGCCGGTTTTGCTCCGAAAGGGAATTTCTTCCTGGACGGCTTCCTTCTTTTCCGCGCATTGAACCGCCAGAACCTCAAAATCATGGGGATCCTCAGCCAGATCTTTCATCTTCCGGCCGGAGAGATCGTCCAGGGTGTAATCCAGCGCCGATTCCCCCCCCTTGCTGAAAGAAACCGGCACACCATCCGAATCCGTCCTGAAAATTATGGCCCTCGAACTTTCCAGAACGCTTTCCAGATATTCCCTGGTCTGATGAAGTGCCTCCTCTTGTTCAGAGAGGGCCTCATTTGTTTTTTTCAGTTTTGCCTGGAGTGTCTCACGAGATTCCATAAATCTTGCGTAATTTGTTCATGGCCTTTTTAATACCCCTGGCTCCGAGACCTGAGCGATAGATTTCCTCCACTTCGTCTTTGAATCTGGCATTCTGCAACTGCACTTTGTGCTCATACGCCTCATTGATGGTCTCAACCAGATTGTCATATTCAATGGGCTTGAGCAGATACTTAAAGGCTTCTTCCTTCCCACTCTCCAGGGCTGTATCGATGGTCCCATGACCGGTGAGAACAATGCACTGGAGAAAAGGCTGGATTTTCTTGAGCCTTTTCTGGGTCTCGACCCCGTCCATGCCCGGCATTTTGAGGTCAACGACGGCCACATCAAAATCATCATTATTGGCCACCTCAGTGGCTTCCTCGCCGGAAAAAGTGGCTTTCACCGTGTATCCTTCCCTCAAAAGACGTTTTGAGAGATACTCAACAAGGGTTTCTTCATCATCAATGAGTAGAACTCTGATATCGAATTTTTCGCTCATAATAGACGGCTCCTTCGGAAAGGTTTTAGATTTGGAAAGATGTTTTGAAAGAGACGGAATCTCTGCACCGGAAGCATACTTGCCAAAAATATGTTTTGTCAACCGTTTTTAAATCGGTAAAGCCTTGCCAAAGGGTTTTTAGTAAGCATGTTCCACAAGTTTTGCCTTGTATTCAAATTTTGGAAGGGTCCCAGGCGGCACCAGTTCCACCGAGGAACTGAATATCAGTTTCTCACGTATCGATTTCTCAATATCCTTTTTGAGGACACCAAGATCACCCGGATCGTCTCCGTGTTCCACCCTAATTTTCAGGGGTGGCGTTGCGGATGGGGGCGGCTCTTGCAACTGAATCAGAATCTCACCGGTAACACGGGGCAGAAGCGTCCCCACAACGTCCCGAATGGCTGAAGGATAGACATTGACGCCTGAAACAATCAGCATGTCATCGGTCCGGCCGATACATTTGACGCAATAACCGGTTCGACCACACTCGCAACGGGTTTGCGTCACCAGGATATGGTCGCGCGTCCTGAAACGAATCAGCGGCTGGGACTCCCGGTCCAGAGACGTATACACCAGTTCTCCGGTGAGGCCATCTTTGATTTCCAGAACTTCACCGGTTTCAGGATCGATCACCTCCGGATGCACAATGCCCTGACCGATGAAATGCATGCCGTTTTTATGTTCGCATTCCCCCCACATAAGCCCCAGCATATCGCCATTCCCCATGCACTCCTGAACCGTGGCGCCGAATGCGTCTTCAATTTTCTGCCGGACATGAGGAATGCCACCTCCCGGTTCACCCCCCAACATAAAACCTTTGATACCCAAAGCCGATGCATCAATTCCCTTTTTTTCGCAGTAATTGACCAAATAGAGGGGAAATGATGCCGTTGATAAAACGTAATTGGCCCCAAGATTTCTGACCGCGCCCAAGAAACGATCCGTGGCGCCGATACCCACCGGCACCAGGGTGGAACCCAGTCTTTCAATGGCCTCGCCATAGGAAGCGGCGATAAAAAAAGTCCCGATGGGGAGCGGTACAATATGTTCCGGTCGCATGCCGCAGGTCCACATGGCCCGCATGGCCCCTTCGGCCCATACATCCCTGTCATGAGATGTGAGGGCGATATAGGTTGGATTGCCGGTGGTCCCGCTGGTGGAGTAAATCCTGATGACGTCTCCCATTTTGACGCACGCGTGTTTCCCCAGAGGCGGCGAAGACGCCAGGCTTTCCCGTATTTCGTATTTTTCCGTAAACGGCAGTTTCGAAAGATCCGAAAGTGATTTTATGTCCTTACGCTCAATGCCTGCTGCACGATACTTTTCCTGATATAACACAGAGTGTTCCCAAACATAATCCAGTTGCTTCATCAGGCGCTCTTCCTGGATTCCGGAGAACATTTCCGGTGATAATGTCTCCATTTCTTCGTTCCAATATTTTTTGTTCTGCGTCATGTTTCAACACTCCTGTTCAACAAATACATCACCGATCAGTCGGCATACAAGGATTCGATTTCCGGCATATATCTCTCCAGCACATTGCGGCGCTTAAGCTTCATGGTCTGGGTCAGCATGCCGTTTTCAGAAGAAAAATTTTCGGACATGACCAAAAATTTCCTGGGGATTTCATATCCGCCGAATTTACCCTTGAGCCCATCTGCAACGGCGTTAGAGATCATTTCCTGCACGTCCGGATTCCCTGCCAGGACTTCCGGATCACCGGGCAGATTGTTTTCCCTGGCGTATTTTTCAAGCACCTCAAAATCGGGAACCACCAGCGCAATATTATAGTCCCGCCCATCGCCGTAAATCATGACCGTTTCCACCTGGGGAAGCAGTTTGATCTCCTCTTCCAGGGCAGCGGGGAAAACATATTTTCCATTCACCAGTTTGTATTGCTCTTTGATACGTCCCGTGATGTAGAGATAGCCATCCTTGTCCAAGCGCCCTCTGTCACCGGTCCTGAAGCCCCCATCTTCGGTCATCACTTCCTGGGTGGCCTGGGGGTTGTTGTGGTACCCCTGCATGACGTTGGGACCAAAGACGATGATTTCCCCGTCGCCGCTCCCATCTCCGGTTAACGTCTGGTCGATCTCCACCCGCACCTGGTCAATGGCCCGCCCCACGGTGCCGGGCCTGTGCGCTGTGGGACAGTTCATGGTGGCTGCAGGCGTGGTCTCAGTCAACCCATAGCAATCATAAACCGTCACACCGATATCCGAGAAAAAATGGCTGATCTCCACATTCATCGTCGCGCTGCCGCTGATGGATCCTTTGAGCCTTCCACCGAACCGCTGTCGGATCTTGTTGAAGACGATGGCGTCAGCCATTTTGAATTTCAGGTCTGTCAGAAAGCAGGATTTACCTTCTGCTGCCAGCTCCCTGCGCTTTTTACCGCTTTCAACACCCATGGTGAAAAGCATCTTCGCCAGCCCCCCGGTCTCATTCATTTTGGTCCAGAGTCCGGCGTATATTTTGTTAAATATCTTGGGCACGGCAATGAGGAAGGTGGGCTTTACTTTTCCCATATCCTCTGCAATGGTCGTCACATTCTCCACGAAACCTATGGATCCCCCCACATGGGAAAAACAATACAATTCAGCAGTTTGGCCAAAAGAGTGGGCCCAAGGCAGGATGGACAGTGCCCGGTCATCCCTGCCCAGTTCAGGATAATTCTTTTTCGCAGCCAGCACATTGGTTGTAAAATTGCCGTGGGAAAGGAGGACCCCTTTGGGGCTGCCGGTGGTGCCGGATGTGTAGATCAGAACAGCGATATCGGAGGGTTCCGGTTTTATGGATTTCACGGGATTGGCCTTCCCCTGCCGTTCCAGTTCGGCCATGCTGTTTTCGCCCTGCGCATCGATGATGAATACCTTTTCAAGCGCAGGGGTTTCATCTCTGAACGCCATCACTTTTTTGTAAATCTCCGGCGAAAACACCAGCAGAAACTTGATGCCGCTGTCGTTGATAATGTATTTCCATATTTTTTCCAGTTCATTTTCATACATGGGAATATATCGGCCGCCCAGGCCATAGGTGGCAAAAGCACAAACGGCCCACTCGGTTCGGTTGTTGGCAATAATGCCCACCGCATCATTTTTTTGAACGCCCGCACCGGCCAGACCACCGCGCAGATTGTCTATGCGATCACCCAACTCCCGGTAAGTAATCCATTCATAGTCACCTTGAGCGTTCTTTGTACCGAAAACGGGCCGTTCTGCGTATGCTTTGACGCTGTCTTCAATAAGGTCCACCAGGTTGTCCGGTTTGTCGTATCGATAAGCCATTGTTTTCCCCTTTCCCATTTTCGCCCTACGGATTCATTTCATAGTTGTCTTTCAAGCAGTATACATGATTTTCCCATATATTCAGAAAGCGTTCCCTGTTGGCAATGGGCTTTTGGATCATCTTCATACAGAGGGCCATCTGTTTTTCGGTGGTGCCGGATTTGGAGTAAATCTGCAATGCGAATTTCGAAAAATCCCGAATCATGACGTCGAAAATCCGGTCTATAAGATCGTCTTCCATCCTGTCCATTCTCGTTTTTTCGATGATGAGCTGCCCGTAAACCACCAGTGTAAAGAGTTCACCCAGGTTCAACAGAAAATCGATGTCTTTAACCTGTTCTTTATCCGGGGCAGCCGTCATGAGAAACTCCTTGAGCACAGAGATCTGTTCCTTGAAACGGTTAACATTGGGCAGGTCCACACTGTCGTAGGCCAGGTTGTAATCATGAAATCGGATTTTGCCCAATCCCCGGGTGGGACCCTGGTTGAACATGAAATCATCGTTTATGGGATCATCACGTTTGGGAATTTCAGGAAATTCATTCGGATTAAAGAAATAATTGGCCATAAATTTGATGATCAGCGCCATGTTCACATGGACGGTGCCTTCCAGTTTCGGCAGGGCCCTGATCTCCCGGGCGGCCATTTCGAAATAAGTATCCTTTTCGAACCCCCTGGCCGCAATCACATCCCAGAGCAGGTTAATCACCTCTTCCCCCTGGGTGGTGACCTTCATCTTGACCATGGGGTTATAGAGTAGATAGCGCCGATCTTCCGGCGATGCAGAGCGCATGTAGTCGCTGGCCCGCAAAGCAAACATCTTCATGGCCGTAAGACGCGCATAGGCATCCACAAAATACTGCTGGATGTGCGGGAAATCCGTGACATACTTCCCATACAGGTTTCGATGGGCCGCATGGGTGATGGCCTCGTAAAACGCATGGGTGCAGATGCCGATGCTGCCCCAGCCCAGGTTGAATTTTCCCACATTGATGGTGTTGAGGCCCGAATCCCACGCATCCGTTCCCTTGGTAAGGATGTCTTCCTCGGTGATGGGGTAGCTGTTTAAGGCATACTCCGCCACATACCCCTGCCAGGCCACCACGTTCTGGATGCATTCGTAATTTTCATGCTGTGAATCCACCACGAAAAAGACATATTCATCCGTCTCCGAATCCTTGGCAAAAGTGGAAACCAGGGCGGCATCATTACCGTTACCGATGTAGTATTTTCCCCCATCGGCCACATACCGACCTTCGCCAAGATCCGTCAGGGACATTTCAGAGGAATAGAGATCCGCTCCGTGGGTTTTTTCAGACAGGCCGAAAGCAAAAATAGCCCCGTCTTTGAGCAGCTTTGCGGTTTTGTGCTTCACCGCTTCATTTTTTCCCATCCAGATGGGCCCCAATCCCAGGATGGTCACCTGCCAGGCGTACCAGTACGGCAAGCCGTAAAATCCCAGCACCTCGTTAAAATCGCAATTGCGGAACGTATCCCAGCGGGCATCCGGGTCACCTTCCGCATACACAGGGGGGGTGAGAAGTGTTGAGAAAATTTTGTTCTCTTTTAAAAACTCAATAAAATCAGCATACCATACCTGACCGTGATAGTCTTCCTTGAGCTTCTGTTTGCCCCTGTTTTCAAAAAAGGCAATGGTTTTCAGCATGATCTCCCGGCTTCGCCCATCCAAGTGTTCGTATTTCTCTGTTTTGGGGTTCAGTAACATTGTATATCTCCTTGAATTGAGTAGGACGGTTTTCCCAGGACTCGCTATATATCATGTTTCACATGTAAACAAAACCGATACGCATTGTGAAGCTCTGGCTAATGTCTCACCGTATCAATAAAATATCAAATGGAAAACAGAAGTTTCTTACTTTTCAACATGGCATCCTCCATAATTTCCAAAATTCAGGATACGCCGGTTCAAAGGCTCCTCATACGAGGGAAATCGGTTCAAACCTAACATTTTTCATAAACGAATATGTGTGATGCTGTCAACCTTGAAGAAAATCGGGTGATGTTAGGGTTCTTGCCTTTCCCGATCCTCGGTTACAGGGGGCTGATCTTTTTGATTTTCATCATTTTCAACAGCCTTGTTTTCCAGCTTGCGTTGCCTTTTCTCCTCTTTTTTCTTTTTCTTGGCCAATTCTTTCTGGCGTTTCTTGAACTGGTAATTGGGTTTTGCCATGGCTTTCCTCTCCGTTTCGGTTGATAGATCGATTAAATCCATGATAACAGGAAATATAACCTTTGCCTGAACAATTGTGTTTGATGCGAACGACCAAAAAAAAAGGCATCTCCCATGAAACGGGAGATGCCTTGAATGGCCTTAAGCAAATGCTAGGCTACAGTCACGTTTGTAGCAGACGGACCTTTCGGCCCCTGCTCGATGTCAAAAGTCACGCTCTCACCTTCACTGAGAGATTTGAACCCTTCTGCATTGATTGCGCTATGATGCACAAACACATCCGATCCATTCTCCTGCTCGATGAATCCAAAACCCTTTTGGTCATTAAACCACTTAACAGTTCCGTTTGTCATGATATCATCCTCCTTCCAAAATATTTCAATGTTGCAAACTGAAGGAT
>CAYPQJ010000094.1:0-15538 GCA_964412835.1 uncultured Desulfobacteraceae bacterium | reverse complement strand
TTATAGACTTATAGATTGAGTTAATTACTTAGTGATGGACGTCCCCCAGTCCACTTTGCCACGTTCACGGCAACTTCACTGCTTTCCGGGCTGCCCCCTCAACTGAACGTTATAGACACAACATCCGAGGTTATTATATGAACAGTGAAAAAATTCTGTTTCAATCGATTGGTATCATCCATTCCCCACACCGAGTGCTTGCTGACATTCCTATACAACCTGTTTTCTGTAATGACATCAAAGGCACAGTTGTTTTGGCTTATGAGTTTGCCGAAGGATTAATGGACTTGCATGAATTTTCCCATATCTTCCTGTTCTATTATTTCCACCAATCTCAGAAAACGTGTCTGCATGTAAAACCATTTCTTTCAGATCAGGAACACGGTATTTTCGCAACACGTGCCCCGCATCGTCCTAATAAGCTGGGAATGAGTTTGGTTCGATTGACAGAGATCGAAGGCAATGTCCTTCATGTAAAAGATATCGATATACTAGACGGAACACCGTTAATTGATCTCAAACCATATATACAACGGTTTGATTCAAGGGAAAATGTCCAGTCAGGATGGCAGGTTATTGTTTCTGATGATACCGCATCCGTTCAAGGACTTAGAAATTACAAAGAACAAGAATAGAATCTCTAACAAATGTATTAACCGGACTGCATATCGCCGCTGCAGATCGGAAGTTATGTGATCTTGGCACATTCATCTTAAATCAAAATCCGTTGTAGCAGCCGGTTATACTGGTGTTATGGGCAATGAATAATAATTATGAAATGTAGTGAGAAATTAGAAAATTTCCTTAATGAATTGAAGAATGATCTTCCTCCTTTTGAGAATGCAGATTTTTCTGATATCAACTGGTGTAATCATGAAGGAGAGAATGCTCTTCATATTGCTGTCATACGTAACGAATATGAAATTGCCAAGGAATTGATTGAACAAGGGATTGAAATCAATGCAAGGGGAGATCTCGGTCATACCCCTTTGCATGAGGCTGCCTCCATGGCAGATATAGATTTAGTAGAACTTCTTGTGGAATCCGGTGCTGACGTACACGTACTAACGGAAGGAGAACCCGCTTTTACTTTAGCCGGATATTCAAAAAAAGATGATATTTGTGAATATCTTGCTGCTGTAATGAAAGATGTGCAAATCAAAGATCGAGCTGTATGGGCTAAGGCTCAAATAGCTTATCTTAAGCGGGAAATCAAAAGAATTCAAAAACAGAATGGATTGTAAAACCCATAACAATAAGCGTTATAAGAGATAAGAAATGACCCCAACTCGTTTTCTATTCACAATAACTCTAATGGTAGGACTGTTATGGTTATTAGGGTTCGTTATTGAGCCATTTGTTGATAGAGAGCCTTCAATAATTACTTTAGCGGCTATGAGTATTGCTATCTCATCCGTAATTTCATATCTACTTTACAAATATTGTCCTAATTTTCTCAAAGTTGAAGTTAATTGCAAAGTTTCTGTCGTTAAATATTATATCCTGAGTATTATATGTTCATACTTTCTGTTAATTCCTGTAATAGGAATAGGAACATATTTACAAGTCCGAATCTTCGGAGATATCAATCATAATGAAGCTCAAATGTATATTATAGTGATGGCAATCTGGTTTCCTTTATGGTGGTTTATCCCTACCGGTTTGGTTCTTGGTTGGGTATTCTATAAAAAAAGAGTATCTCGCTTGATGCAAAATATGAATTAATTGCAGTTTTTAAGATGAAGGAAAGAAAAGGAATCGGTGATCATGAAAATAGAAGTCAGTGGCGTTCAAATCAATTGCGAATTGTCAGGAAATGAAGATGCCTCAGTCGTTGTATTGAGCCACTCTTTAGGGGCGGGCATGAATATGTGGAATCCACAGCTTGAAGCGTTGGAACCGGAGTACCGGGTTTTGCGATATGATATGCGCGGCCACGGTGAAAGTGATGCACCGGAAGGCGCCTACTCCCTGGAGCAACTGGCGGCGGATGTGATTGGTTTGCTGGATGCACTCGAAATAAATAGGGTGCATTTCGTGGGATTATCCATCGGGGGTATGGTCGGTCAATGCCTGGGTCTGAATTATGCCGCCCGTTTGAAGAGCCTGGTCTTATGTGATACGGCATCCGTTATTTCCGGGGAGGCCCGGCCGATGTTTGAAGAACGCAAACAAGCAGCCCGCGAAAAAGGGATGACGGCGTTAGTTGACGGTACCATGGAGCGATGGTTTACCCGGCCATATCTCAACGCGAATCCTCCTGTGGTCGATTTGATTCGCAAGCAATTTTTGGCAACACCGGTGGCGGGTTTTATGGGGTGTAGCGATGCCATCCTGGACCTTGATTATATTGATCGGCTTTCTGAAATCAAACTGCCCGCCTTAATACTGGTGGGTGAAGATGATCCCGGAACGCCGGTGGTCGCATCAGAGGCCATTCATGCCCGCATTCCCAACGCCGGGTTGAAAGTACTTCCCTCTGCCTCACATCTTTCCAATATTGAACAGGCTGAGGCGTTTAATTTCCACCTGTTAAATTTTCTGAGAAATCAATCCGATTAGTCGTTTATGGGGTAAGTTTCAAATTTCGAGTTTCCTCGTTTCCCTTGCTCCCAACACGGCATTTCGGTACAGTCCCGCTCTGAAAAGACAAATTTTATCATGCCGGAATCCATTTTATGAAAAGAAAGATGGCGAAAAGCGAAAATGCCGGATTGTTTGTTGCCAACAAGATCCGCTTGCCTGCCTGCAATTCATTGTTTCATTGGTGAATTGGCACAAACCGCGGGTTTGCCTTCCCAGGATATCGATTCTCTACAACTTGATGCAAAATATGAATTAATTGCAGTTTTTAAGATGAATAAAAGAAAAGGGGTCACACCTATTTATCTTCCTTCCTGTGTGGCGTGATGGCATATATTGGGGGTGTCAAATAAAATAGGTGTGACCCCTTTTTCCCGTTTGACCACCGAGTGGTTTGACAGGCTCGTACCGGTCCTCCGAAGTGCGGACCTCCTGATCGCTGAAAGCTATTTCTTCGAAAAGAAGATCAAATTTCACCTCGACTACCACACCCTCATGGAACATATGCCGCTACTCTATCCCAAAAAACTGTTCCTCACCCACATGAGCCGGAACATGCTGAACCACCTGTCTGAAATCCGTGAGGAAGCCGCACGGGACAGCCTGCTTATCAGCCTGTAAAAACGGGATCTGCCCCTGATTATGCTAGTCCCCGCAGGTGCATGTCTCCCCTGCGGGCGTTTCGGCATTTAGGCCAAAGCATGTTTGACCCTCCGGGCAGTCATCGCTCGTGTTGCAACAGGTCCGAC
This sequence comes from uncultured Desulfobacteraceae bacterium, assembly GCA_964412835.1. Lineage (GTDB taxonomy): Bacteria > Desulfobacterota > DSM-4660 > Desulfatiglandales > Desulfatiglandaceae > NaphS2. The sequence continues at coordinate 12,206 of CAYPQJ010000094.1, read as the reverse complement.
AATTATTGTCCGCATCAGACCAGCCGTTTCCACAACGCTTTGTCGGAACCGGACACCAGCATTTCTGCCCCCCGGGTGAGGGTTCGAGATCGGTGTAACAGGTCGGATAGTCACCCGGACAGTCCGCGTTCTCCTTGCAACAGGGCCGGCAATGATTGTTGGCATCGGCCTCGTCCGTTCCGCAGCGGGATGTCGGATTTGGCGGCACATATGGGGTACACTGAACATGTGGCGACGGTTCCAGGGGCGGTGTAAAGAGGGTTTCGGTGTAGTGTTTATAGTACACGATCCGCCACTGGGTTTTTTTCCAGAAATCATACTCAGGCCGGCAGCATTCCAGATTTCCGTTGATAATCTCCACAGTCTTTCCGAAATCGTTGTAGTTAACAATGGCGTCGTGACAGGTCGTTTTTTCTTTCACGGTTGTTTGCGACGTATCCAGGCCGCCCACATGATTCATCCAGAAATTCAGTGATGCAATCCAAGCCGTATCGCCCTCCAAAATTTTCCCAGGGTCCTTCTTGAGAAATTCGGGATCCGGAAACCTGTCAGGATCAAGCTTATTCAGTGCCTGGCCCGCCTCTTCATAGTTCACCGGATTGGTGATCTGCAGAGCCCCGCGACCGAAGTACCCGTAGGGGCAGGCGGGATATGTATCATATGGCGGCGCCAAGCCCGTGCAGTAGTCGCAGCAGCTCTGTTTTTCGAGGCTGCAATCGGGATAGACACAAGGGACTTCACTGTCGAAACAGAGGCCGCCGTCCGTGTTGGGATATACGGCGCCGTTGGTTTCAAGGGATGCGTTGGCAAGAAAAGCCGCCAGTTCCTGCTTGTTCGCTTCATCCGAGTCGCTCCCACAGAAGTCCTCAAAGTGAAGGACCGCGGTTAGTAAATGCGCTCGGCTCAAGGTTTCCCGCCCGCCTTTACAGGCTGGGTCGGTCGCGGACATCTTAAAAGTTTCCGCCCAGGATTCATCATTGGGGAATACGGTTTCGACGAAGTGAATATTTTTACCGGCAACTCCCAAGGTGGTGGAACTGTCATCGGAGCAGCCCACACACCAAACCAAAAGGACCAGCATCAGCAGTACCCATTTTCCCTGCTCAAATTTTTTCCGCATTTTCCATATCCTCCTTTTCTTAGATCTTCGATAAGCATTTGGTGCCACAATTCCCTGTAGGAGAACACAGTTTTTGCCCTGGTTGCTACAGATCCTTAGGAACCGGCTTCACTGAAAAATCTCTGCTGCCGTCTATGCCACGCTGCGTAATATGATGGGGTATTCCCGGTGCGACTGCTCCGGCTATCCGTGCCATGATTAAAAAGAAACAAATATGCAAGCTATTGTCAATAATTATGGTGTCCCCCGAATTTCCCTGTTGGCGGTCAGGGAACCGATACGGGCCTTTTTTCGGATGACTTGTTTCCCGGAATTCTGCTAAAATTGCCGGCAGATACCAGGAGAGGTGCGTCAGACCATTTTACTGACCGTTAAGCCGTCCGCGTAAACCACATCACCTGAGCCACGGGAGGTACGAAGATGAATTTTCCGCTCAAGGACCTTTTGAAACAAGTTCCCTTTCTCCCCTTTTTTTGCTGTGCAGTCCTGTTCATGGTCCTGGCCTTTTTCTCAGTCGTTCCCGCATGGGGAAAGTATAACGACTACGGCGTCAACAAACCCAGCGCGTTTAGGGATTATCAACAGGTCATGATCTGGGACAGCGAAATTCTGAATGCCCTTCAGAGGCTGAAGGGGACCCTGATGTTTTCCACCGGCAGCTGCTTTTCAGGGGGATTCGTGGACGATCTGACGCAACTGGTTCATGCCGCGGTGGTAACGGCCAACAACTGGCACGGTTTCGGAATTTCCGTCTGTGATTTCCTCCCGGGTCAAACGGACACCCGGGGGTTCCATGACGACTATATGAATGCCTTCAGGCAAACGGGCCAGGGACCGCCCACCTTTGAAATCGCCTATCTGGCCGCCCGGGACACAGTCCGGGAGACCGGCGGTTACACCTGGTACTGGGGCGGGGTTGAGTTTCCCCAGTTCGGCGCCGGCGGCAACGGGGCGGATGGCACTCTGGTCTATCAACCCGGGAACCGGGCCATTTTGTTCAGCGGCATGTGGGCGGGGAACGAGTATTACGTCACTTCTTTTGATTACACCATTGCCGGCGGGCGGGATATGCTCATGAACGACTACGGCTGGCCTGCCGATGCCATCATCACCCTCTTTTCGGACGGCAAGGCGCCGCCGGACCGTCCCATATCGTGGTCTCTTTCAGGGGCCGGCACCAAGGAAAATCTTTTAAACGCCATGAAATCCGCGGCGGCGGATCTGGGCCCCGAAAACACCCTGGCGGTTTTTGTCATTGCCCACGGGCGCAGCAGTGCCGCCATGACCAGCCGAATCAGCGATAACGGGCGCACCATCGAATATCTGCTCATTCCCAACGGCCGGAGCATTGCTCCCGAAGGCCGCATTTATCCGGCTGCCGATTACGGGTGTACCCAGGTGGAAATCACCGGTCTGAAAGACATCTGGCCCGAAAACTACCAGATCAGCTTTCCCGATTCCCTGAACGGCTGGACCTGGCGCATCGACCCGGAAAAGAGGTCCCTGCTCCTGGAAGCGGAGGACCCCCGGGACCGGGATTCTTGGCTTTCTCCCGGAACCGAGTATGTGATCCAGCTCAAATACCGTCGCGCCCTTTCCCACAATGAAGTGGGGCAGGGGGGATGGATCCTCTGGCTGCCGGAAGGAGGGGGCGGTCCCCCTTTCATGAGTGACTACGGCCGTCCGGGCGATGGCGAGTGGGGTATGGGCGAACATGTGCCGGGCGGCCCGGCCCTGGGTTCGCCGGATCCGTCTTCGTGGGCGCACGGCTGGGAAACCGGGGGGGACGGCTGGATCATGATCCCCGCACCCTCAACGGGTTCGGACGACTCGGGGTGCTTTATCCAAACCCTTCGCGGGAATTAGGGACGTCCTGTTTGCAGCCGGTCCGTTACAATGTGCTGCCATGGCAGCATTTCTGCCGGAAACTCTGGAACGGCGATATCATTTAGAACCAATTTTTTCAGTCATCAATCGGTTTTCGGTTCACCCGGGGATCTTCTAGGGTGCTCCCGTCCCGTCATTAAAGGCTTTTTATATGGGAGCAGAAAGGCTATAATATACGCGATTAAACTTGATTGGGGGAGGAACTAATGCCAAAATATCCGAAAATGGAGAAAGAGATTTTTCATGCAGTAATGCCGGGTGTTATCTGTTTGACACTGTTTTTGTGGATTCTGATAATGCCCATTCATTTTGTGCCGAGCGCCCATGCCAAAAACTACATCAAAATCGGTCTGCTGGAGGAACCCAAAACCTTAAACATCTGGCTGGCCACCGATGCCTGGTCCAGCAAGGTCCTGAGCCAGATATATCAGCCCCTCTATATTCGTGAACCTGAAAACCTGGACCTGACACCCTGGCTGGCAGCGGAGAATCCGGTTTATGATGCGAAAGCCCTGACCTACACCGTCAAAATTCGGCCTGCAAAATGGTCTGACGGGTCCGAACTGACATCCGAGGATGTGGCTTTTACGGGTCATCTCATCAAAATTTTGAAGGTCCCCCGATATCTATCCAGTTGGGAATTCATCCAAAAAATTGAAACACCGGATAAGCGTACGGTCCGATTTACCCTCAGAGAACCGAAAGCCATTTTCTTGTCCCGGACGCTCACAACACCCATTATTCAAAAAAAATGCTGGGAAGCGATTCTGGAACGGGTGAAAGGCCTCGAAAAGCCGCTTCTGGAAGTCTTGAAACAAAAAATTGTAAACCCCATCAGCAGCGGCCCTTTTGTGCTCAAAGAGTGGCGCAGAGGGGCATATGTATTCCTGGAGCGAAACGAACACTTTTTCGGACGGGGTCAGGAGATCGCCGGATACCATCTGGGTCCCCATATTGATGGCATTATATTCAAGTTTTTCGGCACCAGCGACGCTGCCGTTTTGGCGCTTATGAAAGGGAGCATTGACATGTTCTGGTGGGGGTTGCAGGAGGGATATCTGGCGGATCTGGAGGACCATAAAAACGTCAAGGTTATCACGAGCGAAAAAAGCGCCCTTTATTATGTGGGCTTTAACCTCAGAAAGAAACCATTCAATGACATTCAATTCAGAAAAGCCGTTGCTTTGATAACGGATAAGCATTTCATTGTGAAAAGAATCCTCCAAGGGTACGCTCTGCAAGCCGACTCTATTGTGCCTTCCAGCAATGCCTTCTGGCATGATCCCAATGTGCCTAAATATGGCGAGGGGCTGACCCGGGATGAAAGGATTCGAAAGGCCCATCAGCTGCTGAAGGAAGGGGGCTATACATGGGAAGAACCTCCCGTGAATGCCGAAGGAGAGATCGTTCAGGGGGAGGAGTTGCGCCTGCCTGACGGTAGTGAGATGAAAAGGCTGACCATCCTCACGCCGCCTGCGGATTATGACCCCCAGAGGGCCATGGTGGGAATCATGATCCAGGAATGGCTCAAAATGCTGGGTATTCCCACCACCTCCAAACCCATGCCCCTGGGTTCCCTCATTCAACAGGTGAAGACCCGCCATGATTTTGATCTTTTCGTCCTGGGGTACGGAAACCTGTCTTTGGATCCGGATTATTTGAGGAATTTCTTTATCTCAAAAAACAATCGAGCCAAAGGCTGGAACACCAGTGGCTACAACAACCCCCGCTTTGATCGCATTGCCAATGCCAGTGCCGACGCCATGAACCGCGAAAAGCGTAAGGCGCTTATCTGGGAAATGCAGGAAATTCTAATGCATGATCTGCCATGGCTGCCCCTTTACACACCCAAACTGGCTGAAGGGCTTCGAGAGGATCGTTTCACGGGATGGGTCAAGACGGTGGGAGGCATCGGCAACCGCTGGTCTTTTTGCAATATCAAGCCGGTGAAAAAAAAGTAGGGGCACGATGCATTGTGCCCCTATAATGCATCGTGTCCCTGCAAATCCGACAGATGCTTCCGGATGGTTCTAACGCGTGTTTTCGTGTTCATCATATAGGCGGCCAGTGGTTGTTTGGGCAGGAGTTTCCCGTCCCATTCCGAAGACTTAATACGCGCCACAACACGGTCCGGATCCCCTTTCTCCTCTTTCAGGTATCGTTTCACCCGGTCCACGTATTCACCCACCTGGCGTAAAGACCGGGTCATATTTGTTCTGACATCCGGCCCTGTGAAGACGAAGTTATGTGCGGTGCACAGTATTTCCACGTCCAATTGGGCCAGACGTTCAATGGACGCGCCATACGCCTCATGATCAACCAGGAATTCGCAGACCCCGTCGCAACCGGCGGCTTCTCCTGCGACCAGAATTTCCCTCTCCCGAATAAAATAGGCGGTAGAATCCCACGTGTGGCCCGGAACGGATAGTACTTCAACCGTCAGATCCTTTTCGATCTCCATCCTCTGACCATCTTCCAGCGTAACATCAAGTGTAAAAGGCTTGAATGCGCCTTCATGAACCTCCGAAACGCCCCAACTGCGGAGGACCTCAAGAGCGCCTTGATTGAGCGTTTTGATCTGTGAAAGGGCACCGCTGCGGTCCAGGATTTTTGAAGATTCCAGGGACCCCGCAATTTTCATTTCGGGCCAGATTTCTTTCAGGTAGGCCGCCGTTCCCACATGATCCCAGTGGGAATGGGTCAGGAAAAGAAAAGCAGGAGTCCGGTTACCCAAAACATTCTTGATTGCTTTCTCGTACAAGTTCAATAGACCGGTAAAGCCCGCATCAAAAAGGAGTGGCGCCGGGCCATCCAGAAGATAGATCGGGACCGCCGAATGCCCCAATACATAAAAATCGTCGGCGATTTTTCCAGTCCGGTTAATACGCATGTTCCCATCCCGTTGGTTTTTTTGTTGCTCATTCTGCATCAACAGAGACAAAAGTCAATGGGCTTCTAAATGAGAATCGAAACAGGACCTTTTCTCTTGACAAAATATAGTGGATTGGAATATTCTACTTTGGAATATCATTTTATGTGGAGCGGCAATGGAGATTCACCTGAATTCCATGATGCGTAACAGAAATTATAAGGACCCATGAAAGATAAGCCTGCCACGGAGTATGCCCTGCTGGGGGCTTTGATGTCGGGGCCACGGCATGGATATGAGATTCTTCAATTTCTGGAGACCGGCCTGGGTCCGGCCTGGCGTGTCAGTACCAGCCAGCTGTATGCGCTCTTAAAACGCCTGGATAATGAAGGACTGTTGAATTCAACCCTTGAAACCCAGGATACGCGGCCGTCCAAACGGGTTTTTGCCATTATGCCGGCGGGAAAAGAGCGCTTTTTGCGATGGTTGAAAAGTCCAACGGACCATGCTCGGGATTTACGCATTGAATTTTTGGCCAAACTCTATTTTTTCAGTCATCTTGGCTTTCAAGGGGGGGCCGAATTGGTGAATTCCCAGATTGCCATTCTGGAACGGGTTCAAAAACGTGTGACGGAGAAAAAACAGGCGGAAGAAGACGATTATAAGCGGTTGGTTTATGGTTTCAGGATTTCGACACTTAAGGGGTGGCTTGACTGGTTAAAAACCGAAGCCGCTTTCTTTTTAAGATGAGGTATTTCAGAGAATGGATGATGTATACAAAGAGTTGAAAGAACGTGTTTTTGATTTGTTGAGGGCAGAAGGGCTTCTTATGGAAAGAATAGAAATTCGTGCCAGGGCCCTCAGCACCGAAGAAGCCATCGGTAGTCCGGAGCATCAGGATTTCCCCATTCAAAAGGGTAAAGAAAAACTCATGCAGGCAACCTTCAGGGAGGCCGGAGGTCAGGCATTTACGGACATGTACGGCGATTATGAGGGAACCCTTGAACAGGTTCTGCAACTGCCCATGGACAATAACCACCAGCGGGCCGTTTTTGTGGCCTCGCTCAATGCGGTGTTGCGGTATCTGGGACGAATCGAGGGGTCCATTCATTGCCGGGACGAGGAACCGGTAGAATGTGGAAAATCCCTGGTCCCTTACTTGAAAGACCGATACGCAGGCGCCAGAATCGCGCAGGTGGGATTCCAGCCGCGAATGGTGGAAAACCTGGCTGGCTCGCATCCTTTGCGGGTACTGGACATGGATCCGGACAACATCGGCATTCGGAAGTTCGGGGTGACCATCGAAAGCGCCGACCACACGGAAGATGCCGTCAACTGGGCCGAACTGATTCTGGCCACGGGAACCGCTCTGGCCAACGGTACCATAACGCCCTTGATGAACAAAAAGCCCATTATCTTTTATGGCACCACCGTGGCGGGGGCGGCCCACTTGATGGGGTGGGAACGGTTCTGTCCCTGTAGCCACTAGGCGATTTCCATGGGTAAAAAGTGGTTTTTCGCCAGGTGTAAAGGGATTGCTTTACTGGCGCTGTTCATTATCATTTCCGGTTGGCCTGAAAAGGGTCTTTCAGCGGATCTGCTCCTTTTTTCAGGGGCCGGTCTCCGCCAGCCGACGGATCGGTTGATCCAGACTTTTCAGAAAGAAACCGGAAACACGGTGCGCGTTACCTATGCCGGTAGCGGGCAGCTCATGTCATCCATTTTGGCGTCGGGCGAGGGGGACCTATTTATGCCCGGGGCCTTTTTCTATATTGAAAAACTCGAAAAAATAGGGTGTATCGATTCCTTCAAAAAGGTGGTGGCCCACACCGCCGTCGTGGGCGTCAATATAGACAAGGCCGGCCTGATCCGATCATTTGGCGATCTGGCACGACCCGGCCTCCGGCTGGCCATGGGAGATCCGAAAGCCATGGCATTCGGGCGGGTGGCCCAGGAAATACTGTCCCGCTCGCCCTTGAAGGAGGCAATCCTCAAAAACGTGGTGGTGTATGGGGCCACGGTCAAACAATTGGCATTGTACGTCGCGCAAGGTGACGTGGATGCCTCCATAATCGGACGGGCTGATGCCTTTCAATTTCGGGATCGCATTCAAATGGTCCCTATCCCCGCAGTCTACTTTCATTCGGAAACCATCGCCATCGCCGTTTTGAAAGACTCAACGCAACAGGAGGCGGCATGCCGTTTCCGTGATTTCATGGCATCAAAACAGGGAATTGACGTATTTGAAAGTTTCGGTTTCCTGCCGCTGGAAGCTGACATTGACCAAAAAAGGGCGCCATGAATCGTGTCTTTATAATCCCCCTTGGGGTTCTTTTTCTTTTTACGGCCGGTGTTTTGTCGGCCCTCTTTTTCCGTCTGTCCCCCGGGGAAATCATCTCGGCACTGGCATCGGAAGAGACCCGATTCGCACTTCGCCTCAGCCTAATAACCTCTGTTTTTTCAACTTTCCTGGCGTTGCTCCTGGGTGTCCCAACCGGCTACCTCCTGGCGCGAACAAACTTCCCCGGAAAAGCGATACTGGATACCTTTTTAGACCTTCCCCTGGTGATTACGCCGCTGATCGCGGGAGTGGGACTTCTCTTCCTGTTTGGACAAAACATGCTGGGCAGCATCTTGGGAAAATGGGGCATCCATATTCTCTTTACCCCCCTGGGGGCTGTTCTGGCACAGAGTTTTGTGGCGTGCCCCATTGTGATGCGAAGCAGCCGTGCCGCATTTGACCGGGTGGGACATCGGTATGAATGGGCGGCTGCCACGATGGGCCTTCGGCCGTCTCAGATTTTTTTCCGGATCAGCCTGCCGTTGGCCAAGCAGGGAATTCTGGCCGGCACTGTTCTGGGGTGGACTCGTGCCATTGGAGAGTTCGGTGCCACACTTATGGTGGCAGGTGCCATTCGTTTCAAAACCGAGACCCTTCCCATCGCCGTATACCTCAATATCTCCAGCGGTGAAATGAGCACGGCCCTTTCCTGCGCATGGGTCCTCATGGCTACGGGATTTCTGTTTTTGCTGGCGCTTCGTTGGATCGGGCATACGCCAAGCCCTGAAATCTCGCCTTCACGGTAAGACAATGGCTGAAGTTAACCTCCAGGATGTTCGAAACGGCGTTGTCAAAGGGATTTCCGTGAATATTCGGGACGGGGAGCTCTTTGTGATGGTGGGGCCATCAGGTGCAGGGAAAACAACCCTGTTGAATATGATAGCGGGGCTTGTGCCTTATGAAGGGCATATTTCCATAGACGGGGCGTGTGTGGACGGTCTCCCAACGTTCAAACGAAAGATTGGATACCTGTTTCAGGATTTGTTGCTTTTCCCCCATATGTCCGCTAGAAAAAACATTCTGATAGCCCTCAAAAGGCTTTCCTTGAGCAGAGGGGAAAAGGATGAACGGGTTTCAAATATAATGGAACTTTTGAGCCTGGCGCCTTTGGCAAAACGTCTGCCGGATACCCTGAGCGGCGGAGAAAAACAGCGGGTGGCTCTGGCCAGAGCCCTGGTATCATCCCCGAAGGTTTTGCTGTTGGACGAACCCTTCAGCAGCCTTGATTTTCGAACGGCCCGTTACCTCCGCCTGGAGTTGAAACGAATTCAATCACAGGTCAACACCACCATGCTGTTTGTTACCCACAATCTGGAGGAGGCGCAGGATCTTGGCGATCGTATGGGGGTCATGGCCGAGGGGGAACTGGAACAGGTGGGCAGGGTTGACGAAATCATGCTTCAGGGAAAATCTTCTGAATGTGGTTTTTTGGAAAAGCCTAACGTGTTTTGCTGCACTTATGAGGAAAGCCTGGGTAATGGTTTGATTCGTGTACGATGGGCCGGCAGAGCACTTTTTGTTCCGGAAGATGGGGGAAAACCGTTTAACCGGGTGGCCATTCATCCCAGGCATGTCTATATTTCATCTTATCCGCCCCCGGGCCCCCGGGTAAATCGGTTCCAGGGCCGCATCAGGAAAATTGATTACAAGGGTGGCATGGCCTATGTGGAAGTCATGGTGGAGGAGGAGCGGGTGTATGCCCAGATGACCACGGAACAGGCCCGATCCCTTTCTCTATCGACTGAAAAGTCCGTATACGGTATCCTCAAGCTCCGTGCCCTTCACGGGTGCTGAAATGTGTTTGACCGTAAACCGGTAAGAAAAACCGGGCAACGGATTCAAGGAGTTTTAGAATGGCAAACAAATTCAAGTCTTCGGCAACGGTCATTCCCGTTGACCAGTCCGTGGGAACCATTCTGGCCCACGATATCACCGAAATCAGGCCCGGACAATTCAAAGGACCGGCCTTCAAAAAGGGTCATATTATCAGGGAAGGGGATGTGCCCCACTTGAGAAGAGTCGGAAAGGAGCATCTGTATGTTTTGCATCTGGAACCGGGAGAAGTTCACGAGGACGATGCGGCCCTTCGCCTGGCAACGGCCCTGGCCGGCAGAGGCGTGTTTTTCGATCCCCATCCTTCCGAGGGAAAAATTCAGTTGAAAGCGAGTCACCGAGGCCTTTTTAAGGTTGACGTGCCGGCCCTTACCCGCATCAATCTGGTGCCGGATATCAGTTGTTCCGCCAGGCACACCAATTCAGTGGTTGAAAAGGGGGACGTCATTTGCGGTTTGAGGGCCATTCCCCTGATCATTGACGAAGAAAACCTTCAAGCCGCTGAAAAAATTGCCCTGTCAGTGGATGACTTTTTCTCCGTAAAACCTTTTCTTGCCCCCAGATGCGGCATTGTGATTACCGGGAATGAAGTGTTTTCAGGGCTCATCGATGATAAATTTGCACCCATCATTCGGAAGAAATTGCAAGATTATGATTGCAGTATCATGGGGATTGCCTTTGCTCCCGATGACAGGGAGCGTATTGCTTCCGAAATCAACAGATTCCTTCAAGCGGGTGCTGAAATGATCGTGGTGGCTGGCGGCATGAGCGTGGATCCCGACGACATTACGCGCGTGGCCATTGCGGATGCCGGGGCGAAGGATGTGGTTTACGGGACTCCCGTACTGCCAGGTGCCATGTTTCTGTATGGACGTTTCGGAGATGTTCCCGTCATGGGGCTGCCGGCCTGCGTCCTTTTTTTCCGGGCCACGGTTCTGGATCTCATCCTGCCCAGGGTTCTGGCGGGCGAGCGGATTACCCGGGAAGATCTTGCCGCCATGGCCCACGGGGGCTTATGTCTGGAATGCAAAACGTGTCATTTTCCCCGGTGCTCATTTGGAAAATAGATTGGTTTAAAGGGTGCAGGGGGCAGGAATAAATTAAGAGAACCATGCTTTTGATAAACAGAAATGGAGTGTCGGATATGTTCAAAGAGAAAAGAATCGTCATCAAGGGGGCAGGGGATCTTGCCACCGGCGTGGCCGCCCGGTTGTGGCGAAGCGGTTTCCCTGTTGTAATGACCGAAATCGAGCAGCCCCTGACCGTTCGGCGAAGTGTTTCGTTGTCAGATGCGGTCTATGAGGGAGAAGTCACCGTGGAGGATATGACCGCCCGGCGGGCGCAGGGCCGTGCGGATATCCTGAAAGTGCTGGATGATCGGGTGATTCCCGTCATCGTGGATCCGAAAGCGGAAATTGTTAACGAAATAGAGATCTTTGCTGTAATTGACGCCATCATGGCCAAGAAGAACATCGGTACCCACATGGATGATGCGACCTTTGTGGTGGGTTTGGGACCCGGGTTCACGGCCGGAGTGGATGTTCACGCCGTCGTTGAAACCAAGCGGGGTCATACCCTGGGCCGGGTCATCCGGCAAGGATCGGCCATTCCCAATACCGGCATCCCCGGTGAAGTGAAGGGATTCGGCTCGGCGCGGGTCATCAGGGCGCCCGGACCAGGCGTTTTAAAGGGGGTGCTTTCTATCGGCACCCATGTTGAAAAAGGGGATATCGTTGCATACGCGGGGGATACGCCCATTCCGGCGCCCATTTCCGGGATGCTGCGCGGATTGCTCCATGACGGTGTAACCGTGGAGAAAGGCCTGAAAAGCGGCGATGTGGACCCAAGGGATGTCCAGGAAAGCTGCTGGGTTATTTCCGATAAGGCCCTGGCCATCGGCGGGGGTGTGCTGGAAGCGGTTTTGATGGCCATTAATACCTAAAAGCCTTTATTGGAGGTGAATATTATGATTGATGTATTCGAAGCGGCCCTAAAAACCCTGCGGACCGGTGAAAGCGTCGCGCTGGCCACCATTGTTCGATCCCATGGATCAACTCCCCGTGCCATAGGTGCCAAGATGCTGGTTTTCCCGGATGGTCGTATTGTGGGAAGCGTCGGTGGCGGCGCCATGGAAAACCAGGTGATTGAAGAAGCCG
>CAYPQJ010000093.1:0-15548 GCA_964412835.1 uncultured Desulfobacteraceae bacterium | reverse complement strand
TAACCCGTATTTATTGATTTTGGCGGAAAGGGTTTTACGATTGATGCCCAGGATCCTGGCCGCTTCGATCTTTTTTCCTTTGGCTTTTTTGAGCACAAAGGCGATGTATTTTTTTTCCAGTTCTTCAAGGGTGATGGGGTCTTCAGGGAAAATCTGGAGATCACCCTGCTGCTGTATAATATAGGAAGGAAGGTTTCTTTCCTGAATGATGTCCGCATCTTCAAGGATAAGAATCCTTTCGATCGCGTGTTCAAGCTCTCTGACATTGCCGGGCCAGGGGTATTCCTTTAAGAGGTTAACCGCCTCAGGCGATATTTCCGGAGGCGGTTTTTTCATTTTGTGACTCAGTTTTTCTAAGAAATACTCAATGAGAAATGGAATATCTTCTTTCCGGTTCCTGAGGGGAGGGAGTTCCAGGGGAACCACGCTCAGTCGATAGAACAGATCTTCTCTAAATGTTCCATTCCGGATGGCTTCGGAAAGGGGTGTGTTGGAAGCGGCGATGATGCGGACATCCAGCTTTATGCGGTGCTGATCGCCCACCTTCATGAACTCCCGTTCCTGAATGACCCTGAGTAGTTTGGCCTGAATTTTAAGGCTCAGGTTTGTGATTTCATCAAAGAAAAAGGTGCCGTGGTTGGCCAGTTCAAAAAGTCCGTGTTTGGTTTGATGAGCCCCGGTAAAGGAGCCCTTCACATGGCCGAAAAGTTCACTTTCAAGGAGGGTTTCCACCAGTGCGGAGCAGTCCACCGCCACAAATTCCATATCTTTTCTATTGCTGTTGGCATGAATGGCGCGTGCCACCAGTTCCTTCCCGGTGCCGCTTTCGCCGGATATGAGTACAGAGCTTTCGGTGGGGGCAACCCGGGCGATCTTTTCAAAAATTTTCTTCATGGGTGGGCTCTGGCCCACAATGAGATGCTTGGGTGAATCCTGCTTTATGCCTGTTTGTGTTGTAAAGGGTTCTCTCTTGCCGGTCTTTCCACTTTGGACCTTGCTAAGCGCTGCGTCCAGGTCATCCAGGCTGAAGGGTTTGGTCAAATAGTCCAGGGCCCCCAGTTTTGTACAGTGGACCGCCGTTGCAATGGTGGGATATCCCGTGATCATGACCACGTTTGCTTCGGGGTCACTTCGACGGATCTGCTGAAGGACTTCGGTGCCATCCATATCCTCCATTTTGATATCCAGAAGGACCAGATCGAAATCATGGGTTTTGAGGTGCGCAAGGGCCTCTTTTCCGTTCAAGGCTTCGGTGGACCGTATGTTGCGGTTGGCCAGGGCACGGCTGATCCCTTTTCGGACCACTTTTTCATCGTCGACGATCAGCACATGTTCTATCTTTTTTTTTCGGGCCATTCAGCACTCTTTTACTTCAATTCGCTTATTGTTGGGGGTCTAAGCTCTGGTGTCAATAACCGGGAGCAATACCTTAAAAGTGGTTCCCACGTCCGGGACGCTCTCCACCTGGATAGAACCCTGGTGCGCATCCACAACCCCTTTGACGATGGCCAGCCCGAGGCCTGTTCCGATGACCTGGCGGGTTTTGGGGTTTTTGACCCGGTAGAATTTATCAAAAATCTTGGGCAACTCCTCTGAGGTTATGCCGACCCCCGTATCTTCAACCCGTATTTCCATATATTCGCCCAAACCTTTGGCGGAGACGGTAACCCGGCCTCCCTGGGGGGAATAGTTAATGGCATTGCTGATGAGGTTGTTGAAGATTTCTTCAATTCTTTTGGGGTCCGCCTGCACCGGGTTCAGGTTTAGAAGAGAATGGGTCAAAACAATGCCTTGTTCCTGGGCCCTCGGCTCCATGAGAACGACGATTTCTTCGATGATTTTACCGATATCCGTGGGCACCTGGTGTTGAACAAACTTTCCCGCTTCGAGTTTGGCAATGTCTAAAAGATCATTGATGAGATTCAAGAGTGCGTCGATTTTATTCATGCCCCTTCTGACAAAGTCCTGCTGCTTTTCTTCCAGAGGACCCGCCAGGCCTTCCAGCAAAACGCTGTTGATCTGGCGAATGGCCACAAGGGGGCTTCGGAGTTCGTGGGCCACCATATTGACAAAATCTGATTTCATCTGGTCCAGCTGTTTAAATGCGGTAATATCTTCTAAGACCGTGACCGTTCCGGCGATGGCTTGATCCGGATCAATGGCCGGTGCAGAGAGTGCCCGAAGGGTATTATTTTTTAACTGTATTTCCTGGGAAATGGATTCACCCCCGAGCTCTTTGTCGCCCAGAAGCTGCTTCAGTGTGTCAATCAGAGCATTATCCTTTATGATTTTCGAGATGGGTGTAGGCCCTTTGGGTCTTTCGGTAATCTCCATCAATCGCATGAGTGCGGGATTGTGGAGCACCACTTCCAGATTGCGGTTGGTCACCATAACCCCGTTGGCCATGCGATTGATGATGGTTTTAAGCCGGCTTTTTTCAAGATTCAGGTCGTAGAGGTTTCGAATGTTTTCCGCCTCAAACTGCCTGGCTTTCAATTCCAGATGCCTTTTGTCCGCAGCCCTTCCGACGGTGATCAGAAACTGGTCTATTTGAAAAGGCTTGGTAATGAAATCGTAAGCGCCCTTTTTCATACATTCCACCGCTGTGTCCACGGTGCCATGGCCCGTAATCACGATGACGAGGATATCGGGGTAGTTTTCACGGGTTTTGAGAAGGACTTCCTCCCCCCCCATGACGGGCATTTTTAGGTCCAGCAGTATGATATCGATCTTCTGTGTCGCGAGAATCTTAAGTGCCTGTTTTCCGTTTTCAGCGGTGGAAATCTCATATCCCTTTCCGGTCAGCACGCGTCGGCATCCTTCCCGGACCACTTCTTCATCATCTACAACCAAAACATGCGTATTTTCGACCATTATTCATCCAATCCAATAAAGAGGGGCTCTTGAGAAGACGTTTCAGCGGATTCCAGCGGCAATTCAATGATAAAAGTGGTTCCGCCTTCCGGCGGGCATTCAAATCGAATGCTGCCGCCATGAAGGTTGATAATATTCTGAGAAATGCTGAGACCCAAACCGGTGCCTTTACCCACGGGTTTGGAGGTGTAAAAAATATCAAATATTTTATCCTGCATTTCCACGGGGATGCCCGGTCCTTCATCGGAAATCCGAATGATAAACCGCGATTCCTTAGAAATGAATTCAGCCTTGATGTGCAGCTTCCCTCCCCCTTCCATGGCATCGGAGGCATTGATGAAAAGATTTGTAAAGACCTGCTGCAGCTGTCCCATGTCTCCCAGCATGGTGGGCATGCCGGGTTCTATTTCTTTGACGATGCGAATATCCTGAAAAGCAGCCTGTTTGGTCAGCAGGTTTAAGCAGGTGTCAATGAGCTTTTCCAGTTCAAAGGCGGATTGGCTGCCGATGGATTGACGGCTGAACTCCAGCAGTTCAGAAACAATTTTTTTACACCGGAGGGTCTGCTTGATAATCTCGTCGACATCCTCCAGGTTTTGCGGGTGGTCTTTTAGGCTCTCCTTGAGCAGCTCCGCATAAATCAGCACGCCGGCCAGGGGATTATTGATTTCGTGTGCGACACCGGCGGCCATCCTCCCCACCGAAGCGATTTTGTCCGACTGTACCAGCTGAAGATGGGCGTCTCCCAGATCCCTGCGCATCTGAAGAATTTCACGCATATCGGTAAATGTGCCGACGCTTCCGACCTCTTTCCCTTCACTTCTGATGATGGATGCGGAAAGGGTGACGGGGATTTCTTCACCTGATTTCGCGAGAATGGACATGGTGGTGGGGTTTAATTTGCCGACCGGACCGTGCTTATCACTGCGCATTTTCTGCATATTCTCCCTGGCCGTGTCAATGTTATAAAAAGTGCTGAGATGGCCGATATCCATGATTTCCTCAGCGGTATATCCGGTCAATCGTTCCATGCCTTCGTTGAAAATCAGAACATGGCCTTTGGGGTCCACCATCACGATGCCGTCCACGGAGCTTTGAATGACATTCTGGAAGAAGATTTTTGATTTCTGGACTTCCCGCTGCAGCCTGATCCTGTCGGTGATATCTCTGGCCGCTTCTAGGACCTGAACGATATTTCCCTGACCGTCAAAGATGGGGGCAACCGTGACCACGTCAAAACGGGATTCCCCGTCATCCGTTTTGAGTTCGAGGATCGTGCTGACGGTTTTGCCCGTTTTCTTGACTTCGTTAAGATAACAGCGTTCTCCCATTTCATAGCAAGGCCATTGGCGCTGATAGCGCACTTTGTAGCACTTTTTGCTGAGTGCCGCTTCGTAGGTGAGGTTGTTTTCCTTTAGAAACGGTTTGTTGACCATGTTGATGGTCATGTCCTCATTGACCACCATGAGCCGGTAGGGCAGAGAGTCCAGGATGGTCTGGGTATGCTGCCTCGCTTTTTCCTCCTGCCACAAATGGGTTTCGGCGATCCAGAGCATTCGGGCGGTTTTGTGATCAAGGAGGGCAACGCCCCTGGGTTTGGTTCGAAGCAAGTCTTTTATCATGTCCTCGGACCCGGTCAGTTCAATGATCAGGTTCAGGCCCTTGATGGTATAGAGGTCATTATAGTCGGAGGTGGTAAAAATCCCCAGTTCCCCGGCATAGATAAAGCCGTCGGCATGGGGGTCCGTACTTGAAACACCCATGACTTTCATGTTCATCTGGTCAAGTTGACCTTCCCGGTGCCGTTTCAGGATTTCATAACAGGCGTTCCCGCCGCCGACGATGACTGCGGTGAGTGCTGAGCGGTCATGCCGATCCGTCTTAAGATCAGGCGTTTCCGCCGGCGGTTCGGGAGGAACAGGGGTTCTGGAATTCATGGGACCTCAATGAACAAGTGCCGGCGCTTCACCCGAGTAAGGGCGAATAATTATTCGCCCCTATCACTATGTTTTCTGCAATCGCGCCGCTACTTTCTTTTCCAAATCTTTGCAAATGGCTTTTAAAGCCGGGCTCGCGATTATCGGACCTGAACCGTTCCAGCCATCATCCAGGGCCTTTCCCTTTTTTTCCCTGAACTGCAAAACACTTTCGGACATGGCCTCCCACGTAAAAAGTTTCTGCAGAATATGTCTTTCAGGGGCCGTCAGGTCCCGATCCGTATCAAAACGCTTATCGTTTTTCGTTACGATAATCATGTACCATTTCTCATTATGGGAATTTTGAAGTTTGGCTATTATAGGAGATAATGAATTGAATTCAAGAAAAAACCCGAAAGGCACCGGGAAGCGGCCTCTTTCGGGTTTTTTGATTTTGATTGAAAGAACGGCTGATTTATACGATGGGCCTGGGCAGCATGCCCGCCCTTTCAGAGATTTCGGGCACTTTGTGTTCCCATTCAATGGCCATGAGGTGCACGCCCGCAATGCCCTCCATTTCCTTGAATTCTTCGATTTGTTCCAGGGCAAATTTGATCCCTTCTTCGGTCGCGTTGCCCGTGCCGGCACCTCTTAATCGCTTGATCAGGGATTGGGGCACATCCATGCCCGGCACCTGCTTTGACATATACAGCGCCATACCCACACTTTTCATGGGCGTGACACCTGCCAGGATATAGCACTTTTCATGCAGGCCCATATCCACGGCACGTTTCATGAATTCCCTGAATTTTCCCATGTTGTAGATGCACTGGGTCTGAATAAAATCCGCGCCGGCTGAAATCTTTTTGGCCAGGCGGTAAACGCGGAAATCAAAGGGTTCCGCAAACGGGTTGCTGGCCGCACCAATGAAAAGCTTAGGGGCAACATCCACATCCGACCCGTTCATGAATTTTCCATCGTCCCGCATGGTTTTGACGGTGTGAATCAGCTGCATGGAGTCGATGTCAAAGACATTCTTGGATTCCGGGTGGTTTCCAAATGACTGGTGGTCCCCGGAAAGACAGAGCATGTTTCGAATGCCCATGGAATAGACACCCAAAATGTCGCTTTGAATGGCCAGACGGTTCCTGTCCCGGCACACCATCTGAAAATTGGGTTCCAGCCCCTGTTCCATGAGAATCAGCGAGGCGGCCCAGCTGGACATGCGCACCACGGCGGTCTGATTGTCCGTGACATTGACGGCATCCACGCATCCTTTCAAGTGGTTCGCCTTTTCAATCAGGTGTGGTACGTTTGCGCCCTGCGGCGGCCCGCATTCACCGGTAAAGGCGAAATGACCCGCGCTCAAAACTTTCTCCAGATTGCTTCCTGCTTTGTGCTCGCTCATTTTACCAGTTCCTCCCTGATCATTTTCCTCGGTCCGCCATCGCGCGCTGTGGTCCAGTTCTTGGGCGCTTGGAATTCAATAAGCTCGTCCAGGCGATCCTGCTCCATCATTTTGGTTACAATTAAATCCCAGACGCAATCCACATCCTTGCTGATTTCGCATTTTCCGTTGGAAGACCCTCCGCAAGGCCCATTCAGAAGACTTTTTGAACATCGGGCAATGGGGCAGAGACCGCCAAAATTATGCACCACGCAGGTACCGCAACCGGCGCACCGCTCCGACCACACACCGTGTTCCACGGCGCCGCCCATGAATTTGGTGTTCACCCCCGGAAAAACCCTTGTATCGGGGTATCTTTCGGAAAGAAACTGTGGGCCCACACCGCATGCGATGCTGATCACCGCGTCGTAATCCCCAATGACGTCTTTGAGTTCATTAATGTACTCCGGGTCGCACTGTCGTTCCAGGGTGTGTTCACCCACCACCACATCCAGGCCTTCCTTTTTTCCGGAAATCCGGATGGTGGAAGCCAGGATCGCCACTTCCTTGGCGCCCCCGACATTACACACCGTTACGCAACCTTTGCATCCAACCACAAGGATTTTCTTAAAATCCTTCACCATTTCAAGCAGTTCCTTGATCGGTTTTGATTCGGCAACAATCATTGTTTTTCCTCGCAGCGTTTAATTAGGTTCTATGCGGTCAGGACTGGCCCCAATCCCTTGACGGTATTGACCATTCGGTCCGCCACTTCCACAAATTCCTGGCCTTTTCCGGCACTCAGATGAAATACATCAATCCTTTCCGGTTCGATGCTGAGGCCTTCCAGGATACCCTTGACTTGGGCAACCCGTTTGGCGGCCTTGGTAATGCCGCTGATATACCGGCAGCTGTCCGCCTGACATCCTGCCACGTAAACACCGTCCGCACCTTCCTCAAAAGGTTTCAGAAGATGCAGGGTTTCAATTCTGCCCGTGCAGGGGACCTGAATCACTTTAATATTATCCGGTAACACCTTTTTCATGTCGTGGGATACATTGGCGGCGGATGATGCACAATTTGCACAGCAAAAGGCGACAATTTGAGGTTTGAAGTCATCCATATAACCATCTCCTTGAATGATTGACAGTTTTCTGTTTCCCCCTGACGGCCCATGAACCGGTAACCGTCAACGGATGATCTATTGGGTGGCCAGAAGCACTGAAGGTGCTTCAATCAGCATCTGGTCGCTGCAGCTGACCATGAATATCGCCTTCCCGGGACACTCGGCGACACACATGCCGCAACCCTGACAGAGGGAAGCGTCAATAAAGGCCGCCCCGATTTCACGGTCAATGACCGGAACATCAAAGGGGCATGTCCTGACGCAGGTACAGCAGACGGCGCATTTCTCAACATTGACATCCGCCACCATGCCGCCCACCTGGACCGCATCCTGACAAAGCAATTCCAGAGCCCGGGCTGAAGCGGCTTTGCCCTGCGCAATGCTTTCCGATACGCCTTTGGGGTAGGCTGCCATTCCGGCAATGAAAATACCCTCCCGGGTGGCATCCACGGGCCTCAGCTTTTCGGGGGATTCAGCGAAAAATCCATTTTCATCCAAGTCAACGCCGAAAATATCGGCCAGTTCCGCATTGTTTGTGCCCAGAATTGCCGTTTGAAGTGAAACAAGATCAGCCTCCAACAGGATTGATTTCTGAAGGACCTGGTCATACACCACCACATTCAGCTTGTCACCCGCCGCCTGAACGTCAGGTTTGTTTTCCAGTTCGTAACGGATAAAAACAACGCCCTTTTCCCGGGCTTCCCGATAGATGAGTTCGCGCTCACCAAAGGTTCGCATATCCCGGTACAGGATGTAAATGTTCATGTCCGGGTTTTTGGCTTTCATATCGATGGCCGCGCGAACGGAAAATGAACAGCAGACGTTGCTGCAATGGGCGCAACCCAGATCGCCCCGGGAACCAACGCACTGAATAAACACCGCTGTATCGGTTTTTTCCAGGGAGGCGGGGTCTTCAATGAGTTTCTGATCCAGTTCGGACCACAACAGGATGTTCTTGTGTTGGCCATAAAGGTAGGCCTCCGGTTTGCGGGCTGTTCCGCCGGGGGCCAGAATGACAGCACCGCAGGATACGTCCTTCTCCGATCCCTTTTGATTCACGGTGGCGACAAAATTGCCGCCGAATCCCCGGTTGGTTTTAACCGTGGTCTCTGTCATCACAGTGACGTTTTCATCCTGCAGAACAGCGTCCACGAGCCCTTTCAAGTGCGCCTGAACATCATAGCCCTGCCAGGTTTTGCGGATGTGACGGCCGTTGCCGCCCAGTGCCGGCTCCTTTTCCACCAAGGTAACGGGATACCCTTCGCGGGAAAGTGCCAGGGCGCTTTCAATTCCCGAAATGCCACCGCCCACCACCAGAGCACTCTTGGTGACCGGCACTTGCTTAAGCGCCGGTGCGGTGAGAAAACCGGCGCGGGCGACACCCATGCGAATCCGGTCCTGGAGCTGAGTGTTGGGGGCGTTTTCATCGAGGTTCCGTAGATCTACCATTTCGTAGAGATAGGGGTTCAGCCCCGCCAGTTTCAAGGCTTCCTGAAGCAGATTTTTGTGAATGACCGGTGTGCAGGAGGCGAAGACCAGGCGGTTGGCGCCGGTCTCCTTGATTTTAGCGCTGAGGGTCATCCGTAAATCGCCGTTCACGCTGAAAGTGGTCGTAACCCCCGGCGCCTTGGATGCATAAGCATCTATTTGCTCACCAATCCCCGATGCCATATCCGGGCACAGTTGATAGGCAAACAGAATGGCGGGAGCCTGTCCGTTATCGGCTAAGGGTTCCGGGTATTCTTCGGGTGATGAAAAGGGCTCGGGATTGATAACAGCCGCCACTTCCGCGGCAGAAGCCGCCGCCTGAATAACGGACTGACCGATATCGTTGGGTCCCGTTGCGCCACCGCATACGAAGATGCCGGGGATATTTGTTGAAGCAGGCTTGAACGGCTCAGTTCCGATGAATTGATCAGGGGTCAGATTGAGTCCCATCATGGTTGCGATTTGTTCGATTTGGCTGCTGGGCTTAAGCCCCACGGAAAGAACCACCATATCAAATGCTTCACTGTGGCCGTCGCCCTTTTCGTCGGCATAGTCAATCATGAGTTTGTCGCTGTCCGTATCCACCGTATGGACGCGACTGCGAATGAGGCGAACATCCTTTTCAACGGCATTGTTCAAATAGTCTTCGAACCCTTTGCCGTGGGTTCGCATATCCATATAAAAAATGGTCGTTTCAATGTCTTCATCAAATTCCTTGGTATTCACCGCTTCCTTAAGCGCGTACATGCAGCAGACGCTGGAGCAATAGGGTGCATCGCAATGGTTGATGTCCCTTGAGCCCACACACTGAAGCCATGCAATTTTCTCCGGTTTTTTGCCGTCAGAAGGCCTTTTCAAAATGCCGCCGTTGGGCCCCAACGGTTTTTGGAGCTGTTCGTATTCAACACTGGTTACCACATCGGGGTTCAACCCATAGGGGTAGGTAACTTGTCCTGTGGGGTCAAATGCTTCAATTCCCACCGCCAGGATAATGGCACCCACTTCCACCTGTTTTTTTTCTCCTCCCGTTTCCAGGGTCGCTTTGAAATCACCTATCTTCCCGGATAATTCAATTAGTTGGGTATCCAGTAGGACCTCAATGTTGGGATCCTGATCGCAGGCGGCAATTCGGGGATCCAGCTTGCAGCATGTACATAGAGGATAAATTCGATGAAGGCTGGGTAACATGCCGCCCAATGATGCCGCGCGTTCAACTAGGTGTACACCATAGCCTGCGCCGGAAAGGGAAAGAGCTGCCTGGATTCCGGCAATACCCCCCCCAATGATCATCACAGGGCCTCTCGGTTTTTCTTCACTCATAACAATCGTCTCCTGCATTTTGAGCTAATGGTTTCCAGAAAAATTATGGGTCGGGCATCAGGGAAAAAAATTATGGCCCGACCGTCTATCCATTATTCCTTTTGACTCAATAATGTGTTTTGTGAAATTTGTTACTTGCCATATCAACCGCTTGGCTGTCAAGAAAAATGTCAGAAATCAAGCGTGTGGTTAAGACATGCGTATTTTTTCTGAAAATCCAGCGAACAGCAGGTGTGTTGAAAACGGACGGTCAGCCCGAGCCTCCGGGCCTCGCGGACGGCTTGATCGGACCAGACGGCCATGCGGTTCACACCGGCCCCAATGGCCAGCCGCTCCATTTCCCACCCCCGTTTATCACGGGGTCTTTCGCACCCCAGTGATATGGGGATCTCCGGCATCAAGATGCGGGCCCGTGCCACCAGTCGCGCAATTTCCAGCGGGGATGGGGGCGATGCGCCGGCCATGGGGGTGCCGTTGAGAGGCGTCAGCGCGACAATCACCAGTACATGGGGTGCATGGGAACGGATAATTTCCAGCGCTTTCATTTCCGCTTTTATTTTGCCGTGAAAAAGTCCCGCCACAATGTGGGGGGCCAGTTGAAGGCCGCTTTCCTTGATGGCCGCCAGTCCCTTTAACACCGGTTCCAGTCCCTTCAGGTGATAGATGGACGATGCGGTTTCAGCATCTCCCATGACGTCAATGAGTCCCTGCTTCACCCCTGCGGCCTTGAGCTGTCTGCACGTCCGGTAGTCGGGAAAACCCGTGTGGGCGGATAGAAACAGGTCCGTTTCGGCATTGATTCGCTCAATTGCCGGCAGATAATGTTTCCAGGGGAGTTGGCCTTGAAGGTCGGAACCACCGGTCAGTAGTACGCCGTGCGCACCATTTTTCGAAAATGCCCTGCATCGGTTATAGAGGTCATCGGGGCTTTCTGCTTTGACCATGGGGCTTAAAAGAAGTCCCCTGCAATGATCGCACAAAAGCCGGCACCGGCTTCCCGTGATGGATACGGCCGGGAAACGGCCCCGCACATTTCCGTAGCGGATCATGCCGGGAAGATACAGGTCGAGAGTTTGCCCATGATGTTTTCTGGACAGGTGCCAGGCTTCGTCAAAGAGCGTCTGGTCTTCGGCGGTTAGAATCGTGTGTGCCGCCGGGGGCTTTGGGTTACGGCTTTTACTTGACATAAATCTGTGGTGGGATAGATTAAATCCTCTGTTGGATTTCAAGACACAAAACGCGATCAAAGAGATCCATCCATAACTTGAATTGGAGTCAGGGTCAACCGTTGGCCCCTGAAATTCTTTCATGACCGAGACCAAATCCCTTTTTCTTGTCAGCCTCGGGTGCGCCAAAAACCGGGTGGATAGTGAGCACATGCTGGGTATCCTCAACCGTGACGGTTACCAGGTCGTAGATGATATTGAAAAAGCCGGGTATGTGGTGATCAACACTTGCGGTTTTCTTCAAGAGGCAGTTCAGGAAGCCATAGACGCCATTCTGGATGCGGCCCGTTTTAAGGAAAAGGGAACGCTGAAAAGACTGGTGGTTGCCGGTTGTTTTGTGCAGCGCTATGGGTATAAATTACGAAACGAAATGCCCGAAGTGGATGGCTGGCTCGGCACTGGTGAGTTTCATCGGATCGCGGATGTTCTGAAAGGCTTTGATAAGCCCCCTGCACCCATGCTGATCAGCCGTCCTGCTTTTCCGGCGGATCATGGCCTTCCCAGAATTCAGTCGACACCATTTTATACGGCTTACCTTAGAATCGCCGAAGGGTGCGTTAACCGGTGCTCCTACTGTCTGATTCCCAAGCTCAGGGGTCCCTTTCGAAGCTGCGCCATGGATGCTTTGATTGCGGAGGCATCGGAGATGGCTGTTCACGGTGTCAAGGAAATCAACCTGGTGGCCCAGGATACAAGCCGGTACGGGGAGGATATTTACGGAAAAAGCCGTATTATGGATTTAATGGAAGGTCTCTCCCGCATTGAGGGGATTCGGTGGCTTCGGCTGCTCTATTTTCATCCCGGCCGCTTGACGGAGACGGTTCTGAATTTCATAGATGAAAATGAAGTGATTGTCCCTTATCTGGACCTTCCCTTCCAACATTCGAATCCGGATCTTCTGAAGACCATGAGGCGGGAAATCGGAGAAAAAACGCCTTGGGATCTGATGACCATGATTCGGAACCGCAGGAGACAGATTCATGTGCGGACATCACTGATGGTTGGGTTCCCCGGTGAGACCGAAGAGATGTTTGAAGGGCTGTGCGATTTTGTGAGAATGTCTGAATTTGATCATCTGGGGGTGTTTGTCTTCAGCCCGGAAAAGGGGACGTCCGCGGCCCGCCTTCCTGAACAGGTGGACAGCAGAATCGCCCGGAACAGGCGGGAGAGACTCATGAAGCTCCAAAATGGTATTTCAAAAAAATTGAATCAACGCAAGGTAGGGCAGGTGCTGCCCGTCCTGGTTGAAGGCGAAAGTCCCGAGACCGATCTGCTGTTGGCGGGAAGAACGGCCACCATGGCCCCGGATGTGGACGGTCGGGTGTTGATCAATGAGGGTGAAGGGGTTGTTGGCGGCATTTTGCCGGTATTGATCACGGAAGCGCACGAGTATGATCTGGTGGGGAAGATTTTGATGGAATAAGGAAGTTCCGTTTGTGCATGCCGGCTTGGAGAACAACAACTTGACAGATCGCCCAATTTAGCATACTGTAAAACCATATTTTACAGCCATATTGAATGTATTGAATGGGGGTGGGTTATGGCGTTGGTAAAGAAAACCATCGAACTGGACCAGGAACAAATCAACCGGATCAAGACAGCGCTCAAGGCGAGGTCGGAAAAAGAGGCCATAAATGCCGTTCTCAGGCAATTCGATACGGATCTTATGCTTGCGGAAGTGACTCTGAAGGACGCTGGAAGTTTTGATTTCAGCGAGGTCTAGAGCGTGCAAGAAAAAGTTGTTTTTGATACGAACATCTACATTGGTGTTTTTAACCGGGGCTTGCACCGAAAAGAAACGGATGGCTTCAACAAAGTATTCTACCTGGTTCATCCTGTTCTCCATGAACTATGGATGGGTGCTGCAGGGAACCGGGAGCTGCGCCACCTGGCGCGCTTTGGCAGAGCCTTCATCCGATCAGGAAGGCTTGTTGTCCCGTCATCTTCTACACAGGTAATGATCGGCCGGGTTTGCCAAAAATTACGATCTTTGGGAAGATTGAATCCAACTCACCCCCGCACCTACAATGACGTCAGCATCGCCCTGCTTGCCCGACAAATCGGGGCGACGGTGGTTACGGAGAACCGCGTTGATTTTGAAGAGATCGGAAAGATCGTTGACTTTAGATTCAGAGAAGTGATCGCGTCTTAACGCTTCGTAAAAAGGAAATTTATCCGGCGGAAAATGAGTTGTAAAATTTCAGGGGGTGATTTATCATAAAAAGTTAACCGAACAAGGCTTTAAGAAATATCAGGGGTGCATCGGATTTGATCGAAAATCAACATTGGAAAGGAAGTTTGAAACATTAATGATGAATGCGAAAATGCCGGATCTTGCGTTGTTTGAAACGCATTTTGAAAAAATAAACAGTGAATTGCAGAGGATTTTTGATTCGCGGGTGCCGCTTGTCAAGGAAATTGGGAAGTATGCGCTTCTGGGGCAGGGAAAGCGCCTGAGGCCCCTCATTTTCGTGCTTTCGTGCCGGTTGTGCGGTTTTGAGGATGAAGATGTATATGCCCTTTCAACGGTTTTTGAATTCATTCATACCTCATCCCTTCTCCATGACGATGTGCTGGACAACGCCGAAACCCGGCGAAAAAAGCCTTCCATCAATCGGCTCTGGGGAAACCAGGCGGCTGTTCTGGAGGGGGATTTCCTCTTTTCCAAGTCCCTGTCCCTGGCGGTTGACACCAACAGTATCCCGTTTATTGGCAGAATTACAGAAGTCACCATGGAGATGTCTGAAGGGCAGATTCTGGAGCTGGTCCATACCGGAGACCTGGAAACCACTCGGGACGATTACATGAATATCATCACCGCGAAAACCGCGGTTCTCATTTCGGCGGCTTGCGGCTGCGGGGCCATTGTTTCGGGGGCCGGTGCGGAAGTGGAAAGCAACTTGACCGGATTCGGCCGCTCTGTGGGGATTGCCTTTCAGATGGTGGATGATCTCCTGGACTACACCTCTTCAGAGGCGGTGTTTGGAAAACCGGTGGGAAAGGACCTTTGGGAAGGCAAAATTACCCTCCCCCTCATCTATACACTCTCTCAGCTGGATCAAGATGAGAAAAAGAGATTTTCGGAACTGTTCAAAAGCCGCACGACAGACAAGGACGCCTATCAGAGTCTGCTGGATTGGGTAAGGGGCAGCGGGGTTCTGGAAAGTATCAGATCGGAAGCCCAGGGATATGTGGATGACGCGGCCATGTGCCTGAGCCGCTTTCCGGATTCGGCTGTTAAAGAAAACCTGCTCACGCTTATCCAATACATCATTCACCGAACCTATTGATGACACTGTTTGCCATTACCATCAAATTTGAGGGCCTCGTAAAAAAGTCACGAATACAGCTATACATGGCGTTGTAAAAGGTTCCATCTACGGCGCCATCAGATTTGGATTTGCAGGAGATCTTCAGCAAGGGTGAGTTCACCATGCCAGGTCTTTCGGCATTGGGCAGCGATGTCCGTTTTCAGGCACTCCGGGTAGAAATGGGTCAAGACCAGGCGTTTGACCCCCGCAAGACGGGCCATCCGGCCGGCCAGGGATGGAGTGAGGTGCCCTTCCACCGGGTAGCCGTCAGGAAAAGCCGCTTCCAGGATCAGAACATCCGCTTCTTTCGCCAGTTGGATAACAGGGTCACAAAAGCCCGTGTCCCCTGAGATGACAACGGCTTTTCCGGCGTTGTTTTCGATTCGGTAAGCCAGGCTCTGGGGAGTATGGTGGGTAGGGGCGGTTTTGATGCGGTAACGACCATGGTTTTGCTCTCTGTTTTCAGTGGATGACAATTCCTCAATCTGCATGGTTTCGGAAGGGAAATTGAGCCAGTCCGGGTAAGCGGATTGAAGGGCTTTGATGAATTCGTGAAGACCCGAAGGGCCGGAAACCAGAAACGGGGATCTTCTTTTCAAAATCTCCGGGTTTCGGCAGGCAAAGAGAAAGTGGATCAGGTCCGCCGTGTGGTCCGGATGAAAGTGTGTGAGAAAAATTTTTTCGATTTTTTCAGGCCCTATGCCCAGACGGGCCATCCGGCCCAGAGTTCCCGGACCCATGTCAAACAGGATGGGGGAATGGTCAACAAAAAGGGCCAGAGAAGGTGAACCCCGGTCATTCATGGGGATGGCGGTGCCCGAACCTAAAATGATCACTTTCATGATTTAACCCCCTGTATCTTTGCGTTTGCTCGGTCTCAAAAAAGTTAGAGGAGAAAAA
>CAYPQJ010000092.1:0-15582 GCA_964412835.1 uncultured Desulfobacteraceae bacterium | reverse complement strand
ACCGAGGGCCCGCCCCGGAGGCCGTTTTCTGCGAAACAGGCTACTGGTTCCAGACCACGGCATAAGGATCACCTCCTGCTACTTTGTTTGCAAGGGTCGCCTTTCCCGAGAACAACTTGAGATCTACAATATAGACAACGAGCTTTTCTTTGGGAAGGCGTGCCAGTTCCCGGGACATTTTCGCCCTGGCAACCCAGAACATCGGATTGTTCCGTCCGCCTTTTGGCGCCATTTCTTCGGCCTTAACACCTGTGTCGCCATAAGCTTTATTCCAGTTAAAACCCAGGATTATGCCGTCGCATTTATCAGACTTCCTGTTCACGCGCATGGCAACGATCGAGGGCTGAACCCCGTCTTTAGCGTACTTATGCAGGGATTTTCCGCTTATTGCCATGGCGTAACCCGAACCCTTGCCGGTAGTGGCGTTAAACATGACCTGTAGTGCATCGGCAGGACACTTCCCCGGTGCAGTGACAAACACATACCGGTCACCCGACCCGAGAGGCAATTTTTCCATGAGGTATTGTCCGGCGATATAGCCTGCATTCACACCCGGGCAGCAATGGTCATGGAACGTGGCTGCCAGAAGCAGTGTCCACGGTGGCTCAACCGCCCAGGTCACGCAAAGACTGACTACGGAGAAAATCTTCTGACCGATGAGCCCTGAGGACGCCTGCTTCCAGCCATCTGGAGTTAAAATCTTGTCCGGGGATGCATCGATGATTTGCTGTTCGAAGGCCTTTCCTGTCCACTTAAGGAAAATCAGCTTGCCCGTATCCTTCCGAAAAAGGGCGCACCAGAGCGGTTCCTGAATCCCGGTGTGCACGGCAAGAAGCGAACGGGTTCCCATGCTGCAACCTGTCTCCTGCGAGGCCATGTCTAGAAAGGCTTCCGTGCTCATATTATCGATTGTTCCGTATCCGGCGTTGGTCAACACCAGGAGATTGCTATCAGTCTTGGAAACACCGATTCCGGACATGGCACGATTGAGTGCTGTCCTTCCCGACTCCAGCCAGGATGGACTGTCCGAAGCCCAACCTGAGGGAGGCATAAAAAATATAAAACTCAAGAAAAAAACCACCATCAATTTCATGTTCCGCATAATACTCCTCCTATGTTTTTCGTTTCCATTGCCGCTTGCTGAAGCCCTTTCTCATGCCTTCAACATTTTGACGATGTGCTCAGTAAATATCCAAGGTGATCATCCAGTCCAGCATCGTGCAGGCGGGCATTCCTAACCTTAAATGAAAAAAAAGCCATGAAAACGCTCTTCCCCTTCGGAGGAAACGGCCTTCATGGCTTGGTATAAATTTGAATTGATTCTAAAAATATCTAAGGCTTCGTGCCTTTGTGAACTCTTTATATGCAATGATGGTCATCTTGTCAAAAGTAGGCAAATGAAAAATTTTGCCATTTATGGCTGGTCTACACGCGGTTCTGATGTGTGAGGTCTCCCAACACTTTTAATTGCGCTCACTGACAACTCATGCTCGTTTCGGATAAGAAAATATCAAGGTGCCATGAAAGCTTAATAGGGAATCCCGTGGAAATCGGGAGCGGTCCCGCCGCTGTGACCGGGGACGAAATCCGCAACATACCACTGTTTTGATGAATCGGAGCGGGAAGGTGCGGAGAGTAGAGTGATCCGGGAGTCAGAAGACCTGCCTTGACACAAAGCCGATGCTCTGCGGTGGTACAGAGGGTAAGGCCATATAAAGAGGGTCAAGTAAGCTGGGTGCAGCCCTTCAAGTCATTGAACTTGAAGGGCTTTTTTTATGGGCGGTATTGCTCCAAATGATATTTTTGGAAAGGGAGGTCTACAAATGCGAACAGGTGTCATCCTTTATGTGGTGGGTGAAAACCCAATGGAAGAAAACACCGACATTGGATCGGAAATAAAAAAGCTGGAACCTGGAACAGATCGAGTGGAGATAGTGGCGAAAAATGCTGGGCACTTCGAAATCGCCGATGCCTGGTGGGCTCTAACCTTTAAAGGTATGCAGCGTATTGTCTGCATTATCGGAGAAGTCAACAACGCAGGCACTCTTCAACTGAAAAATAGAATGCTCCGATTGTGCGGATAGCAGAGGATCCAAATGATCAATCAGGGGGAGTCAACATATGGTTTGGGGAAACAATGAAGACCTTTTAGAAGTTTTCATTATTGATACGGAAAACTTTAAACTGTGGGCAACTCTCACGTCTGTCAAAGGTGGAAAAACGTGGGTTCGGGGCTGGGTCCAATTTCAAAACAGCAAAAAAATCCGGTTTTACAGGGAAGATATGGACACGGGCGCGCTGCGGAAGAGGTTATTGATCGCGTGCGGGCCAATTGCCGCCTTCTATGGGGGTGAACTGATACATCGGAAGATTCAGACGTCCGGCAACGCAAACAGGGACCGTTGTGTCATGGACTCCGAAAGCCGGTTGATTCACTGAATTTAGGTTTCAGCTGGTGATAAGCTGTGGCTTCTTTCAGCGTGTTCAGGCTTGTGGGTTTTTCCGGGCCTGGGCATGATTTCCGGAAAATCCCATAAGGAAAAAAATTGACGATTCATTTTGTTGGAGGGGAGGCTCATGAAAGAAAGAATGGATATCAAAACCCGGAAAGAAATTCAGTCTCCCGGGCTATTGCGTGGCGCGCTAGAATCCATAGGATTCCTGGTGGAAATCTCAGGTAACGGCAAAGGGGATCGCCAATTTGATTTGAAGATTGAAGATAATAAGGGGCATAAAATTCGAGGTATCAACCTCAGAAAACGCCTGGAATCCCCATAGCCAATGAAGATTGACAATAAACCATTTTCTTACCTGCGAAAAGGGATTTTGAAAAAATCCATATCATTCCTCTGATTCTTTTTCCATTCCTTTCTTGTTTTTTCGCTCTTGCCGCTGAGGTGGCCATGGCAATCGCTTTCAGATGAAATTGGCGTTATTCATGTTATTTTCTCTGCAAAGGGATTGTGTTGGATCGTACTATTATCACCTGCAGGCAGGGAGAAGACCCATGCGCAGCGGTTGCGCGAAAATGTAAATATAGAGGCGATTTGAAAATACAGCTGAGACTGGGGGAGTTTATGGAATGAGCGAGGTTTGATTGAAGTGGACCCCATTGTGGTGGAATCCCTTTTGCTACGAATTTTTAAAACGCATCACGGAATATCTCGTGTTCTTCAGTATACAGTGATGCCATTATGATTTACCTTTCAATAATTCCATTTTAAGATCACGTTTCAAGACTTTTCCGGCATGGCTCTTGGGCATGTCATCCACCGTCACGTAAGCCTTGGGAGCCTTATAAGGTGCGAGTTTGGCTTTGAAAAAGGTTTTCAGTTGATCGGCGTCAATTTTCTGATTCGGTTTGGGAACGATGACCGCCACCACCCGTTCCCCAAATTCCGCATCGGGGAGCCCCACCACGGCGCATTCCTGCACCTCCGGCCGGGTATAGAGCAGTTCTTCCACTTCACGGGGATACACGTTTTCCCCTCCCGTGATAATCAAATCCTTCAACCGATCCACGATATAGAGATAGCCCCTGTCGTCCAGAACTCCCATGTCCCCCGAACGAAACCAGTTATCCCAGAACCCCAAGTGCGGTTTCATCGGGACGGTTCAGGTAGGCCTTCATGATGTTGGGCCCGCGGATGCAGATTTCACCTTCTTCCTCCGGTCCCAGCACGCTTCCATCAAGCCCCCGAATCTGCACCTCCACGAGATTCGCCGGTGTTCCCACGGAACCCACCACATGTTGATAATAATGGTTGAAGGTGACCATGGAAGCACTCTCCGTCATGCCGTAAGCCTCATGAATGTTCAGATCCATGCGGGTCTTCCACTCTCGAACCAATTCCGCCGCCATGCTGGCCGCCGCCGAGAAGCAGTACCGAACACTTTTCAATCGTTCCCGAAGGTCGTCGATGGAAAGCATGCGGATATATACCGTGGGAACCGAATAAAATTTGCTCACGCGATGCCGATTAATGGCATCGAGCGCCCGATCCATGTCAAAGCCCGGTTGAATCACCATGGAACCGCCGCTGTAGATGGTGGAGCCCATGATATGAATTTGGCCGAACACGTGATTCAACGGCAGAAAACAGAGGCAGCGGTCTTCATGGGTGGAGCGCTCCGAAAATGAGACGTTCTGATAGGAAGTTTGAAGGTTTTCGTGGGAGAGCGGAACTCCTTTTGAAATTCCCGTGGTCCCCCCCGTAAAAAGAATGACCGCGGCTGCATGCCGGTCGCAATAGACGGCCTTGAAATGGGGAGATCCCCCCGTGAGCAGGCTGTCCATACTGGTTGGGGTGCCGGGCGCCACCAGAAATTCTATACCGGTTTCATCTTTCATGCCCTCCAACTGGTTCAATCGGTCATCGGTGGTGAAAACTGCTTTGGGGCGACAATCCCGGAATGTGTTAAAGATCTCGTCCTGGCTCAACGCACTGGCGGGGGTGGCAACCGCGGCACCCACCTTCAAAGCCCCGAAATAGAAAACGAGCCAATGATAAGAGTTGGGGGCGAACAGCGCCACCGTATTGCCTGGGACAATCCCCAGGCTTTTTAAGCTGTTGGCCACCCGGCTCGCATCCTCATTGAATTTCCCATAGCTGGTGCTCTTCTCATTTTCGATCACAGCAGTCCTATTGGGAAAATATAACGCCGTTCGTTCAAGATTGATTGCAATATTCACAAGAATTCTCCAGTCGCAGTTATGGTTCCAGTCTTCCTTCCCGAAACGCCCTTGTGTAGGCTTGACACCAAGGATCTTGATTCAATAAAACCCGGGCAGCGGCCAATGCACTCATCAACTTCTTGTCTGAAGGATCGAGAATAGCGGCGTTGAGTCCGGACTTTATCGCCAGCGTCAGGAACCCCCGATTAACCAATGACCGGCTCGGCAGCCCGAAAGAAACATTGGAAAGGCCGCTGATGATATTAACGCCCTCCAATTCACGTCGGATTTCATCGATGGCATCAAGGACCAAAATCCCCGCATGTGTAAATCGGGGACGGTCATAATTAAATAATCAACTCTGTTTTGATCCGATAGTTATTTGACTTCGATATGACTTCACCCTTGCTAGCAGCTTTCATCATATCAACTTATTTATTTTCCTATGACCGTCCCCTGTTTTCCCATAGCTTTGGGTGGGCGAAGTGAATGTAAAAAGAATGTGAAAAAGATGCGAAATTTCAAAAATTCTGTGAAAAAAAATCGCATAGTGGATTTGTTTTGGTGTTTTTGCTTGACACAAAATAAACTTTTTGTCACTTTGGATTAAAATTAGTCTAAAAATTGAAATTTTTAAACCTAAAAATAGTATGGTGAACGGATACACAACAGATTTGGCGATGAAATTGACAGGCGCGACTTCAAACCAATTGAAGTATTGGGCTCGAATAGGTCTCATCGCCCGAGAAATAAACGGAAGACGGGCCAGTTATTCATTTAAGGATATTATCAAACTGAGAGTTCTTGTTTCGCTTCGAAAAAATGGCTTAAGTCTCCAAAAGATTCGCTTGGGTATCATCCGTCTTTCGCAAATGCTTCCAGATGATGAACCACTGTCGCGATTGATCATCTATACCGACGGTAGGGACATGATTGTCGCAGAGAAAGGCAAATATTTCAGCGCGATTACTGAGCAGCAATATTTTCGGTTTGATACGGAGCAGATTGGAGCGGAGATCATAGAATTGCAGCGGAAAGGCTGGCACGACCTTCCAATGCAAGCAGTTTCCCATGTAAACAATTAATCCCCTATCGCATAATCGGAAAGGGGAAAGGAGACTAATAATGGGGTGACTGCATTCCAAATTGTGAAGGATGAGTTACAACGCCTAGGATATTCCGGCGGTCTTTTACAGGAGAACTATGCCTTTGATGATGCATCGGCTGCCCAAAGAAATGAGCTTTGCATTCCGTTGGGGGCCTTTGCCCAGTGGCCGCCAAGCTATCGAAGTGCCTGCATAGGCGTTTTGCAGGCAAACGGC
Source organism: uncultured Desulfobacteraceae bacterium (assembly GCA_964412835.1). Classification (GTDB taxonomy): domain Bacteria; phylum Desulfobacterota; class DSM-4660; order Desulfatiglandales; family Desulfatiglandaceae; genus NaphS2. Next base: position 9,585 of record CAYPQJ010000092.1, on the reverse strand, counting down.
AGTGCAGGTCAGAGATTCGTCGCCACTTATCGGGCCTTCGGTGCCCCCATGTTTCTTGAAGTCCATGAAGATCATGTCGTCCGGTACCGAATGGAAGCGGTCGGCCAGGCCGTTAAACTGGAGTCCATTCCCTCTCGTAATATCCCAAAAGCCTTTGAAAGCAACAAAGACAAGTGGAGCCCGGCAGCAATCTTCAGGGCAAAGGCCATCTCTCCAATATCCGGCCCTACCCAACTTGATTTTTTTGATGCAGGCCTCCTTCCCGCTCTGAAGGGTATGATCCATAAAAAGCTTGATCGACTTTTGAAAGAGACCCTTCACTCGGTGGTCATCGCTTATGGAAAATCCACTTCCGGAGGCCGCCCCGACGACATCTCACTTTTCCGCCTGGTTTTCCGATTTCTTGCTGCAAAAATTTTCAAAGACAAAAATCATCCAGGAGAATGGTCGTCCTCCGACCCACGAACCATCATAGATAGCGTTCAAAAATTCTATGGCCTCGAGAAAATTTCACCGGGCCGGATAATTGACGAGCCTCATACCCAGCAAGCTGCTTGGGACCATCTCAGAACCGCCTTTAATTTCCAGAATCTTTCCGAAGAGGACCTAGCATTTGTTTACGAAAATACACTTGTGAGCAAGGAGGCCCGCGAGGAGCATGGTATTCACGCCACGCCCTCGGTTGTCGCCGAACTGATCGTTTCTCATCTTCCATTCGAAGACCTGCCTCGGGCGGAACGCTTTGTACTGGAACCCTGTGCGGGACATGGGGTGTTTTTGGTTGCTGCCCTCCGTCGTCTGCGGGATCTGCTGCCCGCTTCCTGGACAGCCCAAGAACGGCATGTCTACCTAAAAGAAAGGCTGACGGCAATCGAAAGGGACACCTTTGCAGGAGAGGTGTGCCGTTTATCTCTCACCCTCGCCGATTACCCGAATCCCAACGGTTGGGAAATTCTTGAGTCAGACATCTTCGGCTCGGATGCCCTCGAAAATTCGCTGCCAAAATCGGGAATTATTTTGTGCAATCCGCCCTTCGAAGACTTCAATGAACAGGAGCGGCATCAGTACGTAGGGCGGATTACTAATGTTCACAAACCCTATGAAATATTGCGGCGAGTCCTGAAAAACCCGCCCGCAATGTTGGGATTTGTATTGCCGAAATCGGCGATTATCGGAAACCGGTACAATGAACTCCAGAATCGAATCGCCAGGCATTACACGAATATTGAAACCGTGGCTCTGCCGGATCGTGTGTTCGCATTCTCGGATCAGGAGACCATGCTGCTACTGGCTTCACGGCACGATCCTGAAAAAGATACGAGGGTTTTCACCAAGACATCCTGGGTTCGGGAAAAGGACCGGAAGTCTTTTCTTGAATCGGGTCATTTGCCCGAGGCTGTGGGAAGAACCATTTCAAGAGGGGCAATACGGAAGGCGCATAAGGACCTTTGGAACGAGCCTTTGTGGGAGGTTTGGGAGTATCTAAAACATTACAGTCAGTTATATGAAATTGCTAATATCCATAGGGGAATCGAATGGAACATTTCACTTAAAGAAAATAAACCTACTTTGCTAGATTCTCATCCAAAATTTCGCTTCAAACTGGGTATTGACAAAGTGCCCAAAAAACTCGAGCCCTACTGGTTAAAAGGACCTGTTTATCTTAATTTGGACAAAAAGTATCAGAGAACAAATGCCCATGATCTTCCTTGGGCTAAGGACAAAGTTTTGGTAAGCAGACGTCGCGTTAGCAGAGGCCCTTGGAGAATTGTGGGATTTCCTGACTCAAATGGTTTAGTGGCTCGCGAAAATATTATTGGAATTTGGCCAAAGGAAAACGTCGATATTTTCCATATTGCAGGATTAATTAACGCTCCATTGGCGAATGCCTTTCTCTATTCGAAAGGACATGGTCGGGATAACGCTATAGAGACTTTGCAAGAAATTCCGATACCGCACCTATCAAAAATCAATCAGCTGGGTAGTTTGGTTCAGCAATACATGAACCACCGAGCAAAAATGGATTCAGAAATATCAGATGACGCAATAATTGGTGAATGCATCAGAATCCTTTTTGCGATAGATAGCATTGTTTTAGAGGCCTACGACCTCCCTCCAAGGCTTGAGCGGAAACTGCTTGATTTCTTCAGGGGATATCCTCGACCCGTTCCTTTTTTGTTCCCCGATTACTTTTCAGCGGATTTCAAACCCTGTATCCCCTTTTATCAATACCTGAAAATGGATATGAAACAGGCCAGTGCCGGAGAACTCCTGAAAAGAATTGAACCTATTGATTCGAAGGTTCTTCACGAATTTGTTTTGGATCTTGAGGAGAGGCAAGCCTGATGGATGGTTATCTTCTTGACACCAATGCGGCGAGTGTTCTTTGGGATAAAAGGCATAGGGAGCATACAACAATCCGGGGATTTCTTCAAATGTTTGCCAACGGACCCACATGGATTTCGGTTGTTGTTCTGGGAGAAATCGAATACGGATTGAAGATAGTCCCCCAAATGGATGAAGACCGTCAAAACGAAGTCAGGCGTCAAATGGCGAGGTTTCCGCAAGTACTCGATGTGAACAAACACACAATAGAACCTTATTCGGATCTCAGGGCAGCCCTGTTTAAGGCCTACTCGCCCAGAAATAGCCGGGGTCGCCTGAAAATGAAATGGCCCGAAGATCTCCATGAACGCACAAGCGCCAAAGAATTAGGCATTCAAGAAAATGACCTGTGGATCGCTGCCCAGGCTATTCAATATAATCTCGTGTTGATTACCGACGATCATATGCACCGACTTCAGGAAGCGTCAACAACTCTTGACTATCCACTTCAACTGGCTTCATGGAAATTTCCATGACACCGGAGACCACCAGAATCAGTTTATAACGGGGATGGGCGTGAAGCCCCATCACCGGAAGACACATATGGTGTTACCTAATCGGTAATCGCCCACCAGCACGAATGCGTTGCGGTAACCGGGATGGGTGTAACGGTTTTTCACATAGCGCATATTGAGGAAAGATTTGGGTTAATATTTCACCTTATCGAGCCCTTTCAGGTTTAGAATGGTCCGCGCCTCATCAGGGGTAGCGGGCTCCAGCCCCAGTTCCCTGCCGATTCGAATGATTTTCTCCACCTGTTCCCCGTTGCTTTTGGCTTTGACCCCCTTTTCCAGATACAGGTTGTCCTCCAGGCCCACACGGGTATTTCCGCCCATGAGCAGGGCCAGGTTACACATGCGAAACTGCTCCCGCCCGGCCGCGCAAACCGACCACACAAACGAGTCCCCGAACAACTCTTTTGCGGTATTCAAAAGGAACATCAGGTTGGTGACTGTCGCCGGCATCCCGCCCAGAATCCCCAGCACAAACTGCAGGTAAAGGGGTTTTTTAATATGACCTTTTTCAACCAGAAACGCCAGGTTGCTGAGCATCCCCACATCATAGACTTCGAATTCCGGTTTGGTCCCTTCTTCGTTGAAATGCCGGCTGAACTGTTTCAGGGTCTTAAAGGTATTGGGAAAAATAAAATCCTCGGTCATCCCCAGGTATTCAGGTTCCCAAGTATATTTGAATTCCTTGATTTTATCCAATACCGGAAAAATGGCAAAATTCATGGAACCCGCGTTTAAAGATGCCAGCTCCGGGCTGAAACGCTTCACCACCGCCACCCGCTGTTCAGCGGTCTGACCCAGGGCGCCTCCGGTGGTGGTGCAGACCACGGCGCTGGATCTGGTTTTTATTCTGGGGAGCAGCTCCGCAAACATTTCCGGTGTTCCAAAAGGTTTCCCTTCTTCAGGATCCCGTGCATGGATGTGAACGACGGCAGCGCCGGCATCGCTGGCCCGCCCTGCTTCCTCAACGATTTCATCGGAAGTGATCGGCAGATACGACGACATGGTCGGGGTATGGATGGCGCCGGTAATGGCAGCGGTTACAATAAATTTGTCTTTCATTTTCATATACTCCTTTTCATCAGTACAATTATTAGATCAGAAAAAACCAGACTCAGGGAACCGGGCGTAAACACTAGAGGGTGATAACCCTTCCGACTCCTCCTTCCAAAAACTTTTCCGGGTAAAGCTTCTTGATCTCCGCCTGATACTGGGTGCAATGTGTGGGACAGATCCGGTCCATATTTTGGATTAACCCAAAGGCATTGAACCCGTGCAATCCGCCCATAAGCGCCGTTACTCTTCCCAATGGCGATGCACTCTCAAGAATACAAGCAACGCCGGGATGGGAGCATCCGGCAACCACCACCAGGCCCCGGGATGTTCTGACCACCAGGGATTGCTCAAAATCGCCGAGTTCGCCGGTGGAAAAAATATTTTCATGCATCTGAATGCCCTCATCAACACGAATCACTCTGCCTGCCCCGGGGGGGCTTTGGCAGGATAAGGGCACATAAACATCGCACGGGTTGATTTTCAGAAAATCCGCCAATCCACCGGTATGATCCCAGTGGGAATGGGAAATGAAAACTTCGTCAACTCCCATTGGATCGATGCCGAGCAACGTCATATTCCCAAGCAGTATATCCCCTTTTGCGCCCGTATCAAAGAGAATCTTTTTCCCATCCGTTTCGATCAAGCAGGAAAACCCCCAGTCCGCGACGAGACGATCTGCAGCCGTCTCATTATCATAGAGAATCGTCGTTTTCATATCTCTTGAAACCATTTTTTCCCCATCCTGTTTAAATTTTGTGTCGGCTGTCCTTTAACCCAAAAATGGGTGCTATTTTATGATCGCTGTGTTATCACAAGTGAATTAATTCACAACAAACTGAGAATAGAATAGAAAGGGAGGAAAAATCAATGAAAAAGGTAGCAATTATAGGTTGCGGTTCGTATATGGACAGCGGATATGGATGCCCCGGGGAATGGCGCTGCCTGAAGGCGGCTGCGCTGGGTGAAGGCCGGTTTGATGAGCCCTCCCTGGTGACGGCTTATGTAAAATGCGAGTGTCCGGGACGAACCCTTGTGCCCAACATGGGAATGGCCATGAAGCTCTCTGAATTGAAACCCGATGTGATTCACCTGAGTTCCTGTCTTGTCGATGCAAAGCCGGGGTGCCCCTATGGAACAGCCGAAGAATTTGCACAGCTCCTTGAAAACAAAACAGGGATCAAGGTGATTTTGGGAACCCATGACTATCATTAAGGCCTTTTAAACGTCAGGGTGGGCCTTGCGTCCGCCCTGTGTCCTATTTTTCCTGCCAGACCGGTTTTCGTTTCTCCAGAAATGCGTTGATGCCTTCGGCGGCATCCTCGGTTACGCACAGGGCTGCAAACATTTCATTGGAGTATTCCAGCGCTTTTCCGAACGCCATGTCGGCCATACCATAAAAAGCCTCTTTTCCCATTTGGAGGGCCAGGGGGCTTTTTTGGGCCAGTTTATCGGCCAGTGCCATGGTGGCGGATTCCAGATCACCGGGCGGTACCACCTGGTTGACCAGGCCCCAACGCTCCGCAGTTTCAGCGTCAATCATGTCCCCGTTAAGCAGCATTTCGAGGCAACGTTTTTTGCCCATGTGTCGGGCCAGTGGAACAGCCGGGCCCATGCAGAAAAGCCCCACATTGATGGCTGTTGTGCCGATCTTTGTGCCCTCGGCTGCGATGGCCAGATCGGCAGCTGCCAGAAGACCGGCCCCGTTGGCTACCGCAAACCCATGGACGGAGGCAATCACCGGCTTTTTCATCTTGCCGATCACATGGTGCATCTGTTCCATGGGACTGACCCAATCCCGGTATTCCTTCTGTGATTTTCCAAAGAACTCGGATACATCAACCCCCACACTGAACGCTTTTCCCGCGCCTTTGATCACCACCACTCGAATATCAGGATCGTTATCCAGTTGAATCAACGCCCGGTTTAACTCCTTTGCCATTTCCGTGCTGAAGGTGTTCATGGTTTGGGGGCGATTAAGGGTAATTACCCCCACGTGTTTTTCCTGGTCCACCAGCACCGTATTGTAATCCATTTTACACCTCTTCATGAAAAACTTCTTTTTGTACAAAACGTCATCTTGCGACCCGAATCAAGTCTGTTTTTCTACTGCCATCTTTCTAGAAAGTCCAGATTCTTCCGCCCCATGGAAAAAAGCATTGTATCAAAGGTTGTTTTGGGATAACCTGACACGTGTTTCAAACTGCCTTTGGGCATGGGGTGAAACCTGGGTTGTTTGGGGTTGTACCGGGCGTCATGTTATCAGATGAGGGGAGGAATTCAATTGGATACAGCGGTTCAGGGGATTGAAGATTTGACCGGATTTGCCATGCAGGTCATCCAGGAAACCGGAAAGGCGGCACTTTCCTATTACGGAAAGGCCAGGCCCGGAGAAAGGTTCGATGAGGAGTTGGTCACGAAAGCGGAACTTGATTTGACGGAGTTCTTCCAGGACCGCTTAAGCGACCGTTTTCCCGAGCACCAGCTGTTTGCAAACAACCAGGAAGATTCTGGTTATTCCCATGAAGACAAACGGTATTTATGGGTTTTCGATCCCTTAGATGGTGTGGCCAATTTTCAGGGGGGCATTCCACTATGGGGAATGTCACTGGCACTGTTGGAGAACTCATGGCCTGTTTTCGGCACCTTTTATATGCCCGCAACCGGAGACCTGTTCTATGCCCGTGCCGGTGAGACGGCATTCTGGGGCGAACGAAAAATTCATGCGGCGCCACCCTCGGAAATCAATGACGAAAGTGTTCTGTTGACTTATGCGCGATTCAACCACCATTATCAACCCTCTTTTGCCGGCAAGATCCGCAGTTTCGGTTGTACTTCCGCCCATATGTGCTATGTTGCCGCCGGTCGAGCCGAGGCGGCCATCATTGCCCGTGAGACCTTTCAGGACCTGGCAGCTGCCCGGGTGATTGTAGAGGCGGCGGGTCTTAAGATCTGCAAAATGGACGGGTCGGGGTTTTTCCTCAATGAATACATGCACGGGAAAAAGATTGAAGAACACCTCCTGGTGGTGTCATCCGAAAGCCGGACCCGCATCCATGATTGTCTGAAACCCATCAATTAAAAATTTGATAAAAGCATTATTGCGATTATATTTACCGGGTTGGATCCCTGCCGCCTCACCGGGAGTGGCCCTGTGCGGGGACGGCCATAACGGCAGGAATTTGAAAACCCATTAACAGAAAAACCCTACAACAATGGACAGCCAATGAAGAAGACGATTAAAATGAGAGAAATGCTGAAAGACCAGAAAGGAATCATTAAACGGGTTTCCGCAACCGGGGATATGGGTCGGCGCCTCAGGGAGATGGGCCTGGTTCCTGAGACCCCCATCCGAATTCAAGGTCGGGCGCCCCTGAAAGATCCCGTGGCCATTAAAATCAGAGACTATGTATTAACGCTCAGAAACAATGAAGCCGGCAGCATTCTTGTGGAAGTGGAAGCGGATCAGTCAAATTAAGGCGTTAAACCCATGAAACAGAAAATCATTATCGCCCTTTCGGGAAATCCCAATGCCGGCAAAACAACGGTGTTTAACGCCATTACCGGCGCAAGGCAGCACATTGCCAACTATCCCGGCGTAACGGTTGAAAAAAAATATGGGATGGTTAAGCACAAGGGCTTCGAAGTAGAGGTGGTGGACCTGCCGGGAACCTATTCCCTGACGGCGTACTCCATGGAAGAGATTGTGGCCAGGGACTTTGTAATCAACGAAAAGCCGAGGCTGGTGGTGGATATCGTTGATGCGTCCAACCTGGATCGTCATCTTTACCTGGCCGTGCAATTCAAGGAATTGGGGGTCCCTTTGATATTGGCCTTGAACATGGTGGACGTGGCCGAGAACCGTGGTATCAAAGTGGACCACCGTGAATTATCCGCCCAGTTCGGTGTGCCGGTGGTCCCCATGGTCGCCCGAACCGGTAAGGGCATCACAGACCTCCTGGATAAAGTGGTGGAGGAGGCTTCCAAAAGCGCGGAGTGGGTGAATGCGCCCATGAGCTACGGCATGGATATTGACTCGGGGCTTGGCCAGATTTCATCCATCATCGAAAAATCCCGCGTTTTCGACAAGAAATATCCGGCCCGATGGCGTGCCCTCAAATGCCTGGAAGGGGACAGTCAGATCACGGGATTACTGAAAAGAGACCCGGAGCTGGGAACGTCCATCACAGATATCTGCGATGATATTTTCAAGCACACCATGGATACCCTGGAGGAAGAACCGGAAGCCGTCATCGCGGACCATCGATACGGTTATATCGCCGGTATTACCAAAAAAGTCGTTAAACGAAAAATTGAACTGCGCCTCAATTTTTCCGACAAAGCGGACAGGATTCTCACCAACCGGCTCCTCGGCCCCATCATCATGGGGCTTATTCTCTACGGTATTTATTCCTTTACATTCTGGGCCAGTGAAATGCCGCTGCTCTGGTTTGAAATGTTTTTCGATGCTCTCAAGAACCTGGTGGCCGCCTTTGTCCCTTCCGGAATTCTCCAGTCATTGATTGTGTCAGGCGTCATTGACGGCGTCGGAGGGGTGCTGGGATTCGTGCCCCTCATCATGTTCATGTTCTTTGCCATTGCCATCATGGAGGATTCCGGGTATATGGCCCGGGTCGCCTACATGCTGGACCGGGTGCTGCGATGGTTCGGACTTCACGGAAATTCCGTTATGGCACTGGTGGTGAGCGGCGGTATATCCGGGGGATGCGCAGTTCCTGGGGTGATGGCCACAAGGATATTGAGGGACCCAAAGGAACGGATTGCCACGCTTCTGGTGGTGCCGTTCATGAATTGCGGCGCCAAGCTGCCGGTTTACGCCATGCTCATCGGGGCGTTCTTTACAAAAGACAAGGCCCGCATGCTGTTTATCCTGACCCTCATTTCATGGGGATTTGCCCTTTTTGCCGCCAAACTTTTGAGAGCGACGGTCCTTAGAGGCCCTACCACCCCCTTTGTGATGGAACTGCCACCCTACCGGGCGCCTACCCTTCGGGGGTTGCTGATTCACACATGGGAGAGAACATGGCAGTACATCAAGAAAGCCGGTACCGTTATTTTGGCTTTTTCCGTTATTATCTGGGCCATGATGACCTTTCCGAGACTTTCCGAAGAGCGGATCCAGGTCTTTGATCAAAACCGGGAAGAAGTCACCATCGCCTTTCTGAATCAACAGGCCGTTCCACAGGGGATTAAGGATAAAGGGGAATTGAAGGTGTTGAACCAGCTCTACCATGGCCTCAGTGGGGATGGAAATATCGAGCCAAAGGCCCAACACCATGAAACCCTTTTGCAAGTGGCACGGGCGGCTATTTGGCTTGGAAGGGAAAAAGGTGAAACGGCACCGTCTGAAATCGAGGAGAAATCCCTTGAAGCGGGGGCCCGGTTCCTGAAATATCATCAACAGATGACGAATATTGACAATTTGCAGCAACAAACGGCCCTCAAGAGAACCATCGCGGGTTGGATGGGTACAAAGCTGGAGTATATTACCCGCCCTTTGGGTTTTGAATACCGAACAAACATTGCTTTGGTGGGCGGTTTCGCCGCCAAGGAAGTGGTCATCTCCACCCTTGGCACTGCTTATTCCCTGAGTGATGTGGATGAGGACGAAACC
>CAYPQJ010000091.1:0-15598 GCA_964412835.1 uncultured Desulfobacteraceae bacterium | reverse complement strand
CGAGGTGGAAGCCCTTCAGGAAATCGATCCATTGACCGGGAAAGCCATCCGGGGTCTCAGCCGCATCGCCGTTTACCCGGCCACCCATTATGTCACCACAACGGACATTCGCGACCGCGCCGTGGAACAGATCAAACTGGAGTTGACCCGGCATCTGGCTTACCTGCAAAGTGAAGGAAAACTCCTGGAGGCCCAGCGGCTGGAGGAACGCACCCGGTTTGACCTGGAAATGATGGCGGAGCTGGGGTACTGCCACGGCATTGAAAATTACTCCCGTCACCTGACGGGCCGAACCGCCGGTGGACCACCCCCCACCCTCCTGGACTATTTCCCCGGGGATTTCCTCATGATCATCGATGAAAGCCACATTACCATCCCCCAGCTCAACGGCATGTATCGGGGTGACCGGTCCCGCAAGGAAACCTTGGTGAGATACGGATTCAGGCTTCCGTCCGCCCTGGATAATCGGCCACTTCAATTCGAAGAATTCGAATCCCGGTTGAAACAGGTGGTTTACGTATCGGCCACCCCCGGCCCCTACGAGCTGGATCGCACCGAATCCACCGTGGAACAGATCATCCGGCCTACAGGGCTGGTGGACCCGGAAATCGAGGTCAGACCGGCCGAAAACCAGGTGGACGACCTGCTGGAGTGGATCCGGGACCGGGCGGCCTGCAATGAACGGGTCCTGGTGACCACCCTCACCAAGCGCATGGCCGAGGATCTCACCGAATATTACGGGGAACTGGACATCCGCGTCCGTTACATGCACTCGGATATCAAAACCCTGGAGCGGATTGAAATCATTCGGGACCTGCGCATGGGGATTTTTGACGTGCTGGTGGGGATTAACCTGCTTCGGGAAGGGCTGGACATACCGGAGGTATCCCTGGTGGCCATACTGGATGCGGACAAGGAAGGCTTTTTACGCTCCGAAAGATCCCTCATCCAGACCTGTGGCCGGGCATCCAGAAACGTGAACGGCCAAGTGATTTTCTATGCCGACCGCATCACCGGGTCCATGAGACGGGCCATGGACGAAAGCAGCCGGCGCCGGCTGCTTCAATTGCAATACAACCGCGAACACGGTCTCACTCCCGAGACCATCCGAAAAGAGATCGACACCCTTCTGGGTTCCCCCTATGAAGCGGATTACGTGACGGTTCCCATGGCCGAGGAAGACGAGGCGCCCTACTTTTCTCCGGAGCAGTTGGATGAGGTCATTGAAGAATTAAAGGAGAAAATGGGTAAGGCGTCGAAAAACCTGGCGTTTGAAGAAGCCGCCATGTTTCGTGACCGCATCAGAGAACTGGAGCGGCAGGAACTGGAAATGTTGGAGGGTTAATGGCCGGATCAACCACGAGACGGGGAAAAAACACCCCACAAAAACCTAAGGAACCTCGAGGGAAACCGGACCGGCAGGATCATGATCGTCTCATCCCCGGATTCCACGCGGTCAGGGAAACGCTCAAAGAGCCAAAAAGCACCCTCAAGGAAATCTGGATCGCTGCGGGAAAACAATCTGCCCGAACAGAAGAAATTCTCAACCTTGCAACAGCCAAAAACATTCCCATTTACTTTAAACAAAAATCTCATCTATCCGACATCTTTGAAAATATATCACACCAAGGTATTGTGGGGGTCCTAAAAACGTTTGCCTATGCCGACTTGCATCAGGTGTTGCGTCATTCCCTTCAAGAAGGTGCACCCGCTCTTCTGCTGGCGGCAGACCACATCACCGATCCGGGGAATCTGGGGGCGCTCATTCGAACCGCCGCCTTCTTTGGCAGCCATGGCCTCATCATTCCCAGGGATCGCTCGGCCGGGATTACCGCCGCTGCGCTGAAGCGCGCATCCGGAGCCCATGCTAAACTCCCCGTGGTCCGGGTCACCAACCTGGGCCGCACCCTGGATAAACTGTCGGAAAAGGGTTTGTGGATCATCGGAGCTGCGGGAGAGGCTGAGTTGTCCATTTACGATTTTGACTGGAACCGCCCCTTGGTTCTGGTGTTGGGCAGCGAACAGAAAGGCCTCAGCCCGTCGGTCCGAAAACGGTGCCATGAACGGGTCCGCATCCCGTCTCCGGGAGGTGTGGAATCCCTCAACATATCCGTTGCGGGAGGCGTCGTCCTGTCGGAAATATGCCGGCAGAGAAGACACGCGGAGCTGTTAAACCCTAGATGAAAAAACAATTCATAGCTTAACATGACCTTGAAAGGGAATACCATTATGACAAAAGAAGCGCCCATCGCGGTAGTGGGAACCTTTGATTCCAAAGGCGAGGAGCATCATTTTCTGAAAGCCCGAATTCAACAAAGGGAATGCAGCGCGATCACCATCAATGTGGGGACGAAACGTCCGCCCTCCCATGCCGTAGACATCGATTTGTACCGGGAAATGGCGGAAAAAAAAGACGGCCTTTCCAGGGATCAAGTCATCCGGGAAGTGATATCACAGGGACGGACTTTGATTCGGCGCCTTTATGAGAACAGGGAGATTTCCGGCGTCATTTCCGCCGGCGGAGGGACCGGGACGTATATCAGCACCAGCATCATGCATGTGCTTCCCCTGGGTGTCCCCAAGGTCATGGTCTCAACCGTGGCCTCAAGAAACATGTCTGAAACCGTTGGTGTGAAAGACATCACCATGATGCACAGCGTTTCGGATATTCTGGGAATCAACACCATTACCGGCAGAATACTCGACAACGCGGCCGGTGCCATTTGCGGCATGGTGAAAAACCGATGGGAGACCGCCTCAACAAAAAAGCGGGTAGCGCTCAGTTTTTTTGGATTCATCACCCGTGCGGCGGAGAATGTAAAAGAGAATTTGGAAAATATGGGCTATGAAGTGGTGCCCTTTCACGCCAACGGAACCGGGGGCATGGCCATGATGGAACTCGCCGCCGAAGGATATTTCCACGGCATTTTCGATCTGGCCACCCATGAATTGGCGGATGCGTTCATGGACGGTTACTGCGGCGGTATCGGACAGAAAAGGTTCGAACCGGTTCAAGGACAGGAAATTCCGCGTCTCATCATACCCGGCGGCATGGACTGTATCGTGCTGGAATTTACCCGGGATAATATCCCGCCGCAATTCAGGGACCGGAAGATCTTCTTCTACGATTTCCGCTCCGCCATCCGTGTCAATGCCGATGAATCCCGGTTACTGGCCGGCCGGTTGTCGCAAAAACTGAACATGGACCCCAAAAATGTTCGTGTGCTGATCCCCTTGAAGGGATTTTCCGAGGCGGATCAGGAGAACGGGCCCCTGCATGATCCTGCCACGGCCGATGTGTTTGTGAATGCGTTAAAGGAGGGTCTAACCCCCGGCATCACGGTTGAAACCACTGATCTGCATATCAACGACCCATCTTTCGCCGAGCGGGCGTCCTCGGTTATGGACAAAATGATCAAAAGATCCGGCACAGATCAGACGCCGTAACCGAAAAGAATTCGGAAATCATGCCTGCCAATGGCGCTGCTAAACCGCTTCATCCCGATGGGCCCGCATTTCATCAATCTCCAGGCGCGGTGACGCCATTTTGATGCCCTCTTCATCAAAGCGGGCTTTGATCTTTTCATTAAGTCCCCAGCGGCCGACCAGTGCATATTTCTTTTCCACCCAGAACCGGGCTTTCATTTCCATGTACCCTGGGGCAAATTTGTTAATGACCACCCGTGGTACGGGTTTTTCCTGAACGATTTCAGATTCTTTTAGGATTTCTCCTACAATTTCCTTGACCTTTCCCGTATTTGCGTCAAAGGGAATGTAGAAATCAATATCCAGCCGGCGTTTGGGCCGGAGGCTGGTATTGACGACCTGATTGTTCAAAACCTTGTGGTTGGGGATGTAGACCACTTTACCGTCAAAGGTTCGCAACCGTGTGTACATGACTGAAATGAGATCCACCTTCCCCAGGGCGCCGCCGATCGTAACCACATCCCCTTTTTTGAGGGGCAGTTTGGGGATATAGGGTTTGGCGATGACAAAGGCCGCTACGCCCACCATCACGATGACCATGATCACCCGGAAAAGCAGGGCGGCTGGGAATCCGATAAAATTCAGAACCACCAGAGCACCTATCAGCAGCACCAGGATGTGCATGCCGGTAACCGAATAGGCGGCTCTCCGCTCGGGCATACCCGCTTTGATCAGAATGGATGAGGCCAAATTCCCCAGATATTTCACCAGAATCAACACAATAATCAGCAGGATCATGCCCTTAACCACCATGGGTCCCAACTCTCCACCCACTTTGCTGATCTGATCCACATAATTGGTCAAGCCTGAAGACACTTCATTCATAATAATTCTCCTTTGCTAATTTTGGTCACACAATTTTTTTCCGGTAAAGGCGCAGGCTGTTGCTCACCACCGTGATGCTGCTCATGGCCATGGCCAGCGCGGCTAGGATGGGGTGCAGTTCCCGCATAAACCCGGGCAGGGACGCAAAGGGATACAGAACGCCCGCCGCCACGGGAACGAGAATAATATTGTAAATAAACGCCCAGAACAGGTTCTGGCGAATGGCCGTCATGGTGGCCCGGCTGATGCGGATCGCTCTGGGTACGCCCTTCAGGTTGCCGCTCTGAAGGATCACGTCCCCCGTTTCAATGGCCACATCCGTCCCCGTCCCGATGGCGAGGCCCACGTCGGCCCGGGCCAGTGCCGGGGCGTCGTTGATACCATCCCCCACCATGCCCACCTTTTCCCCTTTGGCCTGCAATTCCTGTATTTTTCCTTCCTTTTCATCGGGCAGGACATCGGCTGCCACCTCATCAATTCCGGCTTTACCGGCGATTACCCGGGCAGCCCTCGCGTTGTCACCCGTCAGCATAACCACCTTGAGACCTTCATGGCGAAGTTCCGCCACCACCTCGGCCGACTCTGCTTTAAGGGTGTCAGCCAAGCCGATGATTCCCGCGAATCGGTTGTCCGAGGCCACCACCATGAGGGTTTTCCCCTGATCTTCCAGGGATCGAATCTGATCTTCCACATCCCGGGAAATGCCTATTCCCGTTTCCCGAAGCCAGGCGGGTTTTCCCACTTGGACCAATCCGTGCCCTTCAATCCGAGCGGTCACCCCATGACCCCGCAGGGCCTTGAATGAGGACGGTTCCAGCAATGCAATACGCCGATTATGGGCTTCTTCCACAATAGCACGCCCCAGGGGATGTTCGGATCCTTTTTCAACGGATGCGGCCATTTTAAGGAGTTCGTTTTCAACACCCTCAAACCCTTCAGCAACCGAAATATCCACCACCGAAGGCTTCCCCACGGTGAGGGTCCCCGTTTTGTCCAGCACAATGGTGTTGAGGCGCGCCGCCATCTCCAGGGCTTCGCTGTTTTTAAACAACACCCCTTTTTCAGCCCCTTTTCCGGTTCCCGCCATAATGGCGGTGGGTGTCGCCAGCCCCAGAGCACAGGGGCACGCAATCACCAGAACAGCCACCATCCGGATCATGGCGGGAACAAATTCACCACCGGCCATCCACCAAAGGATAAAGGTGCAAAGGGCAATGCCCATGACACCCGGCACGAAAACCGAGGCAACACGATCCGCTATTGCCTGTATGGGGGCTTTGCTCCCCTGCGCTTCCTGGACCAGACGGATAATCTGGGCCAGGGCCGTATCTTTACCCACCTTTTTGGCTTCGAATTTAAGCAGGCCTTCGCCGTTAACCGCACCGCCGATCACTTTGTCTTCAGGCCCCTTATCCACGGGAATGGGTTCACCGGTGAGCATGGATTCATCCACGCTGGATTCCCCTTCCATCACCACGCCATCCACGGGAATACGCTCCCCGGGCCTCACCAGAACAAGATCTCCCACTTTAACGGCCGCCAGGGGAATCACCTGTTCTTCTCCATCCACCACGATGGCAGCGGTTTTCGGCCGCAAACCCATGAGCTTTCGGATGGCGCCGCCGGTACGGCCCTTGGTCCTGGACTCCAGCATTTTCCCCAATTTGATAAGGGTAATGATCACGGCGGAGGTTTCAAAGTAGACGTGTTGCCCTAAAGAGGGGTAAAACAGGAGGGCCAATGAATAAAAGTAGGCCACGGACGACCCCATGGCCACCAGGACATCCATGTTGGCGCTGCCGTTCTTCAAGCTTTTAAAGCCGCCCACATAATAATCCCAGCCTGTGTAGAACTGCACCGGGGTGGCCAGAGCCAGAAACAGCCAGTTCACCCACACCTCATGACTCCATTGACCCAGGAGACCAAAGTCCCGACCCATGCTGAGGAGAAAAAGGGGCGCTGCAAAAACAACGCCCACCAGGAATTTGCGTGTCTGGTCCTTGATCTCCGCGTTCCGAGCGAGCTGTTCCGCGTCTTCGCCGCCGGCATCGTCCGGCCGCACCGCGCCGAAACCCGCCCCCTCGATGGCCGCAATCATCTCTTCCACACCGGTCAGGGAGGGCACATATGCCACCGTCGCCCGCTCAGTGGCAAAATTAACGTTAACATCCTCAACTCCCGGTATCTTCTTGACGGCCCGCTCCAGATTGGCCGCGCAGTTGACGCAGGTCATGCCGGTAATGGGAAGGGTGAGATGGGTCTGCTCAACCATTGCGGTCTAATCCGCCGCCGGATAGTTGATTTCTTTGAGGGTAGCCCTGAGATTGTCTTCCGTGGCCGGCGCCTCCCACTCAACTTTTATCAATTTCATGCCGGGATCTCCCTCAACCGAGGTCACCCCTGCCAGTTCACCAAGTTCATTTTGAATGGCCTTGACACAATGACCGCAACTGATGTTGGAGATTGAAAATCGGGTTGTTTCCATTCGTTGCACCCTCCGTCTAATGTATTTAGAAACCGGAATTATGGCTTCTTCGCTTTTGCTTCATCATTGACGCGCAACTTCAGCCAGTCAAACATATCCTGAATATTCTTAGACATAACCCATCTGCCATTGGCAAAGACCCCGTAATCAGCGCCGGTCATAGCGGAAGCCAACCGCGTGGTGTTGGCATAGAAGAGCCACTGCTCAACCCACATTTTTTCAATGGCTTCATTAAAAAGATTGTCTTTCCGGGCCGGACCTTTTGCAAAGCCTTTTTCCCAGGCGGCCAACATGATCTTTGTAGCGGTCAAGGTCATATCATTGGTAAATTGAACCGTTTTTTTGAGGCGTGTAAAATGACCATCCACCCACCCCCGGCTGTGGCAGGCCACACATACTTTTTCCATGGTTTTCTGTCGCTTGGCCTGTTCCTTTGAATCAATCAGATATTTTGTGGCCGGTTCGCCAGTCAGTTCCGTGGGCAGAGGTAGCCCCCGGCCATTCCGGATCACCGTGGTGTCCGGTGATTTGGGGGAAGGATGCGCGTAAATAAGGCCGAAAAGCCTGAGCGGCAGGCGATTGTTCATGCGGTGGGTCCGCTCAGCCAGCACGTCCCCTTCACCGTTAACCACCAGACTGATGTGGCAGACGGCACAGGTGGGCGCGGTAAAATCCTGTCCCAGGGTCCACGGAACGGCATCATAATCCCACCCGCTGCCCATTGCGGCAAAAAGATTTCCGTGCTTGCTCACGTTATAGACCTTGTAAGCCGGTACATCCGGCCCCTTGTGACACTCGGAACAGGTGTAGGGCTTACGGGCCATCTCGATTGAAAAATCATGCCGCGTATGACACGCCGAGCACGACCCTTGCGTCCCGTCGGGATTGATACGACCCACGCCCCGGTTGGGCCAGCCGGTGAGAACGGGAAAATCCATCTCGCCGTCAAGCGTATCACGGGTTTTTAGTCCCTTGAATTCGACCTTTGTTCCGTGGCAATAGAAACACGAATCCGCGTCCATTTGCGGATCGGGCTTCGCCAGTTTGATTTTCATGTTTTCAAATGTCTGCAGACCATTGGTGGCATCCGCCAGAGATCGGTAAAGGAAATTGCCCTGCAGATTGCCATAGGCATGGCTCATGAGGTTCTGGGCGTACTGTTCCACTTCCACGGGGTGGCAGGCGGCACAGTCGCCGGGAGTCACCACCACATGAACCGAATAACCGTTGTGCTCAAAAGTATCCTTGTGCTTTTCGGAGTTCATGGTGTGGCATTCAGCACAACCGACCACCACATTTGCTATTTTTTCCGGCGGTTTTTTGACGGAAATGCGCCGTGCCGAAGCCGGCATTTTCATGGCAGCCTCAGGCGTTACCTGCGCCATTCTTCCCCTTTTCCATCCGGATACGATTCCCGGTATGGCGTAGATGTGGCAATCGATACAGGCCTCGCTCTCTTCGCTGACCGGTGAGGGCGTCCCCGAAGCCGCTGTCACAACGAAAAACAGCCCGCCCAGCAGGGCAAACACCATCTGAATAACAAGCCGCTTTGCATAGCTTAAATTATAGATCATCCGTCTATTCCTGCTGCATCAAATATCATCGCAAATGGATCAAGAAAGTCCGCCTTTTTCAGAACGGATAAATTCATCCAGCGCCGCCTCCGGTTGCGCACCCACCAGTATTTGATCATTCATGACAAAGGTGGGGACCGCCCTGATCCCCATTCGTCTCGACCGTTCCCAGTCCACGTCCACGGCGTGCTTAAACGGCCGCTCCTTCAGCACCTTCTGGGCCTCTTCCGGGTCAAAATCCGCTGCTTTCACGACCTCAATCAGTTCATCCACGTCACCAATATTGCATCCATCAGCAAAATAAGCCTGAAACACCGCGTGGTTAAAGGCCTCGATTTTTCCCTTTCCTTCCGCCCACTTGCTCAGTTCCTGGGCCAGCCGACTGTTATAGGTCATTTTTCGCTCACCAAAGGGAAGTCTCTCTGCTTCGGCTGCATCCCGAAGACGTGCCATCATACCGGAAATGTCCACCATGCGCCCCTTAAAAAGCGCTTCCAGCGTCATCCCTTCCTCAGGCGTTTCAGGATGTAGCGGAAACGCACGCCACTTTATAGCAAGTTCATGTTTTTGTGACAGTCTTTCAACACGACCCGTGATGAAATAGCACCAGGGTCACACATAATCTGAAAATATTTCGAGCTTGGCAGTTAATGTCATAAATACTCCTAACAGGTCGAAAAACCCGCAACGCTACAGAAGACGATAGACGGTAATGGATTTACTGTACCCCTTCACCCGTCGGGGCGGCTCTTGTCCCATTTTGGGTGAAGCACTCAACTGTTTCACAGTTTCCTCGCTGATAAGAATGTCACACCCGATCTCGCGGGTTAATCCCTGGATTCGGGCGGCCACATTAACGGTGTTTCCGATCAGGCAGTAAGCGGACTGCTCCTCACTACCGGAGTTTCCCGCCAGGACGCTCCCCGAATGAACCCCGATACCGTGGGCAAATGCCGTCTTTCCTTCGGCTGTTCGCTCCCGGTTCAGAATTTCCAGGGCTTTGCGCATCTCAAGGGCCGCCCTCACCGCCGAATCCGCATGGTTCTCAAAATAGACGGGCACGCCGAAAACCGCCTCAATCTCATCACCCACAAACTGGATCACCAGCCCCCGGTGCAATCGAATGGCCTGCTGCATGCGGGTAAAATAGGTCCTCATGGACCGCATGACCTCTTCCGGGGGATTGTTTTCCACAAAGGGGGTAAAGTTTTGAAGGTCCGCGAACATCATCGTGCCTTCCCGCCGTTCTCCTTCGAGGGGAATACGGCCCGAAAGGATTTCATCTCGAATCTCGGGCGTCACGTACCGGCCGAAGGCGGAACGAAGTGTTTCCCGTTCCGCCAGTCCCCGTATCATGGCGTTGCCCGAATCCCCCAGAACACCGATTTCATCGTTGCTCACCACCTTGATGCGGGCATGGTAATCCCCCTGCCGAATCCGGGTGTTCACCTGCAGGATGTTCTCGAGTGGGGCCAAAATGGATCGCGTCACCAGCCTGTTCAGAATGCCGGCGCTTACCAGGAAAATAGCGCACAGGACCACCGTAAACACAATAATTCTATCGCCGTACTCCCTGGCGGGCATGCTCCCCGGCGTCAACTCCCACTGTACGGTAATCAGGGTCACCAGGAGGACAACCAGGGGAAGGACGATACCCATACCATAAAACAATCGGATGCGGCGTCCGATGGCCAGGTGTTGGGCGCCCTTCAACCCCGTGAGCAGACCTTCAGGAAAAAACAGCGGGATCAAGCCCTTTCGGCAGTAGTCTTCAATGCGGTAAAAGGCCACAGACGATGTGATAAATCCCACCATGCTGGCGCGAATGGAGAAAACCACCGCCGTACGCATATCCATGAATCGGAGCAAATAGGAGACAAAGAAAATCAGGGCGGGAAGCAGCACCCATATGCACACATGGATTCCCACAAAAAAGAAAGGCAGGTTGATAATGCGGCGGCGGACCTTCTCCAGTGTATGGCCTTCCACTTCAAGGCCATTCTTCATTCGTGTCAGACAATGGGACACCGGACGGAGAAGACCGTGCATAATGAACAGGGACGGCACTGCGATGACAAGGATAATCAGGAACAACCCCAAGAGCCGCCGAGCCACGACGGGGGCATAGGAAGATCCCGCGGCAGCCTTAAGATCGGCGAATCGTTCGAGAATAAAATCCGTGGGCGTGGCCAGATTGAGCACAAACACGATGGCCACGCCGATGGCCATGGCCTTGACGCTGATGATGTACAGACCGGTCAGCGACACTTCAGACGCACTTATTTCTCCGCTTTCTCCCGTTCGCCCTCTCTTTTTCATGTTATCCCTGCGATTTCCAGACGTCATCAAACTTAATGCGCATTATGCCATTATACACCTGAAAGAAAAAGGGTAATTCCTCATATTCTTGAAATCCGGACCCGGAGATGGTATTCTTACCATAAATTAAGGAGGAAATTGCTTTGAAGTCAATGATAAAACCTTGCAGGATTATGGCTTTTGCCGCGCTGATGGCCCTTTCGGCGGTTCTTTTCCAGCTGCACCGAGTTCCCGAAACCTTCGCCCTGGAACCTGCCCTGAACTGCTGGCAGGGGGAAGTCCGAAACATACTGCTCGAATATATTGACAGTGTCTCCACCCCCGGATCAAATGATTTCATTCCCGCAAAGGACCGCGTAGCCGTCTTTGACATGGACGGTACGATCATGAGCGAAAAGCCCCTGCCCTTTGTCTTTGAGGCATCCATCCGCTACTTGGTCCGGCACAAAGCGGAAATTTCGTCAAAAGGTTCCCAGTATAAATCCCTGTGTGAAGCCGCGGAAAAGCTTGATATGGACTATCTGCGAAAACACATAAACCGGATCTTCGTTCTGCCTTTCAAAGGGAAAA
Source organism: uncultured Desulfobacteraceae bacterium (assembly GCA_964412835.1). Taxonomy (GTDB): domain Bacteria; phylum Desulfobacterota; class DSM-4660; order Desulfatiglandales; family Desulfatiglandaceae; genus NaphS2. The sequence continues at coordinate 4,339 of CAYPQJ010000091.1, read as the reverse complement.
CCTACGAATTCTACGGAAATTGGTGTCTGAAACTGTTTGAAACGGACATCAATCCCCTCAAAAAGCGGCCGCAGAAGGCACTGATCTACAAGCCCATGATTGAACTTATCGACCTGCTCCATGAACACGGATTTCAGGTCTACGTGGTATCAGGCTCCCTGCAGTTTGCCATTATGGCCATCTCGGAGAAATACCTGCATGTGGATGAAAGCCGCTGCATCGGGTCCATGGTGCAGGCTCGGGCAAAAAGGGATGGGGAACGGATTGTTTTTGTTCGCGGAGAATCCCAACCGCCCCCCAACGTGAACAGCGGAAAGGCCATCCGCATCATGATGCGAACCGGTCAGGCCCCGGTACTCGCCTTCGGCAATTCTTCAGGCGACTCCTGGATGCTCAATTTCACCGCCTCCTCCCCGTACCGCCACATGGCCTTTGTCATCGACCATGATGATCCGCGGGAATTCGTCTACCATCGCCCGGCGCTTCTGAAAATGGCAAAAGAGAAAAATTGGGTTGTCATCAGCATGAAAGAAAATTTCAAGACCGTTTACGGCGAGTGATGGATGTAAAACAGACGAACCTGCTTTCTTATGAGCTTCCTGTCCTATTTTTCCGCCGCGCGCTTCCGATGGGCCACCATCCATTTGATATCGCCATAGGAATAATCGTCCCCCAATTCATCTTTTGCCGCGCTTAAGAAATTGTCGGGGGCATGGTTAAGTGCCGCTTCAATGGTAGCTTGCTTCTCAGATGAAAGCAGCCGATCGATATTCAAGTCACCTGTTTCGATAAAAGAACAAAGGTGTCCCTGGATGGTGGATTCCGCCAAACCCCTTTCTTTAGCAATACCGGGGACGGTGAGCCCCCGGTTTAACATGTCAAAACTGATTTGCCGGGTATTCGGGCTAGACGTCGATTTTACCGAGGGTGTTTTTTCCCTTGCCGCAGCTTTGGCTTTCGGTAAGGTCACACTCTCTATGCCATGTTTTTTCCGGTACCCTGTCACCAGTGCCAACAGCTCTTCACCATATTTTTCGAGGGTTTTCTTGCCCACCCCTTTGATTTTTATCAGAGCACTTCCGCTATCGGGCAAATTGACGGCAATCTGAATCAATACCCTTTGATGGAGAATCTGAAAATGGGGAACGCCTAATTCTTTGGCTTTGCGGGAGCGCCATTCCTTCAGTTGCCGGAACAATTCCGGGTGTTCAATGTCGCTTTCGCCGTAATCCGGCGCCTGGGGTTTTCCAGCTTTTTCAGGAGAAAAATCGATTTCAGCTTTTGATATGGCGCGTAAATAATGGGACGGCGAAAATCCCTTTTCACACGACGTTATACCGGCAAGCTTCACCACGATTTCCTGTTTAATATAATTCAGGGTATTACCGATCTGTTTGCGAAGCTCCTGATTATCCGTCTCCAACCGCAAATTTTTCACGACATCATCAAAAATCAGAGAAAATTTCTCCTGGAACCATTTGGATGCCTTACCGGTCCTTTTCAGGATATAGGCATCGGATTCCGGCAGGGTCTCCTCTGTAAAACGGGTTTGCAATTGCCGGCTAAATTTTTCACTGACCGAAAAAACATCTTTCTCAGCCATCTCCCGTAACCGACCCATATCCGACACACCGAACACCTGAACCAAGTCGGTATTCCCCAGCAAAAGCCGGACAAAATAATTAAGACGACTGCGTAATGATTGAAAATCAAAACAATCGAGGAGCAATTTTTGTTGGTACCCAATCTTGGCGACGTGAAGGCTGTTTTCAGAGGGAGGCTTCCGCCTGGCCGATTCAACAAAGGAAAGAACCGCTGTATCGGTTGAAATGCCCCGGGATGGAATGGGGGACCTGAGCACCATGCCCTCAAGGGTCTTACAACGGCTTAAGGCCACATAAAACTGGCCATGGGCAAAGGCGGATTCCGCGTCAATGACGGCCTTTTCAAAGGTTAACCCCTGGCTCTTGTGAATGGTGATGGCCCAGGCCGGCTTCAGGGGGAATTGCCTGAATTTACCGATCACATCTTCCTGAATTTCCTTACTTTCTTCGTTCACCGTATATTTGATATTTTCCCATTCCAAGGATTCAACGACAATTTCAGACGATTCACCAGGACACTTGATACGGATATCATCTTCGGAAATGCGCACAATTTTGCCGATTTTCCCATTGAAATATCGCTGTTCTCCCGAGGCATCATTACGCAAAAACATCACCTGGGCGCCCTTTTTGAGCTTCAGTGCACTTGGGGCCGGGTAAGCATGTTCGGGAAAATCTCCCGAAATTTCGGCGTTAAAACGGTATTCTTTCCCCCCCAATGCGTCAAGCCGTGTTTCATTGACGGCATCCGCATTCCGGTTGTGGGTGGTCAGGGTAATATAGCCCTCCCCTTCTTCAGGAGTATAATCCTTGATATATCGCCGGTTCAACTCACCGATGGCGGCGGCATCAAGCCGGTTGTCCCGCACCCGATTGAGCAGTTTAATAAAACGGGTATCGGACTGACGGTAAATATGTTTCAACTCAATGGTCAACACGTCTGTCCGAGCCAAGGCATGACTGCTGAAAAAATAGACCGATGCATAATACTCCCGCAAAAGCTGCCAGTCATTCTGTTTTGCCACGGGCGAAAGCTGGTGCAGGTCTCCGATCATGAGGAGCTGCACCCCACCGAAGGGCTGCTCATTGCGGCGGTGCTGCCGCAGCACCGCATCTACCGCATCCAGCAGATCCGCCCGCACCATACTGATTTCATCAATCACCAGCAGATCAAGGCTCTTGATAATCCGCTTTTTATCCTTGCTGAATCTGAACATGCGCTGACGGTTGTTTTCATGGGCCTCGCTTCCGGGAAGGAAGGGGCCAAAAGGGAGCTGAAAAAAAGAATGGAGGGTCACACCCCCGGCATTGATGGCCGCAACCCCGGTGGGGGCCGTGACGATCATCCGCTTGGCTGTATCGCCCTTCAGGTTATGCAGAAAAGTGGTTTTCCCGGTACCCGCTTTTCCCGTTAAAAAAATATGACGGCCCGTATATTGAACAAAATCCCGGGCCAACTTCAGTTCATGGTTTGTTAACGATTTGGAAGTCATTTTAGCTTTTTCCCAATTTTCCCCAAACGTATTTTGCTACTTGGTATTGGAGGGCTGATTACGACGGATAAATTGAATCACCTCATCGAGCTGTTGAAGAAAACGTGAGCGGTCGCGCTTTTTCAGGGGCGGAGGCCCGCCCGTCATCTCTCCGGCCTCTCGAAGTTCAGACAGCAGGTTCCGGGTCGCCACGGACCGGCCGATGTTGTCTTCCGTGAACCGCTTTCCGGTAGGGCCCATGACCTCTGCCCCATTTTTCAGGCAGCGCTGCGCAAGGGGAATGTCGGCGGTAACCACGATATCGCCGGGTTGCGCGTGTTCCACAATCCAGTCATCGGCAGCGTCCAATCCATCCGCTACAATTTGGAGGTCAATCCACGGTTCGCTGGGAACTCGCATCCGCGAGTTGGCCACCAAGGTGACATGAAGATGAAATCGACCTGCGACGCGGTACACCTCCTGTTTAACCGGGCACGCATCAGCATCAACAAATATGTGCAGCAAATCAAGCTCCTTACCATTATACCAGGGATATGGGATCAATCGGATGGATGATCGAACAGCGTATAACAGACCTGCCCCGCCACCTTACAACCCTTTGCCAGTTCCATGTGCCTCAGCGTTGCGAAGTTACGGCGAAATTGTTCTTCGGAGATACCCAGGTCGGCGCAAATCCGGTCCGGTGTCAGAGGGCCTTTGGTCTTTATGAGGTCAAAAATCTTTTGCTGCCTTGGGGTCAGGATCATGTCCTGCGACATGGTGTTCTTCGCGCTGTAGACGGCCCATGGGTCACATACCTTGGGCGTTGCCATAACATCCAGATAACAGTCTTCGCAAAGGGTCCGGCCCGAATGTTCGTACATGTCGTCTAGAGAGATTTCAGTTGTACACTTTTCACATTTCATCTTTGTTTGCCTCCGTAAGCGGATATTTATGAATCGTCCATCCGGCCATTCCTTCACTGCATGCCCTGCAAATCGTGGGTTGTCGACAAGATTTTCTCACTTGCCGTGTCTGGTATCTTCGATTTTTTTTTGGGTGCATGACCCCCAATGGCGAAACCCATAGGCCTCAGTCTCGGAGGTCCCCATTCAACAACAGGGCTGCGGCGGCCGCCGCCAGAGCCGTGCGCGTATGGTCGGGCAGCTCCTTCTTGATCCAGACGGCGCCCTGGTTCAGGACATCCACCGCGCCGAGCAAATCCCGGTCTCGGTAGAAGAGGTAGCCGGTGGCCTCGGTCAG
>CAYPQJ010000090.1:0-15743 GCA_964412835.1 uncultured Desulfobacteraceae bacterium | reverse complement strand
TGCCGCGGTGAGCACGGCATCTACATTTCAAGAGGGCTCATTAATTTGGCGTGGGCGTGGACTGCCTAAAATTCCAAGGCAACCATTTTGCGGGATTTTCAGCGACTTCACATGCGTTTTTCTGAAGGGCCACCAGATAATCGAAAGGATTTTCGTGGGCCATGTTGCAGGTTTGAATAAGGCTCATGAACATGTCACCTACATCCGCCCCGTTCTGGGTTTTATAAAACAGGGAGTTTTTCCTGTGAATAATGGATTTTTTCAATGCACGTTCACAGATATTGTTGTCGAGCGGCGCGCCCGGGATTTCCAGAAACCGGGTCAGGGGCGCCCAGTGTTTCATCATGTACGCAATGGCTTTGCCCAAACCCGAGTTGGGCTCCACTTTTTTTTCGTCAAGCTGTTGCTTGAACCAGGCATAAAGATCATCCATCAGTGGTTTACTTTCAGCCTGATGGAATGCCAGACGTTCCTGAGGAGACATGCTTTTATCCTTTGCCATCTCGTCGTTATGGTAGACGTCCGCAAGAACTTCGATCACATGCCGGCATTCGTCGGGGAATGCCTCGATGATGTCGACAAAGTTTCTTCGGCCATGGGTCAGACAGTTTGAGAGAATGACTTCAAGCACTTTCGGGATGTTTCGAGAAAGAGCATCGCACATTAACTGAGGTGGGCTGAGCCCCTGAAGTCTTTTTTGGAATAAATTGTCTATGTTTTCACCGGCATGATTTCTTCCGGTAAAATAAAGGACAGCCATCCGATCTTCCATTTTTGACAAGATGCCGGTTGTAAATATTCCCTTTCTGCCATTTTCGGTTTCCCCCTCTTTCATTAGGCTCAGGACTTTTCCTGTCGTATCATCGCTGTGAAACAGCTCGCCTTGGGCCGCCTGTTTCAGCATTTCCGAGTAAGCGGGTTTTGCTGATGAGGAAGAGCCTTCGAGCAGGTCCCATTGGGTTGTCGCCGGAACCGGGACTCCCAGACACTTCTGGAGTTGTTCCAGTCTGTAAAATGGAAACCCGTTGCCGTATTTCAGAAGGGCAATAATGGCGGTGGCGGTTTCGTCATATTTTTGCTCTCCAATATCCTCGGGAGGTTTTGCCGTAAAGGTTTCCCCACACAAATTACATCGAAGCTTTTCCATTTCGTAAAGAGTTCCCCCCAAAGGGGGCGACCCCATGATTCGAATCGCAATTCCGGGTGATTTTCTGTAAACTTTGCCTTTCAGACACAGCGGACAGGATTCGCCGTGTTTCAGGTTTTCATGATTCACTTGGACCCTTTTCGCGCCGGGATAAGCAGATGCGCCGTTGCGGCCATGCCCTTTCAGTTTCTTCCCGGGCTCATCAGGCTTGTCTTCATTATCCTGGTCGTTTAACACATCCTTTTTTTTCTCGGATTTCTGACCAAACAACTGTTTAAGCAACCGTTTGACGGATGCCGCCTTTTGATCCACAACCTGGCTCATGGCTTGAATGATCTCGGTCATGTCCTTGATGATTTCATAGTCTTCTTCTGATACGGCAGCTTTCACCCGTTCGAGAAGGGTTTTTAACTCTTCAGGGGTCAGTTCGATGGGCTTATTGGGCATGGCACAGCCGCTCCCGAAAATGCTTTGACAGTGGGAGCCCCCAAATCGCCTTGATTGTTCGGTTGGGCTTATGGGTCTGGTCGTCTTTTCCGCGCCCAGTGGTATTGCCCAGATAAATCCAATTGGCGGCCCTGTAACAGGTGCCGGAAAACAGGCTTTTGTCAACAAATGTCTCAAGATAATAAATGGGGTGATTGTATTGTTTTTGCCAATCCCCGGGGAGAATCCGGGCCATTTGACCCAATATGTGAGATGCCAAATTTTTCAACTGCACCCAGGGCAATATGAGAAAGCGGGTGTTGTAGGCGATGAGGGGCAGGTTTTTCATTCGAACATCCGGAATCCATCCGATAAACTGATCCCGGGCTTTAATGTGTCGCGGCGCTGACGACCACGCCATACAAGCAATGGGGTCGCCCTGAGCGTAAACAATGTATTTTAAATGTTCTCCCACAGGCTGACAATAGTTCAGGTAATGATATTGGTGAATCAGGCTGTTGAAAAGCTTTTCCGAAGGCGTGCGACGAACCTGTGAAAACGTTAAGGGTCGAATGGATTTCAGAGATCCAGTCAGAGGCTTTTGTTGGATATGAACAACGTCAGGCTTTTTTCGTTTCCCAAACGGATTGAGAGGCGGACGCTTTCTTGCGGGGAGCTGGATCTGCCCCGCCCTGTGAAGTTGCAACATGAACCCCCGGCACACCACATCCTTCAAGGCCCCATTGGGTTGTACCCAGTTCCATTCCCTGCAGAGTTTTTTTGATAGTGCAAATCGACTGGCTTCCGGGTTCTCAGCGATTAACCCCTTTATAAAGGAGATATCATCATCGTTGAATGTCTTGCCTCTGTATTTGATTGCCGGGTCCATGAAAAGAACATAATGCATGTTTCCACAGAACGCAAGATGACAGGGCCACTTTTTTTCAATTGCGCCTGATTTTTTTCCATAAAGGCGCTGCGCTATTCGGATTATTGTTCCATAACAACAGCTGCAGTTCATGTGCTGCCAGTTGTTCCATTTGGCCTTTCTCCTTTCCCGGCCACCATCGAAAATGACCCGTTGAAAGCCGTTTCTGACACAACCAGAATCCCTGACCGTCATATACCAGGATCTTTATGGCAGAGCCCCGTTTATTTCGGAATACGAAAACATACCCGGAAAATGGGTCGTTTTTCAAAACACGACGGCATATTGCGGCCAGGCCATCAATGCCTTTACGAAAGTCCACGGGCTCAACTGCCAGGATGATCCGCATCTGCGGGGTTATTTGCATCATGGCTGTTGACTCCAAAAGGTTTGGGTCAGGACTACAAGGTTGATATCCGTATGGCCTTTCACATGGATTTTCATTTTGCCCCCGGTTTTGTTTTCCAGTTCTAAACTGACTTCACCGGAAGCCATGGGAGGCAATTCAATAAAAGTCGGCTGATTGGGTTCTCCCGAAGGCATTACGCGCCGGGCCTCTACACGATCTTTCAGGGCGGTGTGGTTCAGATGCAACCCCTTTGATATTTGGTGGACGGTGTAGGATTCAGCAAGTGATGTGGCGACATTCCACAATTTTTCAGGGATGGATCCGCGCTTTTTCCGGGTTTTACGCCAAGCTGCAAACTGGTCTTGCGCTTTTTCGAGGGTGAGCTTCGGATTTGCTTTTTCGTTGGTCATGGGTTATCCTCCTGAGCAATTTTAGATAACCCATTCTAACAGGATTTTCGGGGCTATTCATGCACGCTTGCCGAAAGGACACCATCCAGTGTGACAATCCCTTTACTTTTGGCGTCGTTGAACAGAAACGTTTGAGTTCCCTTGGATTTGACGATCCAAGAAGGTGTCCGGAATGCCGAAAAAAGAAACAGAAGTCGGTCAATTCAGAAAAAGGGCGCAGAAAGAGAGGCCGGAAGCAATATGGAAATTGGGAAATCATAGGCGATGATGAATGATAACGAGCGGATAGTTGCTGTAAGTCTCATTCTATTGAAGGAAGATCTGTGACCGAAGACGGGTGGTCGGCTTTGACATGGTGGAACTGGCCCCCATCCCAGGCTTTCACGCCCCTGATTTTACCATTGCCAGGCTCATTTACCAGTTGATGGGCCTTCTTCCGATTAAGAATTGAGAGTTCTTATTCTCTCGTCATCGGAACTTTCAATTCCGAAATTACTTTTTCCAAAACAGTACGCCAGAGGATATTTCAAGCTTTGACGTTTATCAGGTGGTTGATTTAAGTATTGTTTCCTCCATGTTCCATAAATTTGGTCATTGGAATGGGTATTTCTTTTTCGGTGGCCCGCCTTTTGCTAGAACTCCGAGTCATGCACTCCGTATCATTCCGAGCTTAAGAATTTCACGGGGATCTCGTATCATAAGACTGCCCTATTTTGGACCCCGTTGGGTGGTCCGGAGGGAAGGGAAACCATGAAAATTGCCGTGATTTTTAACCGTGAAAGCGAAAAGGTCATTAACCTGTTCGGGCTTCCCAACCGTGAGAAATATGGTGAGAAGGCCATCAAGCGGATTGTGGACGGGCTCAAAAAATTCGGCCACCAGGTGAAGGCCTTTGAAGGTGACAAGGAACTCATTGCGAACCTGGAGGAGTTCATGCCAAGAGTGCTCAAGGGAGAACTTCCTGGTATGGCTTTTAATCTCTCTTACGGAATTCAGGGACAGGCCCGCTACACACACGTTCCGGGCATTCTCGAAATGGTGGGTATCCCCTATGTGGGTTCCGGCCCATTGGCTCATTCCCTGGCGCTGGACAAGGTGGTGGCCAAGATGATCTTCCGTCAACAGGGATTGCCGACCCCTGATTTTGCGGTCCTGGACGCTCCGGGATTTGAAATTCCGGATCTGTCTTATCCGTTGATCGTGAAACCCAAAAACGAAGCAGTTTCCATGGGGATTGAGATTGTTCATAACGAAGAGGAGCTTCGCGCTGCGGCCCAAGTCATTTTCGACCAATTTCACCAGCCGGTTCTGCTGGAGCAATATATTGAAGGTCGTGAAATCAATGTGGGATTGCTGGGGAATACCCCACCCGAGGCCTTGCCCCCCTGCGAAATCGTCTTCGGACAAATCGGACCCCGGATCTATACCGTTGAAGACAAGAAGGGAGAATCGGGCCGGGAGATTCAGTGGCTGTGTCCTGCACCCATTGGGGAAGAATTGACGCTCAAAGTTAAGGAGATCGCTATAAAAGCGTTTTCCGCCCTCGGATGCTATGATTGCGCACGGGTAGATATGCGTCTGGACTCACAGGGGAATATCTACATTCTGGAAATCAACAGCCTGCCGAGCCTTGGAGAACACGGATCTTACGTCATTGCGGCCGGCCAGACCGGGCTCGATTTCCCAAAGCTGGTTAACCGGCTGGTGGAGACTGCCACAGCCCGCTATTTTGGAACCCCCAAACCACCCCCGGTGCTGATCAAGGACCGGAACCTGGGTGATCATGTTTTTGCTTATCTGGCCAAGCAGAGAGATGACATGGAGCGGAGGCTTAAAGAATGGGTGGCCATCCCGAGCCGGACTTACGATCCCGTTGGCAATCGGTCCGCCATGAACAGGATCGGCAAAGAATTGGAAGACATTAAAATGCGCCCGGTGGAAGAATTCACAGACAAACGTTCGGTCAGGACCTGGGAAACCGGGGCAGGTTTTGAAGGGGGGACGCTTTTCATTGGGCATATGGACGTTCCCCTGGAGCGCAATACCCCCACCCAGCTATTTCGCAGAGATCCCGAATGGCTCTACGGGGAGGGCATCGGTGTTTCAAGAGCTCCGCTGATCATGCTGACCTTTGCCCTTCGCGCCTTGCGGAACCGCCGCATCCTGCAAAAGATCCCCTTAGGCGTGCTCTATTATTCCGATGAGGGAAGAGACTGCCGGTACAGTGCCGAGATGATTCAAAAAGCGGCAGCCAAAGCAACCCGCGTCCTGGTTTTGCGGCCCGGCAGCCTGAACAATAAAGTTATGGTCCAGAGAAGAGGACAAAAAAAGTACCTCTTAACCTTGGAAGGTAAATCCTTTCGTTTGGGTCAGTATACCAAAACACCGGAGGTGCTTCTACAGGCCTGCGGAAAATTCCTGGAAATCTCCAGCCTCTCCTCTCGAAAAGAACGGATTGCCCTCTCGGTGACTGATATTCAAACCGATACCTATCCCATGCGCCTGCCTCACCGGGTGACGGTTAATCTTATGCTCAGCTATCTGGATCCCAAAAAGGTAGCCGTCTTGGAAGAAAGGATGAGAGAAATCCTGTCCAAAGGCGCCTTCCGGTTTAATCTTGAAAGCATATCGGATCGCCCCCCCATGAAAGAGAGGCGGCATAATCTTCGCCTGGCCAAAAAGTTGTCGGTAATTGCGGATCAATGGGATATTCCCCTGATTCATGATTCCTCCGTATGGCCCTCAACAGGCGGCCTCGTACCGGCCAGTGTGCCGGTGGTCTGTGGTCTGGGACCGGTTTCAAAAGATCTTTACACACCACAGGAGGGGGTCAGCCGCTCAAGCCTCATTCAGCGAACTTTGCTCATGGCCCAATTTTTAGCTCAGGAATGGAAAAATGACCGAAACAAGAAGAAAATCAAAGACCGTTGATACAGATTTCATGGAACCGGCACGTGTCAAGGTGCCCCAGCCCCAACGGATCGCCGCAAGTCGGCACGGCATGGTGGCCACTGCTCATTTTGCGGCCACAAAGGCCGGGGTGAAAATGCTGGAGATAGGCGGAAATGCTATGGATGCGGCGGTGGCTGCGGCCTTTGCCCTGGGCGTTTGCGAACCCCAGGCCTCGGGCCTTGGGGGCCAGACCATGATGTTGCTTCATATGGCTGAAGCAGGGCAGACTGTTTCCATCGATGGCTCTTCACGGGCGCCCAACAGGGCAGTTATAGAGGCATCCAATAAATCCTCCCGGCTTTTAGGATACTGTGCAACGACGGTTCCGAGCACCCCTGCCACCCTTGGCTACGGTCTGGACCGGTACGGCACCCTGAACCTGGAACAGATTTTGAAACCCGCCATGGATTTGGCAGAAAATGGCGTTCAGATCACCGAACTGCAGAGAAGACTTCAGAAACGGGAACTCCGGAATTTCAAGAAGGGTAATGCGGGAAGTTTCTTCCTACGGGGAGGCGACAAACCCTACACGGTGGGTAGAATGTTCAAGCAGCCCGTGCTGGCAAAAACCCTTGCCCGACTGGCACAGGCGGGTATCGAAGATTTCTATACGGGGTCTATCGGTGAGAGGATTTGCGAAGACATGGCGAAAAACGGTGGGTTTATCCAGGAGGATGATATGGCCAACATCCCATGGCCCATCGAGAGGGAACCTGTTTCGTCCCGTTTCGGGAACATGTACATTCATACCATGCCCCCTCCCGGCGCCGGCCGAACCTTGCTCCAGATGCTCAATATCCTGAGAAAATTTCCTAAAAATTTACGCAATCCGGACACTCCGGATGGCGCCTTGCTGCTGGCAGAGGTGATTCGAAGGGCGCAGCTGGACAGAAGAGACCGCCCATTCGATCCCAACTTCTATCCTCAGATTCAGGACCGCCGTATGGTGGGCGACACATATGCCAAACTGGTCTCCAAGCAGATCCTTTCCCGTCTGGAGGGAAGCGGCGAGACCACCCATCTCTCGGTCATGGACCGGCAGGGCAATACCGTGGCCCTGACCCAGTCCATTGAGAGAGTTTACGGAGCCAAGGTCGCAACTCCCGATCTGGGTTTTCTCTACAATAACTATATGAGTGCTTTCGATTATGATGATATCTCCCATCCCTACTATCTCAGACCCAATGGGGTTCCCTGGGCAAGTGTGGCGCCCACCATCATTTTCAAAGCAAAGAAGCCGTGGTTGGCCATCGGATCGCCCGGCAGTGAACGCATCACCTCCACGATCCTCCAAATCATCGTTCGCCTGGCATATCAGTCTCCCTTCGATGCGGTTGCCGCCCCCCGGCTCCACTGTTCCTTTGACGGCAAGGTCTCACTGGAGGCTGCCTACATGCGAGACGATATTCCGAAAGCCCTTGCAAAAATGGGTTTTTCAATCGATATTCGGGAACCCATGAGTTTCTACCTGGGTTGCATCCAGATGGTCCTTTCGGAAAATGAGGAATTCATCGGTGTGGCGGATCCCAGGCGGGATGGATCGGCGGGAGGGCCTGAAAAATGACCCTGCCGCTGCTCATCTCCGTGCCCCATGCAGGGGTGCGTGTTCCGCCGGAAGTTGAAAGTCTGTGCATCCTTACCGAGGACGAAATCATTCGGGACGGCGATGAAGGGGCCAAGCGGATCTACCATCCCCTGAAGACCCTGGTCACGGCCTTTGTGACCACGGACATCGCCCGGGCCATTGTCGACATGAACCGTTCCGAAGGAGATAGGAGAAAGGACGGCGTCATCAAAACCCATACCTGTTGGAATGTTCCAGTCTATGGCGAGGACGTTGGGGAAGGGATCATCCGAACCCTCATTGAGAAATACCATCGGCCCTACCATAAACAATTGACATGCTTTGTCGATGAGGTGATTCTGGGTGTGGACTGCCACACCATGGCCGCCGAAGGACCTACGATAGGGCCTGATTCAGGCGTAACTCGACCCCATTTATGCCTGAGTGACTATGGTGGGACTTGCCCTAGGGAATGGACCTTATCTCTGGCAGGATGCCTCGAACAGGCATTTGGAACGAAGGTCTCCATTAACGATCCGTTTCGGGGAGGATACATCATCCGCTCACACGCAAAAGAAATCCCCTGGATACAACTGGAGCTTTCCCGCGCTCGTTTTTTGAGTGATGAGGCGAAAGGCGAATGTGTTCTCCAGGCCTTGAAAGCGTGGGTCGCGGATTTGAAACATTATCGAGGTTAGTTATTTTTATATTTTGGATACTGAAGCTATAATTGTGAAATAGGTTCTAAGGGTATATGGTCGAAAAAACAGAAATGTTAGCTTATATTATCAATCCGCTCAAAAGGTTTGCCCTGAATATCCTGGGGGACAGTTATGAAAATCCTTGTACCCATCGCGCACTCCGGGCCTAGTCATAGCACAGTGGGCTATGTTATCAATATGGCAGGACGGTTTAATGCACAGTTGGTTATTTTGCGTATACTCACCCTAGAAGAGACAGAGGCAGTGGGAGAAGAAAGCCTGGATCTGTTCGTTAAAAGGGGTAAAGAAAAGAAAGTGCCGCTCAATGCCGTCTTACGCCGTGGCGAAATCGCTTCCGTCATCATTGAAGTTGCCGAAGAAGAGTCCGTGGATCTGATTATTTTCGGCGTCAGCCATGGAGAAATCGTCGCTGAATGGATGAACGCAACGGGAATGGAAAAAACAGACATTCCAGTCGTTATGATTCCGAAATGGGTGACGGCCGGGGAGAAATCGTCGCTGAATGGATGAACGAACGCTTGATCGAAAATTGGAATAAGGATCTCCGAAGATGAGTAGCCCCAATCATTCCATAAGACCGCCGCGTTCTGATGAGGACCTGGCCCGGATGGTCGTCAGTGTCGCCAGGGCAACACAAGTTGACGGTATCATATGTATTACAGAAACCGGGGCGCTTGCCCAACATCTTTTTCGCTTGTCAGGGGAGTTCCGGATCATTGCCACCACTACTAATGGTGAAACATACGATACCCTGACAAAGGCGGGCTTGGATGTCATACGCCTGCCCCTTATTACGGCCGACAAGTATACTCAGATCCGCCATGCTATTTCGGTGATACTTCGGTCATCCAGTGTTTCGGTCGGAGATTTCGTCGTCTGCGCCATTGGTTGTGATGTTTATCGGGAAGGGGGAGATCTTGTTGTTCTGACCGAAGTGGAACCGAGTTTCGAAAAACCTGCCGTCTACGATCTTCTCAAACTCACTGATGGGATTCAGCCTACTGTTCTGGAGTCCGCCGTCATGGTCGCTTGCAAGATCGGACGTGCGGCGCGGCGCGGAAAACCTATAGGGGCCATTTTTATGATCGGGGACTCTCTCAGCGTCATCGAGGGAAGTAAGCAACTGGTTCCCAATCCTTTTCAGGGGCACGAAAAGGCCAACCGCATGTTGACAAACCCTGAAATTCACGATGCCCTTGTTGAATTGTCAAAACTCGATGGCGCCTTTGTTGTCCGTGGCGATGGTTTTATCCAGGCGGCGGGCGTTTTCTTAACTTCCCCACCCTCCGAAACCGAACTGGTTTCCGGTCTCGGAACACGACATGCTGCCGCTGCCGCGGTCACGATGCGTACGATGGCGACGGCAATCGTCGTCTCAGCCACCGACGGGCAGGTACGCGGGTTTTCAGGCGGTAAAATGGTTATCCAAATAGATCCGGAGATTGCACAAGGGCACATCAGCATGATTGAGTAAGATGTGTCTTGTAATGAACTATTCTATTGAGCTAGTTTTTGACTTTCCTGAACCTTTTTGAAAACGAAATCAAGCTTTGCCGGATCAACATCCACCAGCTTTACCCGGCCATCGGGCAACCGTATTTCATTGCGGGTAATGGCAATGTTCATCTTTCCGGGCCGGGCTCTGGGGAGATCAATTTCAGCAACCACATTTTCCTTATCCAGAATGCTGGCATCTCTACGCAGACCCCGGAGGGTAACCTGAACATTGACGTTAAGGGGTTCCAGAATTTCCATTTGAGAAGGAAGTCCTTTGATCCTGAGGGGAACCTTCAATTTTACTTCAAAATCCTGCTGTCCAGCCAAAATTAGCCAGAGAAAACTGACGAGGCAAAGTGTCACCAGTTTGGTGCGCCAATGGCTGAGCAGAAGATAACGGATTCTTTCCTTCCAGGTTTTGTCTTTGTGGCCTGATGTGGCCAGGGTTTCCTGGATCAGTTGGTAAAACTGCTGGGGGTTTCCCACTCTTTTGGCAGTCCTTCGGCCGGTGTGAGGGGAAGATAACAGGCCACTTCCATGATCTCTGCCTGACTGATGAGAATGGCCCCATCATGAAGGGGCCATTCCTTCTGGAAGATGCTTTTTAAAACCTCCGGGGTCGGTGCGGCTTCCAGCTTTTGTCCTTCAGTCATATACTCCCGGACCCTTTCGGCTCGTTCAATAATGATGAGGGCGCGTGTTTTCTCCCCCGCAAGGGAAACCTCCCCCTTTGCAAATTCAACAATCCATTCCTCGGATTTTTTTTGTTTGCGAAACCCTAAGCTACTGGGCGCATGCAGTCAATCAGTTCGCTTACTTTAACAGTTGCTATACCGGTTTTAATATCAGACATGCCATAGGGAATGACCAGGTCGCTATTGTGGAAAATCGCGCCGCAGGTATAAACCACATTGGGAACATACCCCTCTCTCTCTTCCTCACGCTGTGCAAGTAACGGCTCTTCAAGACGGGCAATGACGCTTGCCGGATTTTCAAGATCGAGCAGCATGGCACCGATGCAATACTTGCGCATGGGACCTACGCCATGGGTGAGCACGACCCAGCCTTTATCGGTTTCCAGGGGGGATCCGCAGTTGCCGACCTGGATGAATTCCCATGGATATTCCGGCTCCTGTATGATTTGGGTCTCTTGCCAGAAATGAATATTGTCTGAAAACATGAGATGATTATTTTCACCGTCCTGGCGCGAAAGCATGGCATAGCGACCGCCGATTTTCCGAGGGAAAAGCGCCATACCCTTGTTTTTTACTGCTCTGCCGTTGAGGGTTTTCACTTTAAATTCGATAAAATCCTTTGTTTCAATCAACTGTGGAAGAATTGTAAAACCGTTATAGGCGGTATAGGTCGCATAATAGGTGACTTCTTGGTTGTCATCGAAAAATTGAACAAAACGAGCATCTTCAATGCCCCTGCTTTCATTTTCCGAAACGGGAAAGATCACCCGTTCGGAGATTGGGTGATCGGCGTGGAAACGCACCTCATAATTGGAATCCGCAAGCCAGCACATGACCTCGAAGGTTCCCTTTTGGCGCTCCACTGAAAAAATGGGGTGGGCACGAAGCGTGCCAATTCTTTCTTTTAATTCATTATAGGTGAAATCTTCCGGCAGCCGGTCAAGAATATGCGCTGTTACCTCATTGCAAACCTCCATTTCGTCGAGCTTCAGACGGAAAAGGTGCCGATCGTAGACCTTATTAAAATGGATGTTCGGCCTTTCGACATAATCGCTGACCGGGTCGAAAATAACCGTATTATGCCGGTCAAGGACCCCGCTTCGAAACACAATAGACGACACATGGCCTTCACCGATTGCCCTCAGGCTCATTATAAAGCGCAAGCTGCCCCTTTTCAGATGGCTCTGATCAGGGTGTTGGACAATGGAAGGGTTGAAAAGGGCCGCCGATTCTATGGAGTACTCCATGGTAAAATAGGCCCCGATGAGAGCCCTTTGAACATCGCTGAGCACTGTATTCCGGGGGAAATACGCTTTTACGGCATTCAGGTTTCGTTCAAAAATATGTTCAATGTTTTCGTGACGTCCTGAAAAGTCGATCATTATTTGAGCAAACAGATTTTCGGCCGATGTTTTGGACAAGCGCATTATCCGCTGAATTATTTTGGATATGCGAAAACTGTCATCGAGAAGATGAGGCCGGGTGATCACCCGTGAAGCATCCCCTACGATCTTAATTGATTTTCTTTTGATTTTCAGCTTTTGACGTTTATCAGGGCGCATGTCATTATGTCCTTGAGGTAGGTTTAAGTTATAAAGCCGGACGGGAAACCGAGAGACAGATCTCCACCAATTCATCAATGACGGCCGTACCGACGCACATGACCGTGTCGGCGCCGCCCCAGTATATTTTTACCGTACCGTCGTCTTCCGGTACGGCCCCGCAGGTAAAAACCACATTGGGTACATAGCCGGTTAACTCCCAGGGATCTTCGGGCTGCAAGATCCACTCATCGCAAACACCGATGATGTGGGCCGGATCATCAAGGTCATGCAGGGCCGCGCCCAGGCGATAGACGGCCCCGGCCATGGTCTTGAAAACACCGTGGTAAATATGAAGCCACCCCTTGGCGGTTCTAAAGGGCGGTGCGCCGGGCCCGATTTTCATTTCATCCCAGTGATAGGACACCGGTTTCATAATCACCCGGGAATCGCCCCAGTGAACCAGGTCGGGAGAATAGGAAATCCAGATGGACCAAGGCGAAATCTCTGAATGGGGCCGGTCCAGGCGCACATACCGATCACCGAACTTTTCGGGGAAAATTACCACGTTGCGTAGATCGGCCTGGGTTATCAGCGCCACACGTTCCACTTTTTCAAAATCACGGGTGCGCGCCAGAGCGATCCTTACACCATGAGGGGAATAGGCGCTGTAGGTCAGCAGGTACTCTCCCTCCACAGGGCAAATTCTGAGGTCTTCGACCCCGAACACCTCGTATTCCGCAAAAATGCCATCCGATGACGGTATCAGAAAGGGTTCGGGATGAACCGTAAATGAAAGGCCATCCTTGCTGTCGGCCCTGCCGATGATGGACCGCCCGTTTCGCAGATGGGACCTGAAAAGCATGATGTAACGATCATCGTGTTTGACAATGCCCGCATTGTGAACGGTAGCCACCGGATACGGCACATCCTCTCTCGTCAAGATGGGATTATTTTTAAAGCGGGTGATGATCGGGGTATGCGTTTTCATCGTGTTCCGTTCTGTAAAATCATTTTATAGACCTCAACGTATTGTTCGACCATACGGTCGACGGTGAAGTACCGTTCAACATGCCGACGACAGGTTGCCCGGTCAATCTCTTTAATCCGTGCAACCGTCTCAACGGCCTCGTCCACGTTATGGACCAGAAAACCATTTTTGCCGTTTTCGATCAGTTCGGGCATGCTGCCCCTGCCAAAGGCGATCACCGGCGTACCGCAGGCCATGGATTCGATAACGGATAGGCCGAAAGGCTCATCAAACTGTATGGGGTGCAACAACGCACAAGCGCTACCCAACAGCCGGTTGCGCTCAACGGGCCCGACGCTGCCCACATAAACCACCTTTTCATTGTCTATGTGAGGGGAGACATATCGCTCATAATAAACCTGGTCTTGGATAATGCCCGCCATTATCAGTTTTTTATTAGAGGCCCCTGCGATTTCAATGGCTTGTCGAACGCCCTTGTCCTCGTGAATGCGCCCGAAAAAAAGCAGAACATCGTCAGGGGCCGCCTGGTAATCAAATTGCCTGATATCGATGCCGTGATGGATGGTTTTGATATAATCAAGGTCCGACGATCGGTCGGAATCGCTGATGGAAACATAGAACACTTTTTTGTTGTATTTCTTGTAAACAGGCAGAATTCCGGGTGATGAAAAGCCGTGAATGGTGGTCACCACCGGTGTGGTGGTAAAACCGGCATAGGTCAGCGGCAGAAAATCAAAATTGTTGTGGATAATGTCAAATTCGCCGGCATGATCAAATAGCTCGGAGATATGCAGGCACTCCCACACTTTCGGTATGAGCGAGCGGTCTTCTTCATAACCCCGCGGGCAAACCGCATGCAGCTTGCCGCCGGTCTGCGAATCCGCTGTGGCGAACAAGGTGACCGCATGGCCGCGCGATACCAGACCTTCGGTTATAAGGGATGCCACGTTTTCCCAGGGGCCATAGTGCTGCGGCGGTGTGCGCCAGGCGATGGGCGAGAGCATTGCGATATGCATATCTTTTCCTTTTGGCAATCCGTGTCAATTTGCCTTTTAGCTATTTTTCCCCTTTGTTGCCGGATTGTTGTTTCCCCCTAAATGAAGAACTGTAATTGGATCGGTAAATAATTTTGAGTTCGGTATTAGAATTCTATTTCCTTCACCATCCAGTTCCGTATATCTTAAGTCAATAGAAACCACCTCACCCGCATATCCAGATACCGTTATAGTATTGCCAATCTTAAATGGTTGATACAACAGGATGAGGATGCCGGAAAGGAGATTTGAAATAGTGTCTTTTAAAGCAAAACCCAATGCAAATCCTGTCAACCCTAATCCTGCTACAAGTGCAGACACATTAATACCTAAAGTTCCGAGCGCCGTAATAAAACCAAATATTATGAGTGTTATGCTGCTTGTGCGAGCGAGGAGAGAAGAGAGATGAGTATCAAGTGTGAGCCGCTCACAGCCTTTAGTAATTGCACCTTTGATTAATTTCGAGAGCGCAATAGAAACAATAATAATCGCCACAAATCCACCTACCCGCGGCAACCATAGATTAGTTTCGTCAAGCAGTATTTGTATTATATTTTCCACAAATCAACAGCCTCTGAATGTGATTCACAAAAGTTTTGCTAACGGCTGCTTTAGAATTTCGTCGGCATAAAGCTTCTGCAATGTCATCAGCGAAATCAGCCAGGCCAGGGAGGATTCGGCCCCTTCATTCTGGTTGATGCCGTCCGCCATCAATCCATCCCGGCAGCCGCCGGTCTTGGGATCATAAAGCGGCATGTTCAGGTCGTTGTGTCCCAGAAACCAATTAAAACACATGACCGCATTGTCGAACCATAATTTATCCCGTGTGACATTAAAGGCCGCCACGCAAGCTTCAACCATGGTATTGGCCTCGATGGGCTGCTGATCAAATCGGGCTCTGGGTTCATTTTTCCGATACCATCCGTTACTGCCGATGGGGACAAAGTGATGTTCTTCGGTTTGAACGGCAAGCAGCCACTTCAGTGACTTGAGCCCCATATCAATCATGTCGTTGCGTTGCATCCGGTGGCCGGTCAACAACAGGGCATGGGGCAGTTTGCCGTTGGCATAGTTTAGAGCGTTCTCAAGCCAGGGCCAATTGTCTGTTCCATTGTTTTTAAACTGATTGAAAAGCCTGTCGGCAAGAACTTCCCGAATCCTGCGCACGCCACTGTCGCCGGAAAATTTATGCAGATAAGCATTCATGCCCACCAGACAAAAAGCGATGGCACGGGGTGAACGAAAATTCTCCACAGATCTCAAAGCCTTTTTGAAAAGGGTTGTACTCATGGCCAGATGCCCGGGATCGTCAAGAAACGCCACCGCTTTGCCAAGGCACCAAATCGCTCTGCCATGGGCATCTTCGGACCCGACCTCCTCCATCCACTGCCGCGAATAGGTCATGAAATTGCGAAAGCGCCCATCTTTTTCATTATAGGCATACAGCAAAAACCCGAGATAATGACCGCAGAGAAAATCAAGTCCAA
>CAYPQJ010000089.1:3202-15907 GCA_964412835.1 uncultured Desulfobacteraceae bacterium | reverse complement strand
ACCTCTTTTTTTATTGTTCCTCCGTCTAAACGGGCGAAGTTAGGACCAAGCCCCAATATTGTTATTCAAGAGGTAAATCATGACAAACTGGAAATGGAACGGTTCGCGGTGGTGGAAGTTTGACCTACATGCCCATTCACCGGCCTCGGAAGATTACGGCAAGGGGCCTGCCCAGATGACTCTCAAACAGCGCACGCCCCGGGAATGGCTACTCGACTACATGCGAGCCGGCATTGATTGCGTTGCGATCACGGACCATAACACCGGCGCATGGGTTGATCGCCTTAAAACAGCACTCAGCAAACTCGAAGCGGAGCAGCCTGATGGATTCAGGCCTATGCACCTGTTCCCCGGCGTGGAAATCTCGGTCAACGGCGGAGTGCATCTTCTGGCCATCCTGGGACGCGAAAAAACCACATCGGATATCGACTCACTCCTCGGCGCTGCGGGATTTTCCGGAACAAAGGGTTCCAGCGACGCAGTCACAACCAAATCGTTGATCGAGGTGGTCGATGCTATTGTATCGGCTAATGGGATCGCTATTCCCGCCCATGTGGATCAAAATAACGGGTTTTTTCAGCAGACGGGGACTACCCTACAGCAAGCATTGGACTGCGAAAATATCTTTACCATGGAGCTCATGGACCTGAAGTATCAGAAGCCGCAACTCTACATTGACAAAAACCTGTGCTGGGCCGAAATCCTTGGGTCGGACGCCCATCATCCTTCCGGTAACGTAGGACAACGATATCCCGGCAGTCACTTCACTTGGGTCAAAATGGAATCTCCCTGTATAGAGGGGTTGCGCTTAGCCCTCCTGGACGGTTCAATCTCCGTGCATCGGTCGGACCGGGAGACGGGCGACCCGAACGAACACGCTCCGCTGATACTGGAAGCCATAAAGATTTCAAAAG
Source organism: uncultured Desulfobacteraceae bacterium (assembly GCA_964412835.1). Taxonomy (GTDB): domain Bacteria; phylum Desulfobacterota; class DSM-4660; order Desulfatiglandales; family Desulfatiglandaceae; genus NaphS2. Next base: position 14,993 of record CAYPQJ010000089.1, on the reverse strand, counting down.
CGCGCTTTCTGGGCCAATCCAAGCCCTTCGATATTGAGCTCAACCCCTGGCTCAATGCCATCATTGGCGGCAGGGGCACGGGAAAATCGACCGTCGTCGAGTTCCTTCGCATTGCCCTGCGGCGGGAGAATGAATTGCCGGACGATTTGGAATCGGAGTTTGAAAAGTATGGGCGGGTTTACCCGGATCGAGAAGACGGTGGTCTACTTACAGACGACGCTACGATCAAGGCGATTTATCGAAAAAACGGTTCTCGGTTTCGTGTTCAGTGGAATACTGCCGGGAACATTGACCCTATTGAACAAGAGGTCAATGGGAAATGGCGCCGCGCGGAAGGCGACATTCGGCAACGGTTTCCGGCGCGAATTTACAGCCAGAAACAGATATTCCAACTCGCGAAGACACCGCTTGCCTTGCTTAGGGTTGTCGACGAGGCGCCGGAGGTCGATCGTCATTCCTGGGCCGAAAGATGGAATGAAGAGGAAGGCCGATTTCTTTCACTGCGCGCCAAAGCGAGGGAAATAAAGGCTGGTCTCGCCGATGAGCCACGTCTTCGAGGAGAACTCGACGACGTGAAACGGAAACTGACCATCTTCGAACTGGCGGGACATGCCGATATCCTTAAAAACTTTCAAAAACGGAGCCGCCAGAAACGGGAAATTGAGGCATGGGAGGAAAGCTGGACGGGCGCGGGAGAACAATTGCGTAAAGTCGCGACCAAAATCGTCCCGGACATTCTCGACAAAACCACCTTCGATCCTGATTCAGAGATAGACGCTAAATTGTGCGAGCACGCTGCCGGAGTGAACGACCGCCTGAATGAAATCCGAAAAGCGATTGAAGCTTGTGCGTTACAATCGGATGAAGTTTTCGCCAAATGGCGGAAAAACAAGGATGCGTCGTCTTGGAAACGGAGCGTAGATGTTGCTGCACAAGGATATCAAGAGTTGCGAGATAATTTGGCCCAAGAAGGGGCCGGCGATCCTGCGGCTTACGGCGAGTTCGTACAACGCCGGCAAGCCATCGAGCAGCGATTGAAGGATCTTGATGAGCGAAAAAAACAGGTCGAAGCGCTGCAAGAGCAGGCAAAAGCATGTTTAGAACGACTGGTTACAATTCGCAGGGAACTGACCGAATCTCGTCGAAAATTTCTCAATAACGTCCTGAGTGACAACCGGTATGTCCGAATACAAGTCGTTCCTTACGGAGCCCATGAGACTGTCGAAGACGAGTTTCGCCGACTGCTGCAAAGAGAAGACAGTAGTTTTGAGAAAGACATTGGGTCGTCGGGTGGTGAGGGGTTGCTCGGCGAACTTTACAGTAATGGTAATGGCACTGAAAACATCGAACAGAATCTTGCAAACATCAAGGACAAGGTTCGGAAGATTGCCTTGGACCAATACGACGCGAGAACAGTGGCGGATCGGCGTTTCGTGACCCACATCGGCAAGCTACCGCCCGAGGCCATCGATCGCCTCGATCTATGGTTTCCGGAAGACTCCATCGACGCGCAGTACAGCACAACGGGTAATGGGCAACACTTCCGTTCGATCCAGGAGGGCTCGCCCGGCCAGAAAACCGCGGCGCTCCTGGCTTTTTTACTTTCCTACGGCGAGGAGCCGCTGATTCTGGATCAGCCGGAGGATGATCTGGACAACCACCTGATATATGACTTGATCGTGACGCAGTTGCGAGCGATCAAATGCCATCGACAGGTAATCGTAGTCACACACAACGCAAACATCGTGGTTAACGGTGACGCGGAATTGGTGCTTGCTCTTGCTGTACGCGGCGGAGAGACGCAAAAGGAGTGTGAAGGCAGTCTTCAGGAGAGCCGGGTCAGAAAGACGATTTGCACGATTATGGAGGGCGGAAGCAAAGCTTTCGAACAGCGCTATCGCCGCATTGCACTGGAGGGACGTCATGTATGACAGTACAGAAGAATTATTGCAGAAAATACGTCTAGGAGAAGATACCCCTTTGGAGCTTAAAGCCGTCCGTTTTCGCGGCCACAAGATTGACGGGCCGTCGCGCGATGACCTTTCCGATGAGATAGCAGCGATTGCCAATACCTTCGATGGTGTTCTTGTGCTCGGCGTTGACGATAAAACAAAAGAGATTGTGGGGATTCCTATCGATCGGTTGGATGTGGTTGAACGGTTTGTTTTCGAAATTTGCGAACAGAGCATCAAACCTCCCGTTGTATTTCGCACTTTTCGCATAGAGCTTCCCGACAACACGGGGACATTGAAACCCATCCTAAAAGTGGAGATTCCCCGTAGTCTATTTGTGCATGAAAGCGTGGGGGGCTATTTCCATCGTCAGGGAAGTTCTAAACGAAAAATGCCGCCGGACTATCTTGCCCGCCTGTTTCAACAACGCAGCCAGGCGCGGTTAATTCGATTCGAAGAACAGCCGGTTCCTCAATCTACTATGAGCGACATATCCGATAAACTGATGCTTAAGTACACCACGAGATCCGATGAACCCTCTGAGATTATCCTGCTGAAGCGAAATTTACTGGTAAAAGAGGAAAGCGGCGATGTTCGCGCATCGGTGGCCGGTTTATTGCTTTGCTGTGAACACCCGGAGCACTTTCTGCCCAATGCCTTTATTGAAGCGGTGCGCTATCGTGGAACGAGACAAGACTCCAATTACCAGATTGATGCCCAAAGAATACGGGGTTCGCTGGATCAACAGATCAATCAAGCGATGGTTTTCTTGAAAAGAAATCAAACTATCATGGCCACTAAGGAACCCCATCGGGCAGAAAAACCGCAATTTAGTGAACGGGCTGTTTTTGAAGCGGTCGTAAATGCCGCAGCCCACCGTGATTACTCGATCTTTGGCTCAAAGATCCGATTTTTCATGTTCGATGATCGGCTGGAAATCTATTCACCGGGCGCTCTTCCGAATACCGTGACGATTGACAGCATAGCCCTGCGCCAAGCGACCCGGAACGAACTGATCACAAGCCTGCTTGCGGAAACACCGGTGGCGGAAACGGTTGGCGACGTAGGACGTGGTTTCTACATGGAAAAGCGGGGAGATGGTGTTCCAATCATATTAAACGAGAGTGAAAAACTTGCTGGCAAAAAGCCGATTTATCGACTCATTGATAATTCCGAACTTTTGCTAACCATCTATTCCGCAAAAGTGGTTAAGCATTGCTCCTAGAGATGTGTTTTTCCTTTTGAATAAAAACTGTAAAGGCCGTACCGCCGGACGATCCCGTGGACCACTGGATAGGTCGACGCAATCGTCAAGGTGAGAACGGAATAACAATTTAACGAAATCTATGGCATGTGATTACCGGGGGCCAAGCTGGGTTAGGTTTCGCCCCTGTTGAATCAACACTTTAGGGGTTTTGGTGCGCTTGTCATAAAAGAGAAATGCGGTCACATGCATCCGTTCAACAGATGCTACAATACCTACATCTCTGGCGTAAAACGCATAGCCACCATCCACCACATGGGCCGGTCCCACCTTTCCTGTGTAGGCGGATCTAATCAAAACCGTTTGGTACTTTCCCGCCGGAACCGTTATTTCATAGGCCCCCAAATAGGCATGGGTCACCTTGAGCCGGCCTTTGTATTTTAAATGGGTGGGATCATGGAGATCATAAACCTTTATATCTGTTTCCGCCTGTGATGTCTCCCCTGGTTTCATGCCGTCAAACATGATTGTGAAAGTGGGGGTATAACGGGTGATGACATTGTGCTGCAGATCTATTTCGGAGAGCAGTTTGATATTGCCCTTTCCATGGACCGAATAAAATTCAGTACAATCTCCCGTAATGGTCCTGTGCCAGAGATGTTGGACGTGGGTTCCCTTTGTTTTTGAAATGGCGGCTTCCTGGCGTGTTCCTTCATGCTCTCCGGCGGTAATGCGGTAAGCCCACTTTCCCTCACGGAGAGGCATCAACCCTGCGGTATCATGAAGGGGACAGGCCGGCAGGGCCTTTCCCAAAACCCCCTTTCCCAAAAGTACCAGCGCATCTCGATCGCTTTGTTTCAGTTCCAGCACCGGACCACCGCAGGATTCTTCACAGACCGCCAAGGGTGAAAACCCCATGAAAATTGCGGTCATCAACAATGTCGGCAAAACGAATCTATTACGCCATGAAACTTTCACTGTATTTCCTCCTTTCGCATCATGATTTCAGGGATCCGATAATATCTTTGACGGATTGGATGCCGCGATCCTTCAAAAAATTTTCAATGCCTTCCAAAATATCCAGCGACACTCTGGGATTTGCAAAATTGGCGGTTCCCACCTGGACCGCTTGAGCGCCGGCAATGAGAAATTCAAGTGCATCGCGTGCCTCCAGGATTCCCCCCATGCCGATCACCGGGATATTAACGGTCTTGACCACCTGGTGCACCATGTGGAGAGCAACCGGTCGAATGGCAGGACCCGACAACCCTCCTGACCCATTGGCCAGTTTAGAGGTGCGTTTTTCAATATCGATGGTCATGCCGGTAAGGGTATTGATCAGGGAGAGGGCGTGAGCGCCGGCGTGTTCCACAGCCCTGGCGATGGCTCGAATATCCGTGACATTGGGGGAGAGTTTCACAATAACCGGCTTGTCCGTCTCCTTCAAAACCCGCTCCGTCACCCGTGCGGCCACCGCAGGATCCGTTCCGAATGCCATTCCCCCCTGTTCCACATTGGGACAGCTGATGTTGACCTCCAGAGCGGCAATTCCTGAAACCCCCTTAAGTCCGGCTGCCACGGCGCCGTACTCATCAAGGGTATGGCCATAGATATTCACGATGACACGGGTATCCAGCTTCCGGAGCCAGGGCAGCTTTTCCGATAAAAAACTTTCCAAACCCACATTTGCCAACCCGATGGCGTTGAGCATGCCGCAGGGGGTCTCCACAATACGGGGTGGTGGGTTGCCCGCCATGGGCTTAAGGGAGATACCCTTGACGACGATGCCCCCCAGAAGGTTTGGGTCCATAAGGGAGGCGAATTCCCGCCCATAGCCAAAGGTTCCGGACGCGGTAAGAACCGGATTCTTGAGACCGAGAGGGCCCAATTGAACGGAAAGATCAGGTTGAACCAAAAGATCAGGATTGTTCATGATCAAATCACCTCCCAGTCCAGGGTTTTGGCGTCAAACACCGGCCCGTCCTGACACACATGGGCATAGGGTTTGTTTGATTCAGGGGCCTTTTTGACAGCGCATCCCTGGCAGGCCCCCACACCGCAGGCCATGTTGGATTCCAGAGAAACCTGGCAGGGAATATTTTGACCGATCGCTATTTGAGCCACGGCTTTCAACATGGGCAGGGGCCCACAGGTGAAGATGGCGGAAGATTTTTCTTTCATGGTTGAAAGGACTGATTCCAGCAGCTTCGTCACCCGTCCATGATGTCCCTCCGAACCGTCCTCGGTTGCAATGGCGGGTGAAAGACCCACGATTCCCAATTGGTCAAGGGAAACAACCTCGGATGAAACGCCGTAGCCGGCCAAAAAATACTGATCTTTCCGGGCCAGCTTCAGCGACAGGAATATGAGGGGGGCGATGCCCATACCACCCGCCACCAGTATGGGCTGAACAGCCTCACCGGGAGGTTCAAACCCCCTGCCGAGGGGACCCAGCACCTGCATGAAGTCCCCCGGTTTCTTTTCGCTCAAGATAGCGGTCCCCCGGCCTACCACCCGATAAAGAATCAGCAACACATCCCCGTTGACCCCACAAATGGAAAACGGCCTTCTTAACAGGGGATCTATTCCCGAACGGACTTGCATCATCACAAACCGGCCCGGTTTGGACGTATCCGCCATGGGGGCTGAACGAAACCCCATGAAAAAGGTATTCCTCGCGACCCGCTTATTGAAAACGACTTCCGTGGATTCTTCAATCATGATTCTATTTTTCCTTGCAACACAATATCAATTCATGAAATTTGTATTGTATCATTTTTTCTTTGTGGTGCCGAGTGCTTTGTGCCATTTCCATCAAGTAAAGCCTTTTTCCTTGACACACAGCCTTTTTTGTCATTGCATTAAATGAAGTTCCCGTGAAAGCCGTTAGGCCCTTAAGAAAGCACTTCAAAACAAGGCGCGTTTCATCCGATCTTTTTATCGTCCGTGTTATGGTTTATCACACTCATCCTTTACAAGGGGGCTCTTATGGAAAAAAGACCGAAATACCTTTCAGCGGAATTCTTCCTTTATGGATTGGCCATATTGATCCTCTCTACCCTCGTCCTGGCAGCCATAGGATGCGAAAAAAAGGAGACCCCCATCAAAGTGGGCTTTGTGGGCGGCCTGACCGGCCGGCTTTCCGATCTGGGAACAGCGGGGCGGAACGGTGTAATCCTGGCCGTTGAAGAAATAAACGACAAGGGGGGTATCAACAGACGGCCCGTAGAACTCATTGTGAAAAACGACAAGCAGAATCCCGAAGAGGCCCTCAGGGTCGATCGGGAGTTGGTGGATGCGGGTGTGGTGGCCATCATCGGACATATGACCAGCAGCATGTCCATTGTTGCCATACCATTCATCAATAAACAAAAGGTTCTGATGATCAGCCCCACCACCAGCACCAACAAGTTAACGGGAATTGATGACTATTTCATCAGGGTCATACCCCCCAACAAATCGCAAACGGATCACCTGGCGAGCCATGCACATAAAGTCATGGGCCTGAAAAAGATGGCCGCCATCTATGATCTTTCCAATCGCGCCTATACGGAAGAGTATTTCAACAATTTCAAAGACGCGTTGGAAGGCCTTGGGGGAAAGATCAACTATGTAGAGACCTTTACATCCGGAAAAGACGTGGATTTCGCGAAATCAGCCGATTCATTACTTAAATCATATCCTGACGGGGTGCTGATCGTGACAGGGGGGCCCGATGCGGCCATGATCTCCCAGCACATTCGAATGGCGGGGTCAAAGGTCCCTATTTTTTCATGCGGCTGGGCCATGACAGCCGATCTTATACGTGACGGGGGGCCTGCGGTGGAGGGCGTTGTTTTCTCTCAACTGTTTGACAGAAAAAGCCGGCAGAAAACCTACCTGGAATTCAGGAAACGATTTGAAGAGCGTTTTGGTGAAACCCCAAATTTTGCTGCCGCACATGGATATGAGGCAACCCTTGCCCTATTCAAGGCACTATCGAAAAATGCCGACCCGCAAGAACTAAAAGCCACCCTATTGGCGCAAAACATTTTTGAGGGTGTTCGTGGGAATTTCATGGTGGATCAATACGGGGATCCCCAACGGGAACACTTTCTGATCGCCGTTGAGAATGGTCAATTCAAAACTGTGGAAAATGTTCACAAATAACCCCTGTCCTTGCAGTAGAACAACGTCATCCGGCCCAATGGAACCTTAGCCTATTTCCGTACGAGGTATAATGAATGAAGGTCTTTTTCAGCTTCAGAAACGCGTTGATCGCCAATTTTATCCTCGTGGCCATATTACCCCTCATCCTGATAGGTTACATTACCTTAACCATTTTCACCGGATACCTGGAGAAAGAGATCACCCGAAAAAACTTCCTTCTGGCCAAATCCATCGGCGGGGAAATAGGGGCATTCATTGATCAACCCAAGGACATGTTGAGACAGATCGCGACAATGATCGAAGGGGGCACCATGTCCAATGAAGATCTGTTCAAAGCTTCCCTGGAATCGGTTATTACGAATTACCCTGTCTTTGAGAGGATTGAGATTATTGATCAGAGGGGCTTCATTACGGAAGTTGCCCCTTTTCGGAAGGATTTCATCGGCCTCAATATGTCAGGCAAACCCTTTTTTAAAGAAATAGAGAAGGTCAGGGATCTTTACTGGTCATCCACCTCTATTTCCCCTTACACGGGAGAGCCGACCTTAACCATCGCCCTACCCTTACGAAAAGGAGTTCTGGCCGGGATTCTGAATCTGAGCATACTCAGCGATTTCGTAGACCGTCTGAAGAGGGGACCCATGGATATCGGAGTCATTGACCCTAACGGAACCTTTGTGGCCCATTCCGTCAGGAGCAATGTCTACCAGCGGGTCAATGTGCGGGCACTTGAGGGCGTTGGTCAAGCACTACTGGGCATAGAGGGAAACCACCGGGTGCGGCAGGGGGGAAAAGAGTTGTTTCTAAGTGTCGCCCTTGTTCCCCAAACCGGGTGGCCGGTGTTGGTTTCCCAACCGGTCGGCCAATCATTTGCTCCGGTAAACAGGGTGAAAAACATTTTCTGGGCTGGCATCGGCATAGCGGTTCTTTTGGCCCTGATCATGGCCCTTTTCAGATCAAAAACCTTATTAAAGCCTCTTTCCCGGCTGAATTCAAATGCCAGAGAGATCACCAAAGGAGATTATGATTTCCCCCCGCAAACGAAGAGCTACTCCGAAATTGATGAACTGGCGGGGGATTTCAGAATCATGAGCGAAGCAGTGGCAAACAGGGAGACAACCCTCCAGGAATCAGAAAAGGAGTTCCGGGAACTATTTGATTCCATTAATGATCTTATCTATACCCAAGATCTCGAAGGGCGGTTCCTTTCTGCAAATCAGGCACTGAACAAAATCTTAGGGTATGATCAAGGGGAACTCATAGGACGAAAGGCTGCTGAGTTCATGAAACCGGAATTGAAGCCCTTCTTTAAAAGCGAATACCTGGAAAAGATAATAAGTGGAGGGAATCATAAGGGCATTTCAAGCTATCTAGCAAAGGATGGTGGCATAAAATACCTTGAGTACGATAGTTCATTGGTAAAATCAGGGAATGACAAACCGTATATCAGCGGCATGGGCAGGGATGTAACCGATCGCGTCCTTTCGGAAAGAAAGATCAGAAAACTACAGGCACAGATGCTCCAGTCCAAGAAAATGGAATCGATTGGGACCCTGGCGGGAGGGATCGCCCATGATTTTAATAATCTTCTCATGGGCATCCAGGGAAACGTCTCTTTGATGCTCATGGATCAGGAACCCCATAGCCCCCATTACCGGCATCTGAAAAATGTGGAACAGCAGGTTCAAAGGGGAGCGAGCCTGACAGGACAACTCCTCGGTTTTGCCAGGGGGGGGAAATACCGGGTCCAACAGACCAATCTGAACGAACTTGTGGGGAATCAATCGCTCATGTTCGGACGTACAAAAAAAGAGATCATCATTCATGAAAAATTTGAAAAAACGCTTTGGCTGGCGGCGGTGGATCAGGGACAGATTGAGCAGGTTCTGTTGAATCTTTTCGTGAATGCCCGGCAGGCCATGTCCGGGGGCGGAGAGATTTTTGTACAAACGGAAAACGTTATGCTTGATGGCGAACATATCAAGCCCCTCAACTTAATGCCCGGTGATTACGTGAAGATTTCCGTGACAGACACAGGTGTGGGGATAGACGAGAACGACTTGGAAAGGATATTCGATCCGTTTTTCACCACAAAGGCGGTAGGGGAAGGGACCGGTTTGGGACTTGCCTCGGCTTACGGTATTATCGAGAACCACGGTGGTGTTATTGATGTTTACAGCGAAAAGGGGAAGGGGAGCACATTTCATATCTATTTGCCTGCCAGCAGGTCAGGAATTGCAGATGAAACACCACAGGTTGAGGAGGGATTCAAGACCGGGAATGAGACGATCCTTCTGGTGGATGATGAAGAGATCATCATTGATGTCGGGGAGAGGATGTTGACCAACATGGGATACAGGGTCATAATTGCCAAAAACGGAAAGGACGCCATAGAAATCGTCAGCAAAGGGTTTGGCGGAAATGACACGGAGGAAAAGGACAAAGAGCGCCACCGGCCCGATCTGACCATCTTGGATATGATCATGCCGGGTATGGGGGGCGGCGAGACCTTTGACAGGCTCAAAGAGATCGCCCCTGATCTGAAAGTCCTTCTTTCAAGCGGCTACAGCATCGACGGGGAGGCGACGGAAATATTGGCCCGCGGATGCGAAGGGTTTATCCAGAAACCTTTCAATATCGAGGGGCTGTCGCTAAAAATCAGGGAAATTTTGGATTAAGGGCCTCGACGTTAACCGGGTTCTATGGCCGCATATTTTCATCCGCGACCCAGAATGTCCTCGTACAACGCCCCCACCTTCCCACGGGGCATTTTCTGCTTCCAATCAGTCCCCAGGGCATTTTCCCATAATGGATCCAGCATTAAGGCCACATCGATCATTTTTTCCACTTCTTCAGACGTGACCTTTTCAAGGCCCTTGCGGGGAAGCGTGATGCGATGCTTTTTCATCATCTGGTGAAACTCTTTAACACCTTCCGGATAATATTCTTCAAGACAGTCAAAGGCCAGGCAATTGCCGATACCGTGGTGGATACCGCGCACAAAGGCCAGTCCATAGGAGAGGGCATGGCAGATACCCACCTGGGAATAAGCAATGCTCATACCGCCCATGTAGGAAGCCATCATCAGTTTGTCGTCGCTGTCCGGTCCCCCTTCCAGGAACACTTCCCGGCAGAGTTCAATGGCTTTTTCCCCATGGGCCTGGCTGAAGGCGTTAAGGTAGGTGCCGGTCAACGATTCCACACAGTGGATATAACAATCCATCCCCGTGTAGAAATGCTGATCCTTTGGCGCCCCGGCAGTCAGTTCCGGGTCCAGTACGATCTGGTCAAACACCGTATAATCGGAATTTAAACCCAGCTTTTTTTCAGGACCCGACAACACGGTGGTCCGGGATACTTCGGCGCCGGTACCCGAAAGTGTCGGAATCCCCACATGATAGACGGCCGGGTTTTTGATGAGGTCCCACCCCTGGTAATCCGCTGAAGAACCGGGATTGGTCAGCATCAGGGAAACGGCTTTGGCCAGATCCATGGTGCTTCCCCCGCCGATGCCGATGACACCTTCCGGCAACCGGGCTTTATATCTTTTAACCTGAAGGGTAAGGTCGTCCACGTACCGGGTGGTGGGCTCATGGTCTACATTCACCCCTATGAGCAAATCCTCAGATCCCCCGGGGATCCTGTCTTTAAGGGGTTTTTCCATGAAGACATCGTCCATCAGAAAAACCATGAATCCATCCGTCTCTTTTCTTCGTTCAACCAGGAGATCAGAGAGTTGCGCAAAGCATCCCCGGCCAAAAATAACCTGGGAAACGGTTTTGAAATTTCGAAACATATGTATACCACCCTGCTTACGCTATCGGCTCAAAACAGCCGTCATTTTATCGATTCGTTGAGCAATATCATCCTGGGTCCAGGAAAGCTTGATGAGCATGGAAATGGTCCGCTGCATGATGCCGTCCGATTGGGCCAGGTTCAGTTTTTCATAGTCGGGGCGGGTTTCAAAAAGGGTCAACGCAAGCGGCGCCGCCGATTTCAGCCTCAGGATATGATCCCACTGGCGGATATAGTGCCAGTTGTTGCGGTACCAGTAGAAACAGCCGTCCACCCCGGCAGCGGCAAGTTCACCGGATGCCTTTGCAGCAATGGTTTCATCCGGCAGCAGGAATGAGAGAAATGTCGCAGAATCCCCCTTCTCATCGGGGATTTCTCTGAATTTCAGGCCCGGAATCCGGCCCAGGGCTTCTTTTAGTTCTCCTTTGTGGGCCCGCTGGATTTTGAGCATCCGGTCCAGTTTCCTCAACTGGGCCAACCCCACCGCCGCGTTCAACTCGCTGATGCGAAAGTTTGCGCCCATAATGGCATGCCCTTCCGCACCCCGGTCACTCCCCACATGGTCGTGGCCGTGATCCGCATAAGCATCGGCAATTTCATAGAGGTTACGGTCATCGGTAACAATGCCGCCCCCTTCCCCGCAGGTGATGGTTTTGACGGGGTCAAAAGAAAAGCAGCCCACTTTACCGAA
>CAYPQJ010000089.1:0-3102 GCA_964412835.1 uncultured Desulfobacteraceae bacterium | reverse complement strand
CCCCGCAGGTGATGGTTTTGACGGGGTCAAAAGAAAAGCAGCCCACTTTACCGAAGGTTCCTAAAAATTTCCCATGAAATGAACCCCCCAGGGCCTGACAGGCATCCTCAATCAAGATGATGCTTTTTTGTTCGCAGAAAGCCCTGATCCTGTCTATTTCGGCCATTGCACCGCACATATGCACCACCAGCATCGCCTTGGTGCGCGGGGTCAGCGCTTTTTCAAGGGAGTCGGGATCCAGGCACAGGGTCTCATCAATGTCGGCAAAAACCGGCACCGCACCCGCCGACATCACCGCTTCGATGGTGGCCACAAAAGTGAACGGCGGGACAATGACTTCATCCCCCACCCCGACACCGCAGGCCGCCAAAGCAACGGAAAGGGCCGCCGTCCCACTGGAACAGAGATGGCAATAGCGTGCCCCGATTTTCTCGGCCAGTTCTTTTTCAAAGGTTCCGGCCTTCCAGTGATTGTTTCGGGCCTGGTCAAAACCGTATCGAAACAATACGCCGGAATCGAGAACATCATTCACCTCTTTTCGTTCTTCATCCCCAAATATTTCAAAACCGGGCATACATACCCTCCTCAAATTGAAAGATTCCGCTTTTTTTAGGAGATAAGGCCGTTTCATGTCAAGGGAAAAAATAGCGGCCATCAATAGGACAATCCGCTTACCAATAGGGGCACGGTGCAACGTGCCCCTGCCTTTTCCTGTTGAATATCTTCATTTTTTCAGGTATACCGACCAAGTGTAATACGTATCGTAAGCGTTTAAAATATTCCTCATTTCAGGAAGGTGGCATTCAGGAGCAGAATGATACATTGTAGGGTTGCTTCCAAACAAAGATCAATTGGCCGATCCCGGATGCACGGGATCTTCCAAATTTTTATGGCAATGATATTTTCAGGAATTCTACTCAGCGCCTGCCGGACACCGCTCCCCGAATTGGACCCGAATCGTTTTGCATCCTCGGCCCCCGGAAAATATTACAAAAGCGAAACAAAGCCAAAAAAACCCCCTCCCCTTCCGCTGGGGAAAAACACAACCCTTGATGCCGAAAATCTGACCCCCCCGGCCAAGAAGATGACACTGGCAAATCTTGTGGATGTGGCCCTTCGCATCAACCCGTCCACCCAGTCGTCCTGGGAACAGGCCCGGGCGGCGGCGGCGGATTGGGCCGTATCCCGAGGGGATTATTATCCCACCATCAGCGGCGATGCGAGCGGCATGGGCATGGGCGGTGATTCATCTAGCGGTTATTACGGCAGCGTGGGATTGGGCCTGAGTTACCTGCTGCTGGATTTCGGTGGCCGGGCCGCCACGGTGAAAAGCGCCCGACAGGCGCTCATGGCCGCCAACTGGAACCATAACCAGAGCATTCAGGACATCCTTCGCAATGTGCCCCAGGCCTACTACACCTACCTGGGAAACCGCGCACAGGTCCGAGCATCCGAAAGCGATCTTGAGGAAGCCCTCACCAGCCTGAAATCCACGGAACAAAGAAAAAAGGCCGGGGTCAGCACCATTGCGGACGTACTTCAAGCTCGCTCCAGGGTGGACCAGGTGCGGTTGGATCTGGTTTCCAACAGGGGCGCCGTAAAAATTTCCCGCGGAGCGCTGGCCACTGCGGTGGGTTGGCCGGCCAACGCCGATTTTGATGTGGCGGAGGGACCCGAAACCCTTCCCTTAGACGCCATGGCCAAAAATACCCAAACCCTTATCAGCCTGGCCCTGCGGGACCGCTCGGATCTGGCGTCTGCCCGGGCCGCCGTTCAACAGAGTCAGGCAGAGCTTAAAAAAGCCGAGTCCGATCTCTGGCCCAAGCTGGTGGCTACCGGCAATTTGGGATGGTCCGGCATCGACGGCAGCATCAGCGGCTCGGACTATTTTGAGAGCGGTGGCAACATCAACGATTCCGGTGTGAGCTATTATGGGGGACTATCGCTACAGATTCCCCTTTTTGAAGGTTTTTCACTGCGAAACAAGGTCAGATCAGCAGAAGCCAGGCTAAGAGCCACGCGTGCAGATCTCAGGCAAAAGGAAGAATCGGTAATCTCTGATGTGTGGACTGCCTTCTACAACATGCAGACCGCAGCCCAGCAGGTGGACTCCAGTGAAACCCTGCTCATCAGTTCCAAGGAATCATTTCGAGTGTCTCTGGCCCGTTATCGCGCAGGTGTCGCGGAAATCGTGGAACTGCTCAATGCTCAGAGCACCCTCACTTCGGCCAGGACCCAGCGAGTTCAGGCCCAGACGGACCTTTTCATCTCCTACGCTGAACTTCTGCACGCCATCGGCGCCGAATTACCTGCTGATGGCTTAAATAAAATGTCCATGTCTCAAACCCATAGGGAGGTTTCCGCCAATGGCCGTTAATCCCCGGATCGGAAAAACAACTTCAATCACTTTCCTGGCAGCGTTTACCTTTTTTGCAGCATTTGCCCTCTGGGGATGCAAGAAGGAAAAAAAACAACCACCCGCGCCACCGCCTCCCACTGTAACGGTTGAAAAAGTGGTTCTTAAAACGGTGCCGGTTCATCTCAAATACGTTGCCACCACGGAATCCATCAAAACCGTGGACATTCGGGCCCGTGTAGAGGGTTTCCTAGAAGAACGACGGTTTGTGGAAGGAGCCGATGTCAATAAAGGGGATATTATTTTCGTCATTGAAAAAGCGCCCTATGAAGCAGAGCTGGAAATGAGCCTGGCCCAACTGGCCCGGGACAAAGCTTCCCTCTCCTTTGCCGGAGACCAGGTGAAACGTTACAAGCCCCTTGCGGAACAGGATTTCGTCACCCAGGAATCCCTGGAAGATTATGTCACCAAGGCCCGGGAGGCAGCCGCCGCAGTCAAGGCCGACCTGGCCAAAATCAAACAAAACCGGCTGAGTCTGGGTTACTGCACCATGTACTCCCCCCTTAACGGTCGCATTGGGCGGACCCTGGTCAATGTGGGCAATCTGGTGGGCGCCGGGCAGGACACCAAGCTGGCCACCATTGTCCAATTGGATCCCCTGTACGTTTATTTCAGCCCCAGTGAAAAGGACCTGCGCCTGATCCTGAAATACCGGCAGGAAAAGGATATTCCCGTGGATATCATTC
>CAYPQJ010000088.1:0-16161 GCA_964412835.1 uncultured Desulfobacteraceae bacterium | reverse complement strand
TCTTTCCAGAACACACGATAAGCCCGAACCGCTTCGGAGATGTTTTTTACTTCCTGCCGGCCCATGAAATCATATCGATAGTGGACCTTTCGCTTCACCTGATCGTAGAGGGTTCCTGAAATGCATATGCCTCCCGGATCGGCCAGTCCCTCCAGCCTTGCAGCGATATTGACACCATCGCCATAGATCTCCCCGCCTTCAACGATCACATCCCCGATATTGATCCCGATGCGGAAAACCATTCTACGATCATTGGGCAATTCGCAATTTTGTTTCTCCAGTGCCTCCTGTATGACAACAGCACATTTAAGCGCATCCACGGCGCTGGAAAACTCAGCCAGGACATTATCCCCCGGGGAATCGACGACCCTGCCCCGCGCGCTTCCAATGGCTGAAGCCATAATTTCACGACACGCCCTGATGGCCTTCACCGTCGCAGGTTCATCCTGCCCCATAAGTCGGCTGTATTCTTTCACATCCGCACTCAAAATAGCGGCAAGCTTGCGTTGGACAGGTTCTGATTTCACCCCGGACCTCAACTTCGGTTATGTCAATTTCTTTGAGTCTGCCATCTTAAAACGTTTGGGGCTTACGAATGCCGACCGTGGCATGTTATCCCAATAATAGCCTCATAGCACAAAAGACCCGGAAACTGAAGATCAATGGCGCTTGCAAATCCAGCATAAACCATTATATATAACCGGACAAAATAATTCAGCAGGGCCCTGAATTCCTTAATTTTCAAGACCGGAGAATCGCCCGCACAGCTGCAAGCCATCCTCCCTTTAGGCTGGCTGGGTTCGTGAATCTTCATAAAATAGCAGAGATCATTTTAAAAAGCCATGAGTCTTGTCACTGCCATCAAAGTCTCTCTCAATTTCGTTGAACGACAGATTTTTAACCAGATAGGTCTGCAAATCAATCCGGGAGATCGAATCGGTCTGGTGGGTCCCAATGGATCCGGAAAAACCACCCTACTTCGAATCATCATGGGGGAAATCACACCCGATACGGGAGAAATCAGAGTTGCCAGAAATTCCCGTATGGGGTACCTGGCTCAAGATGTTCAGGAATCCGTTTCGGGTTCCCTGCTTCAATCGATCCTCAGCGCCATACCACAGCGACTGAAGATGGAGATGGTTTTAAAAAATGCTGAACGTGCTCTTGAAAAGGCAACCGGTGAACTGGATCAGAGTACCCTTGGCAAAAAGATTGCCAACATACACCACGAAATCAACCGCCTGGATCTCGATTTCCCCCATCACGAAGCGGAAAAAATCCTTTTGGGTCTTGGCTTTGATGTGCCGGATTTCCAGAAGCCCGTCTCAGAACTCAGCGGCGGATGGAAAATGCGCGCGGCCCTGGCAAGGCTCCTGTACCAAAAACCCGACCTGCTCCTTTTAGACGAACCCACCAATCACCTGGACATGCCTTCCGTAAGATGGCTTGAGACTTTTCTTCAAGGCTTTAAGGGCGCCATGATACTGGTCTCCCATGACAGGGAATTTCTCAACCGCCAGATCCATCGCATTGTTTCCTTTGAGACCGAAGGCATGCGGAGCTACAGCGGCAACTATGATTTCTACCTGAAAGCCCGCCGCGAAGAGGTTAAATCCCTCGAAAACAAAGCCCGAAACCAGGAACAGAAAGTCAAAGACGCTCAGAAATTCATCGAACGATTCAGGTCCAAGGCCAACAAGGCCCGACAGGCCCAGAGCAAAATTAAGCTGTTGGAAAAGATGGAATTGATCCAGACCCACCGCAGGGAAAAGACCATCCGCTTTTCCTTTCCCCCCATCCCTCGAAGCGGAGGGGAAGTGGTTGCCATTCGGGATGTGTCCAAATGGTTTGGCGACAATATTTTATATGAACATCTCAACCTGAGAGTAACGCGGGGGGAAAAAATCGCCATCATCGGTCCCAATGGCTGTGGGAAAACCACGCTCCTTCGCGCTGTCGCGGAAGAACTAAAGCCTGACCGGGGACAAATTATCCTGGGACACAAGGTCAATATTGCCTATTTTGCCCAGCA
Source organism: uncultured Desulfobacteraceae bacterium (assembly GCA_964412835.1). GTDB lineage: Bacteria > Desulfobacterota > DSM-4660 > Desulfatiglandales > Desulfatiglandaceae > NaphS2. The sequence goes on along the minus strand of CAYPQJ010000088.1, from coordinate 14,129 downwards.
CCATTCAGATCTGCTCAATCCTCAGAAAACAGTGGTGGAGGAGGTCTATCAATCGGTACCGAATGCGAGCATCGGATTTGTGAGGTCGGTCTGCGGGGCCTTTCTTTTCTCGGGCAGTGATGTGGACAAACCCATCAGCGTCCTTTCCGGCGGGGAACGGGCCAGGGTGTCCCTGGCGAAACTTCTGGTCAACCCGGGTAATTTCATGCTCATGGATGAGCCCACAAACCACCTTGATATCGAAAGTTCGGAAACCCTGATTGACGCGTTATCGGGATACGACGGGACCTTTCTGTTTGTTTCGCACAATCAATCCTTCGTCAATCGACTGGCCACAAAGATCTGGGATATCAGGGGCCGGGAATTGATCGAATATCCCGGCACGCTCAAAGAGTATTACCGTCACCTTGGCGAAACCGAAGGGGATATCCACCTGGAACCGCAAAACCCTTCAACAGGGTTGAAAAAAGACCAGGAATCTTCCGCCGGCAAGAACCGGAAAAGGGATAAACGGAAAGAAGCTGAGCAAAGGCAGCGGGTTCATGATATCCTGGCACCGATTCGAAAGGGGCTTGAACAGACGGAAGCCCTTATCTCTCAACTGGAAACCCGGCAGAAAGAGGTGGAAAATCTCCTTGCCGATCCTAAAATTTTTGAAGACAGCGGAGAGAGCGTGCCGCTTCTGACCGAATACAAAGACGTCGGCAGCAAACTGGAAAGCCAGCTTGAAAGGTGGGAAGGATATCATGACAAAATGGCAGACGCCAAAGCAGACTTGGGAATTTAGGAGTTTCATAAAATGGATGTAAAGGAAGAACATAAGCCCCTCTTAAAGATTCTGGGGCTCAAGGATGAAGATTTTGAGCGTTTTGATGGAGAATTTGTTCGCTATGAATATGACGAACAGAAAGGGGTCAGAATCTATGACCCCTACTACGAAACCGCCTATGACGAATATATCGGGATCGACGGATGGAGCGCCTGGAGTATCGAAAACGACACTTTCATGAGCGATATCATGAAAAAAACCCATGAACAGATTCAAATGACCATGAGAGATCGGCCTAAGGCGAGCGATGAAGACATAAAAGAGGCTCTTGAGAAAAAGTTCGGAAAGAAAAAAGCCTCAGAGGACCCATCAACCGAAAAATAATAAACAACGTGAAACTTTCCCGATTCGCCCACACCCTGAAGACTCACGCCGATTTTGGCCAGGCCTTTGTATTCGAACATTTTGTTCCCGCCCGCGAAGCCGTATACGGGACACCGCCCCGCTTTCACAACGATATCCGAAAGGCCATGGATGGGCTCAAAATGGGTAGGCTCTACACCCATCAGATTGAGGCCATCGGTCATTTGAGGGCAGGGAAAAACGTTCTGGTGGCCACAGAAACCGCCAGTGGAAAAACCCTTATTTATACCCTTTCGGTTCTGGAAAAAATTCTTCAGAACCATCATGCCAGTGCCCTTTTTCTCTTCCCCTTAAAGGCTCTGGAACATGACCAACTCAAAAACCTTTCAAAATGGCTTGAGCAAATTGAAAGCCTTAATATCAGCGCAGCCATCTATGATGGCGACACCACACCCCACCAGCGAAAAAAGATCCGCCAGAAGCCACCCCACATCCTTTTCACCAACCCCGACATGCTGCACCGGGGCATTTTGTCGCACCATCAAAACTGGGAAAACCTGTTCAAGAACCTCTCGTTCGTTGTCCTGGACGAGGTACACACTTACCGGGGCATCTTCGGGTCCCACCTGAGCCAGATCATCAGACGGCTGCGACGGCTGTGCCGTTTTTATGGGAGCAATCCCCAATTCGTGCTTCTCTCCGCCACCGTTGCCAATCCTGAAACTTTTGGGAAAGATCTTATCCAACAGGAGATTGAAGTGGTCCAATCCACCGGCGCCCCAAAATCCGGGCAGCACGTGGTTTTCCTGAATCCTGAAGGGAGCCCCAACTTCTCCTCTGCCAGGCTCTTCACCGAATGTGTCCGCAAGGGATTCCGCACCATTGTCTTTGCCCAGGCCAGAAAGGTCACGGAACTCATTCATCTCTGGGTAACCCAACTCAACCCCGCCTTTCGCCATAAGATCAGCTCCTATCGAGCGGGGTTTCTGCCTGCGGAAAGACGGCAAATTGAGCGGCGGCTGGCACGGGGAGATCTTCTGGGGGTGGTATCCACCAGTGCTTTGGAACTGGGCATCGACATCGGATACTTAGATATCTGTCTGTTGGTGGGATACCCGGGCACCATCATCAACACCTGGCAACGGGGAGGCCGTGTGGGCCGCTCGGGCAGAGAATCCATGATTCTCCTGGTGGCAAAGCCCGATGCCCTGGACCAGTATTTCATGAAACATCCCCATGAACTCTTTGAACGATCCTTTGAGGCCGCCATCCTCGACCCGAACAACTCGTACGTGGTCAAAGACCACCTGGTATGCGCCGCTGCGGAGTTGCCCCTGACCCGCGAAGACGAAGACTTCTGGCCCCAGGATCTGTTTGCCCTCCTGGACCAACTGGAACAGAAGGGGGCCTTGAGCCGAACCGCCGAAGGAGATCCCATGTGGTTTTCCACCCGGCGGAACCCTCAGCTGTCCGTCAACATCCGGTCCTCCGGAGAAACCTTTACCATTTTCGAGCGCGAAACCGGCCAGGCCATCGGAACGGTGGACGGCTTCAAGGCTTTCAAGGAATGCCATCCCGGTGCCATCTACCTGCACCGGGCCCGTCAATATGAGGTGGAACGTCTGTTTCCGGACAAAAAGGATGTGGTGGTTCACCAATCGGACTTGAAGTATTTTACAAGAGCCCGCAGTGAGAAAGAAACGGAAATCATCAAGATACATCAAAGCCGGCCCAGAGGCCAGTTCATCGTGCGGGAAGGGATCCTCAAGGTGACCGAAATCATCACCGGTTACGAAAAGCGGTCCCTGCCCGGACAGGGGCTTATGGGGGTCTTTCCTCTGGAAGATTTACCGCCGCAGATCTTTGAAACATCAGGGTTCTGGGTGGAAATCGAACCGATTCTGAAACGGTTTGTGGAAAAAAAAGGATTTCACTTCATGGGCGGCATACATGCCATCGAACACGCCGCCATCGGCATCTTTCCCCTCTTTGCCCTCTGTGACCGAAACGATATCGGGGGCATCTGCTACCCCCACCACCCCCAGGTGGGAAAATCCGCCATCTTTATCTACGATGCCTATCCCGGCGGCGTAGGACTGGCTCGTCGGGGATTTGAAACCATCCTGGAACTCCTTCAAAAAACGCTTGAGCTCCTCAAGAGCTGTGAATGTGAGGACGGGTGCCCCTCATGCATCCATTCCCCCAAGTGCGGTTCCGGCAACAAACCCCTGGACAAGGCAGCGGCCCAACTGATCCTTGAAGGCCTTCTGGGGCACATTCCGTTCAGCGACATGTCCGATGATACCGACGAGGAAGCACCCGCACCCGTTCCCCATGAGGAAGCGGCAAACAAAGAAAAATCTGACGGCCCCCGGATACTCTATTTTGACCTCGAAACCCAGAAAACCGCACAGGATGTGGGGGGATGGCGCAACACCCATCTCATGAGAATTTCGGTAGCGGTTCTGTTTGACAGCGTGGAAAACCGGTTCCTGAATTTTCGGGAAGACCGCATCGACGATCTTGTCAATCATCTCAGAAAGGGTGACTTAATCGTGGGGTTCAATATCAGCGGATTTGATTACAAAGTTCTGGGTGCCTATACGGAACAGGATCTTACAGCGCTTCCCACTTTCGACATCCTGGCGGATATTCATAAACGACTCGGTTTCAGGCTGGGACTGGATCATCTGGCCACGGAAACCCTCGGCAGTGGAAAAACCGCCCATGGCCTTCAGGCGGTGGAATGGTTCCGTCAGGGGGAAATGGAAAAACTGACAGAATATTGCCGTCATGACGTTGAAGCCACCCGGGACCTGTTTCGATATGGGCTTCAGAACGGCCATGTTATTTACAGAAAAAAGGGGGCGGATGCTCGTCTCAGGCTGCTGGTGGACTGGAACCTGGAAAAGATGCTAAAAGAACAGCTAATGACAACGTCAACCCTTAATGAAAGCCCAGAGGGATAATGAAAGCTTTTGATTGTAAAATGTGCGGAGAATGCTGTTATGGTGAAGGCGGCATCTTCATGGAAGTAGAAGAACAGAAAAGGGTCGCGGAATATCTGAGTCTGAAACTTGAAGATTTCTTGACGGAATACACCGAAAAGCGCAATGGCCGTATCTATGCAAAAGTAGGTTCGGACAATTTCTGCATTTTTTTCAAAAAAGAAAGCGGGTGTAACATTCACTCCGTGAAACCCGGCCGTTGCGAACTCTGGCCCTACTTCCCGGCAAACGTATCGGACAAAGAGACGTGGGACGTTGCCAAACTGGCATGCCGGGGAATTAATCGAGACTGCTCTTTTGAGGATTTCGTAAGGGAATCCCCAAACGGTGGAACAAAAAAAAAGTGACCCCTTTAAAACAGCTCGCCCAAATCATCTTTCCACCACGATGCGTTATTTGTGGAGATTTTCTATGGCGAAGCCCTTTTGATGCCGGAGATTCCCCGGATTCAATATGCCATGACTGCACTTCGGACTTCAACTCCATTGAAGCACCTTTCTGCACCATCTGCGGCATCCCCTTCAACTCAGAACGGATTGAAAATCATCCATGTGAGGATTGTCTTCGAACAAAACCGTTTTTTCAGGCGGCTTACGCTCCCTACCGATATGAAGGATCCGTTCTTGAGGCGGTTCACAAACTCAAATACAGCCAAAAAACCTTTGTAGCCAATGCGGTAGGGCCACTTCTGGCCGAATTCGTGAAAACGCGATTCCTACTCCCGGAACCATTTTTGACCATGCCCGTCCCGCTTCACCCCAAACGACTTCGGGAACGCGGATTTAACCAGAGCCTGTTGCTGGCAAGACAGGTTGCCCATAGGTTGAACGGAGAACTCGATTTTTCATCACTCGTTAGGCCTAAATACACGACCCCCCAGACAACACTGTCTAAAAAGGAACGGCAGAAAAATGTTCAAAACGCATTTCGTTTAAAAGCCCCCGATGTTGTCAGCAAAAAGAACATTCTTCTGGTGGACGACGTGGCAACCACCGGTAATACCTTGAACGAGTGTGCCAGAGTCTTGACACTTGGCGGCGCAAAAGCTGTTTTTTGTGTCACCCTGGCCAAAGCGGTGTTATAATCTGTTGAAATCAGGAGGAAAGATGAACACATATCTCAAGAAAATATACACCCTTGAAGAAGCTGGGGAAAACTGCGAAGCGCTTAAGAATTCGGGGAAGCGGATCGTTTTCACCAACGGCTGTTTCGATATCCTGCATCCCGGACACGCCCGTTACCTCTCCTCCGCCAGAGAACTGGGAGATTATTTGATAGTGGCCCTTAACAGCGATCGGTCCGTCCGGGCCATCAAAGGCAGAAAAAGGCCCATTTTCCCCGAAAAAAAGCGGGCGGAACTGCTGGCTGCACTCGAATGCGTGAGCTGTGTCGTGATCTTTGACGAAAACAACCCTTTACAGATCATCAAATACCTCCTTCCCCACATCCTGGTGAAGGGCGGAGACTGGCAGGAAGACCAGATCATCGGGGCGGACGTGGTAAAGGCGGATGGGGGAGAGGTTCAGAGGATCCCCTTTTTCAACGGCTATTCAACCACCGATATCATTAAAAAAATTGTCCAACGTTACACCTGAAAATTCATTTTTAACCGTTGCCAGATTGAACAATCTCTGATATATAGCTTTCTCTGCCAATGCGCCCATAGCTCAGCTGGATAGAGTGACGGACTACGAATCCGTAGGTCGCAGGTTCGAATCCTGCTGGGCGCGCCAGTTATTACAGGGGCTTGGGCTGTAAGGCCTGGGTCCTTTTCTTTTTCATTTCGCGGTTTCAAACAATATTGCAGGTTCTGCTTCTCGTGAATTCCGGGAACACAATAGTAAGCAAATCACTCCAGAGAGATCTGCCTGTTCATTCATGCTTACGGGGGGGGGTCCTGATATTCTCTTTACTGTCTGTAATTCAGTGTTGTGTCCCCTGAATTTCGAATATAATGGCCACTTCAGTGGAGATGGGGTTGTTGGGGTTGCTCTTAATTTTGGAAGTTACATAAAATGAATGCCATCATTGTAAGCGACTTGCACATAGGGTCTCGATACTTTTTATTTCAGGAATTTGGACGCTTTCTCAAGAACGTCCCCGAGGATTACGAGCTTATTCTGAATGGGGACATCATTGACAATCCTTATGCGAAATTGAAACCATCCCACCAGAGGATCATGGATCTTATTGATCGAGTTTCTTGCCGTCAGAAGGTTGTTTGGATTCAGGGGAATCATGAAAATGGTTATATTACAAAGGGGTTTGGGAAAGTACATTTCAAGCGTCTTCACCACATAGAAGATAGCCTGTTAATCGCCCATGGCGATGATTTCGATGGGATTATGCCCAGGAACCGGACATTCATAAAGGCCTTCAAGATGATGCACAATTTAAGGGTGCGTATGGGGGCAAAACCGGTGCACGTGGCCAAATATGCCAAGAAATGGGCGCCCTTCTACAAAGTCCTGCGTAAAAATGTTATGATGAACGCTGTGAATTGTGCCATAGAGAATGGATATAAATCGGTCGTCTGTGGCCATACACACTACCCAGAGGATAGGGTTTTCAGAGGTGTCAGGTACATAAACACTGGGGCTTGGACTGAACTCCCGGCATTTTACCTTTTGGTCACGGCTCGCGAAATGACTCTAAAGACGATAGACGACTCGTTTAGTAAGGGTCTCGGTCCTTAACATGATGCGGATTACATGAGGCAGGGGTCTCCAGAATGATCGACCGGCAAAACAGTCTGGATATGGCTGTCCGTGAGTTATTGAGTGGGGTATAGACGAACAAACGGAAAATTGACCGGGCATAAGGGCCCCCGATTTCAGGTGATATGCCAGTTTTGCGAAATTTTTCTGAATATGATACAAAAGTCTGAAAAAACCTGGCGAGAATGGCTCATCGCGGATTAGCGTGAATTTGTCATGACCGGTTTATATCCTGAGAGGAGAACCAGATGAAACAGATTGCAGAGGGTGTTTTTTTTATTCCGGGGCAGGATGAAATGATCCCGGATTCACACGTATACTTAATTGGAACCCCCGATTCCGACGATATGAGCCTGATTGATGCGGGCCTGATGGGAAAGGGGCGCTACAAAATCGAATCCATCCGGGAATCAGGGGTTTCTCTTTCAAACATTAAACGGATCATCATGACCCACACCCACCTGGATCATATGGGGTGTTTGGGCGAACTTCGCGAGGCCATACCCCAAGCGGCCCTGTGGATTCACGAAAACGAAGCGGCTCCCCTGGAGAATGGGGACGAAAAGATGGTTTACGGCATGGACATGTTTGAGAGCATGTGTCAGGCCCAATACAACATCAAACCGGGTGATTTCTGCTTTCCCGTTGACCGAAAACTGGCGGGTGGAGAGACACTTAAGATCGGTGGCACGACATGGGAAGTCTTACATATCCCGGGGCATTCCTCCGGCAGCATCGCCCTTTATCATCCTCTGGACAAAATCCTGATCCCGGGGGACACGGTATACGCAGATCATGCCATTGGTCGATTTGACCTTAATGGGGCCAGCGGCCCGCAGCTCAGAAACTCCCTTCTGGCGCTGGCGGATCTGGATGTCAGTATCCTTCTGCCGGGCCACAATCGGATTATGGCAAATGTGCCGGCAGGGTATATTCGTCAAACCGCAGAACAGTGGGGCCCTTATCTCTCCTGAACCATTGATGTGGGAGGCGGAAGGCATCTTGGAGTAAAGGAAACGCCGTGTTCAAGACCTTCCCAGTTTTTTCAAGGAAGACAGAATTCCTTTTGCCGATTTGCCGATTTTCCGGAGCAGCGGATTTCGCGCCTGCACCTCCACATAGAGATCGCCTGATTCAGCGCCCCCCTTTCCCGGATCGCCCATTCCCTTCAATCGGATCTTCTGCCCGGCCCTCATGCCGGGAGGGATGCTCACCAGCAATTCCTTCTGGTTTTTTCGGCACAGGTAGCTGATTTTACCCCCTGTTTGAAGCATTTCCCGTGAAACCGAAATCACATCCTGCACATCTTTTCCTTTTTCGGGTAATTCAATGCCCCACTTTTTCTTAAGCCCGTACTTGATCAGACGCCCCAGTTGTCCGCCCAGCGGGAATCCGGTACCCGAGCGACCCCTCCCCTGGCCCTGGCCCTGCGTCCCCATAAAAACCCTGCCGAAAGCATTGGGTCTCCTGAATTCAAAGGTGCGATATCCGGACCCGTAGGAATCCTTGAAGACTTCGTCAAAACCCCTGAGCCCAAAGGCACGGCTGAATTCCTCGAAAATCTGCTGAATATCGGATCCCTTGAAGATATCCTGCTCGGAATAGGTTTGCTTGAAACGATCATGGGCAGCATCGCCATAAGTTTGCCGCAGCGCATCGTAACGACTTCTTTTCTGAGGATCGGACAAAACGGCGTAAGATTCATTGAGGGCTTTCATCCGCGCTGCCGCCGTCGCATCGTCACGGTTGTGGTCCGGATGGTATTTAAGTGCCAGTTTTCGATAGGACTCTTTGATCTTTTGCTGGCTTTCAGATGTCTCCACCTGCAGTATCTTATAGTAATCCTGCTGCGCCATTGGACCTCTTTTTCATGGGCGTACTCAACCCGTAATCGTAGATTAATACTGCCAATTTCAATTTAGTGTCCTTCAAGATCCCTAAACCGGTTTGCGGCAGCCCGCTGCTTCATTTCCCTTTGAAATCGGCCTCTCCACCCATATTTCTTCTGGGAACGCCGGACCACAATCTTCATGATGGGTCTGAGGAAATGAATCCAGATCCCGGTCCACAATGGACTCTGTTCCCGTAATCTGTCCGGCGGTTCCCACCACCCCATGATGGTCTGCTCATGGCGCCAGAAGAGATATTGAAGGGTATCAGCATCCAGTTTCCGGGTTTTCACATTGGCCCACATGCCATTGTAACGGGTGTAATCCAGGGCGTTTGTCACCAATCCCTGATCAAGCAATTGCTGTCGTATCTCTGTTTTGGGGTACGGGGTCAGAATCTGGCAATAGGCGGTGTCGGCCCCCGTCGATTTCAGGAAACGGTAATTTTCAACAATCTCGGTTTCCCCATCATCGGGAAAGCCGAAGATCATGCCGCCCACCACCATGATGCCATACTTGTGGCAGTTACGGACAGCCTTTCGGGACGCGTCCAGGATATCCCCTTTGCGCGCAGCTTTCAGATTTTTCTTGGAGGCACTTTCCATGCCCAGAAAAACGGATTTAAAGCCTGCGAGGGCCATTTTCTTAACCATTTCCTCGTTTCCGGCCATGGTCACACAATCCGCCTGGACCACCAAGTACAACTTCCGATACCCCCGCGCGATAATGGCATCGCAAAGTTCGATCACCCGTTTGGGATCCAACACGAAGTTGTCGTCGATCACAAATATGCATCGGACCTTTCGTTTAAAATAAATATCATCCACATCCGCCAATACCCGGTCCGCGGAAAAGGGTCTGAACGAACGACCATACATATGCCGAATACTGCAGAAAGTGCAATTTCTGGTGCATCCCCTGGAGGTCTCCATAACTTCGTACTTGTGGTTCATGATATGGTAGCCCCAGGTCAGACGCCTTTTGTCGCGAATGGGAAGTCTCAATCGGGACAGGTCCAGAAGGTCGCCTTTGGGGTTGTGAACAAATTCGCCGCCCTTGTTGTAAGATAAAGACGGTATGGCCTCAAACCGGTCTTTTCCCTCCAGTGCCCGGACGAGCCGCTTAAAGGCTTCCTCACCTTCTCCACGAATCAGAAAATCGATCCATTGCGCCTCCCTGCCCACGGCGATTTCTTCGGCCATGAGGGTTGCGTGATATCCGCCCACCGCCACCTTCACACTGGGAAGCAATGTTTTGATCAGTTTGATCAACTTCACACAGGTGGCGTACTGCCAAGTCATGGCCGAAAGGCCTACCAGATCAGGTTGGATTTTTAACAGGACGCGGGTGAGGTAGCGCCGGATTTTCCGCCGCTTGCGGATCAGGTCGATAATATAAACTTCATTTTTTTCGTCAATATTGGCGCCGACGCTGGCAACGCCGAGGTTCGGCAGATGAAAAGCTGATTCGTGCATGATAACCGGCGCCACATCCGGCATGGAAAGCAGGACAATTTTCATGATTTCTCCATAAGCGCATGAACCTCAGACATTAAAGCGTTGATTGAAAATTGGTCAGACCTGTAATCCGGATTCATTTCACCTGCCAGCGTCAAGGTAACGGTATTGGGACGATGGGCGTTAAACAGAAACTTCCCTGGCGTAAACAATTTGTCCGTATTTTCAATAAAGAGAACCTTTACCGGTGCTTTGCACATTTTGGCAAGCTTAAAGGCTCCTTTGTTCAAACTACCGATTCGACCATCCCGACTGCGCGTACCCTCGGGAAAGATAAACACGTTGCCGCCCGAAGCAAGGAACCCATCCATGCCATCGATGCGATCCACCATCAGATCCGCAAAACGGCCCCTGGCCGTGGACGGGATGTATCCTGACAGGGATAGCATTGTGCCGAAAACCGGAATGCCGAAGAGGCGGGCTTTGGCAATGGTGGTATGCCGCGCATAAATTGAAATCAACAAAATTGGATCAATATAGGATCGGTGATTGCATACGATTACCGAAGATCGAATGTCTCGCACTGCCTTCGGAATTTGCCACCGACACGAAGGGATCAACAGTTTTATGAGGCCGAAAAACCCTTTGTAGAAGATATGGTTCAGCTTTTGAAATGCGGTTCTTCGCTTTTTGGCAAAACAGTACACCAAAAAATAAAACGGCGCAAAAAAGAGGACAAAGCCCAATGTGTAATAACACCACAGGAGCAGGGTAACCGAAAAATCCAGCAGAAAATGGTACCATCTCATTATGAAATTGCGCTCGGAAGACTTACTCATCCTCTTTTTGCCGAGGCCCTTATTTCAACGCCATTTTTTCCCAACAGCCGCTGAAGCTTTCGGTAGGGCTGGGCCCCAACCAGGCGATCCCCGTTTATCACAAAGGTGGGCAAGACCAGAATATTCATCTCCTCCGCCATGGCCCAATCCCGATCTACACGATCTTTAAAGGTCCCGGTTTTGATCACCTTATCTACATTCTCAGCCGGCAAGCCCACGGAAGTGGCCATCTCAGATAATACGGAAATTTTCGCTATATTTTTTGAGTCCACAAAGTAAGCGACGTACAGCGCCTGAAGAAAAGCACCGCCCTTGCCCTTCGATTCAGCCCAGAGCCCCAGTTCCTGGGCCGAACGACTGTTATAGATCATTTCGGGCGAACCAAAAGGCAGCCCCAGAGCCCCCGCTGTCTCTTTCAGATTGCGCATTCTTTCATTGACCACAAGGGGGTCGTCAGAAAAACAGGCAGCCAGTGAAAGGCCGTCCTTTGGGGTATCCGAACGAAACGGAAACATTCGACGTCGAATTTGGATGATATACTCTTTTTTAAGCTGGGCGATCCGCCCGGACATGAAGTAACACCAGGGGCAGGTGCAATCGGTAAAAATTTCAAGGGTTTCAGGGTAGGAAGGCATGGGGGTGTCCTTCACCCGCAAAACGCTTTCGGGCTGAAAATCATTGACTGCAAAACCTGCGGGCATAAGAAACGCCGAAATTCTCTTTCACAATGGAAAAGACCTCACCGGCATCCAAGCCGCTCTGCTTCAAATCCTCAATTGCCTCATCCAACATGGCCGCAAAGACCTCTTCGCTGATAACTCTTTTCTTCGACATGATATCTCCTTTCAGGGTTCCTATTCCAAAAACCAGGCACCGGCAAAATGGCAACCTGAATCGGGAGAGTACCTGCCGAACCTTACCTCAACCTTTCAGGGACATTACAATCCTGCAATAGTGCAAATACAAAAAATAACTCTTTTTTATGTCTTATCAGACCAAATTTGTCAATAAAAATTTTCGACCCGGTTTCTGCGGCAGCATTCCCAACTGCAAAACTGCGACTGCCAAGCTTGACAAGATTCAGATGATGTGAGATTCAAAAATCATCCAATAACAAATCAACGGCATGCAACCATTCAGGAGGTCGTGATGAAAAAGCATTTTTTCCAGTCTTTTGTGGGCATCATTGGGTTTACAGTTCTGGTGAGTACCGCTTTCGCCCACTGTGAAATCCCCTGCGGAATTTACGATGATCAAGCCAGAATCAACATGATCCTTGAACATATCACCACCATTGAAAAAGCAATGAAGCAAATCAAAGGCTTAGAGAAGGAAAACCACCCCGATTTCAACCAGTTGGTTAGATGGATCATGAATAAGGAACATCATGCCACTGAAATCCAGACCATCGTGGCGCAGTATTTCCTGACGCAAAGAATCAAACCAGGGGTCAAAGATTACCATCAGAAACTTGCACTGCTGCAGCAGATGCTTGTTTTCAGTATGAAATGTAAACAGACAACGGATCCCCAGAATGCAGCCAAATTAAGAGATCTGGTGAAACAGTTTCATCTGCTTTATTTTGCGGGCCATTGATTTACGATAAATGGCTCTTTCGACCTCGTAGACTAATCCGGGCCGGGGATTGAAAAAGAAAACAGCAACAAAAGACCATTTCAGAACCCGTCTGATCGCCATCAGCCTGTCATTCACCGTTGGCGCAATGCTGATGTGTGCCAAATTCTACGCATTTCACCTCACCCGTTCTTCCGCCGTTTTCTCGGACGCACTTGAATCCATCATCAATGTGGTGGCAAGTGCATTTGCCCTGGTCAGCATTGTTCTGGCCGCTAAACCCCCGGACAAAAGCCATCCCTACGGGCACGGAAAAGTGGAATATTTCTCCGCCGGATTTGAAGGCGCTCTGATCATCATTGCCGCCATCGGTATTTTTAAGACCGGGTGGGACCATATACTTCGTCCACAACCCCTCCCAAACCTTACAGACGGCCTTTATATACTCCTGGGTGCGGGGCTGATAAATCTGATCCTGGGCCTCATCCTGGTTCGAACCGGAAAAAGAACCCATTCACTCGCCCTTACAGCCGACGGCAGGCATGTCCTTACCGATGTGATAACCTCTGCAGGGGTTTTGCTTGGCCTCTTGCTGGTACACCTGACGGGACTATACTGGCTGGATGGCGCCATTGCCTGTATGGTCGGGGTCAGCATCCTGTATACGGGCATCATCCTGGTGAAAAAATCTTCCGCCGGTCTCATGGACAGGGCCGAGCCCGAGCTTCTGAAAAAAATTTCTTCGCTTCTGGAGGAACACCGAAAAGACAACTGGGTGGGAATACATGAACTCAGGGCCTTTCGTTCAGGCAGTTTCGTGAACGTAAGCCTTCACCTGATCCTGCCCAGGAATTTCACACTGGCGGAGGCACATACAGAAGTCGAGGAAGTAGAAGCTGTCATTGAGGGCCATTTTGAAGGCAGGGCAAGCGTACTGGTCCACCTGGATCCATGTACTGATCCCGACTGCCCGGTGTGCCGGCGCCATGCCTGTGGGCTGAGGGGGGAAAAGCAATCCGATCCCATTCCCTGGAATGCGGAAACGCTCATCATCCAAAGACCCGGTGCACCGCCAATTTGGCAAAAATAGCCCCATATCAAAAAGCCCTTCACGACCTTGGATCGTACTCAAAATCCTGAATCGCCCATATTCCCGGGTTTTTGTTTGACAAATTCCGTTTTAATTTTTATTACCTTTTAGGATATGCCATGTCACGCCAAAGAGGAGAAACCCCCAATGGAAAACCTTTTTTCCCCATTTTCAATCAAAGGATGCAAACTCAAGAACAGGATCGTCATGCCTGGTCTGGCTTCGTTTTTGATAGAAAATGACGGATCCATTCCTCATGAGGCCATTGAGCATTATCGGCTCAGAGCCGCTGGCGGCCCGGCCATGGTTATTATGGAAGCGTGCGCCGTTTCACCTGAGGGAATCGTTTCCCCCCACCAGGCACGAATTTATGATGATCAATTTGTTGAAGGGCTTTCGAAAATTGCCCGTTCCATGAAGGC
>CAYPQJ010000087.1:0-16162 GCA_964412835.1 uncultured Desulfobacteraceae bacterium | reverse complement strand
CGGTCCTTCAGTCACAGAATCTCTTGAAGCAAAACCCGGAACAGAAGACCCTCCTTCAGAAAGATACCCGGGAAATTGAAGAAGCGGAAGACGACATCAAGAGCGCCGAAGAAGCCATTCGCACAGCGGAAATACAGATGGGGGACTTGAGACGCATCGCCGGATGCAAAGACTCGGACGATCTTGAAGAAGCGGAACGGATCGCCAGGGAACACCTGGATCTTAAAACCAAATGCAGCGAAACAGAAACCACGCTCTTGAACAGTGCCGAAGGCCTCAGCATTTCCCAACTGGAAAGCCAGGCAGAAATGCTGAACCCAGACGAATTACCGGGGACAATTGACGCCTTGAGCCGGGAGATTGAACAAAAGCTTGAACCTGAAATCAGGCGCCTTTCCGAAACCCTGGGAGAAAAGAAAAGGGAACTGCAACAGATGGACGGCAGCGCAAAGGCCGCCGAGGCTGCCCTGTCCGCTCAGCAAACCCTGGCTGCCATTCGACGAATGAGTGAGCAGTTCATTCGACTCAAAGTGGCATCAAGCATATTGAAGCAGGAGATTGAGCGGTTCAGGAGCGAAAACCAGGATCCGGTACTGAAAATCGCATCGGGGTATTTCCGGCAATTGACCCTGGGTTCCTTTGAGGCGCTGAGAACAGATGAAGACGACAGGGGGCAACCGGTGCTGGCGGGGCTGCGGCATCAGAACCACATGATCCGGGTGGAAGGGATGAGTTCCGGAACCCGTGATCAACTCTATCTGGCTTTGCGGCTTGCTTCCCTTCAAAAACGCCGGGAGACCGGCGAAACCATGCCTTTCATCGTGGACGACATTCTGGTAAACTTTGACGATGTGCGCGCCAGGGCCACCCTGGAGGCTTTGGCAAATCTGGCATCGGAAACCCAGGTCATTTTATTTACCCATCACGGCCGGATTGCGGAAGAAGCCCGGGAAATGGCAGGCAAAACGAACATAGAAGTGCATCACATTTGAGGAGGAAAGACCCATTTATTACACCAAAGAACGCTCGGGATTAATCAAACGTATCGGTCTTGGGCTCATTCACATCTATTACGGACAGGGAGTGGGCAAAACCACCCGTGCGGTGGGACTGGCCATCAGGGCTGCGGGAGTGGGGCTCAAGGTCAACTTCATTCAATTCATGAAATCGGGCACCTCAGGGGAAATTATCATCTTTGCCAACATTCCGAATATTCGATACCAATGCCCGGGAAGACACCCTTTTATTCTGTCCCGGGGCCCTGAAGCCGTTCACTACGAACATACGGCCAAGGCCTTAGGGTACGCCATTGAGGCGGTAGAGGACGGGACCGAACTGCTGATCTGCGATGAAATCCTGAACACCCTTATTTTTGAACTTCTGAAAAAGGAGCAGGTCATTGAACTGATGGAAATGTGTCGCGGTAAAACAGAGCTGGTCATGACCGGCGCCAGTGCACCGAAGGACCTCATTGAACTGGCGGATTATGTAACCGAACTCAAGCAGATCAAACACCCTTACTATTCCGGCACCAAAGCCCGGCGGGGCATTGAATTTTAGTGCCATAGAAATATTGCCCTCCCAGGATACCATTATCAAAGCAAAAAATACCTTTTTTCACGGTATTCTCATAATGTATAATCAGGAGGCACATGACTTCATTTCAATTTTGGCACTAATTTTTTGCGAGTTTTTTGCTCTTCGAGTTCTTTTAAGTAGAGTATTATCTTATCCAGTTGATTCAAGCCGGAAGCAATTATTTTTTCTTGTGTGTCAATAATATATAAAAGATTTACATCATTTATAACTTTATATATTTTGTCTATATAGCCTAATGTCTTTTTTATACTTTTTCTATTCGCAACAAGCCTTTTGTATATATGTGAATTCATATTATCTTGGTTATTGTATGTTTTGGACAGCCAATGCGATAAGTCACTGCACCACAAAAACGTTTTATAAATATTAACGAACGATAGATATGTTTCATAAGAATACTTATTCTTGGTTTTTTTTAAAATATTGCGGCTTTTTTTATTAACATAATTTATTTTGCTAATTTGTTTGTTCATCAAAAAAATATCTTGAAGCAAATAAGATTTATTCTTTTTATCATTTTTTTTATCGTCAGAAAACACAGTATTGTACGAGGCCAGAAAAACGAAAACAATCAAAACGATACTCAACATTTTTTTCATATTGAATGTCATCCCTATCCTTTCTCTTCATTGGCAGACAAACGGATTTTCTGAACCGCCATGAGGCTGATCAAACTCAATCCTGCTCCCGCCAGAAAGGGGATCCGGTAATCAACCATCCAGAGGATTCCTCCCAGGGCCGGCAAAAAAACCGCGGCAATATGGTTGATGGTGAACCCCACCGCCATGCTGGGAGCAATATCCTTCGGGTCACCGACCTTCTGGAAATAGGTCCGAATGGCAATGGCAAAATTGAAAAAGATGTGGTCGAGGATGTAAAGGAGTGAAACCAGGATCTTCGAATCAACAGCCGCATAGGCCAGAAAAATAAAGATGAGGCTGAAGTATTCCAGGGACAAGACCTTCCGTTCGCCAAAACGCACAATGCTCTTTCCCACCAATGGGCTCAGGAAGTAATTAATGGCATTGTTGATGACAAAAAGTACCGTCACCTCCTGTACAGAGAAACCGAACTTTCCGACCAGCAACAACACTGCAAAAGCCATGAAAATCTGCCGCCGGGCCCCGGCCATGAACGTCAGAAAATAATAGAGCCAATACTTTTTGCGAAAAATCATTTTTTTATGCTGAGGGACAATATGCTTACTCACAGGGTTACGGGTGAAGGCCCAGACTCCCACAGCCATCACCAATCCCCCGATAATCAGGTAGATCTCCTTGAATCCCAGAAAACTCGAGATGAGAAAGATAAAAATACCGATGCCGATATTGGCTGCTGCGGCAATGCTGCGCAGTCTTCCAAACACCACCGGGCTTTTCTGTTGATCAAAATATTGAAGCGTCAGGGACTGGTTAGTGGTCTCATAATAGTGAAAACCGAAACTCATCACTACAGTGGTCACCATCAACCCGGCATAGGTGGGGAAAAGTCCCGTGAGCGCAAGACCTGTTCCCAGAAAGAGAATAGAAATGGCGGAAAGCCGATGCTCCCGGATCACCATCATAACAAAAACCGCGAGGAGCGTCAGGAAACCGGGGATCTCGCGAATCGATTGGATCATGCCCACCTGTTCGCCTGTCAAGTGTACCTGTTCCACGGCAAAATTGTTAAACAGGGTCATCCAGGCCTGCAGGCCCACAGTGGAACTGATGGTCAACACCATCAGGAACCGGTACATGGGGTTTTGTTTCAGTGGCATCATATGCTTTGGAATGCTGGAGGCGACTTCAACCGTCGGTCAATAAGATGTGTTGGTCAGAGGCAGCTCCGCCCCCCCTTGTAGCGAGGCGCGTAATAGGTATTGGAAAGGGAATCCGTGCGAATGGTCTTGCCTCTTCCCGGTGCATGAATGAATTTTCCGTCCCCCATATAAATACCCACATGGGAAACTCGATTTCTGCCGGCGATATCAAAAAAAACCAGATCCCCTTCAGCCAGGGCACTTTGTGAAAGGGATTTGCCGACCCGATACTGCTCCTTTGATGTCCGCGGCAGGGTAATGCCGTTTAGATGATAGACGGCCATAACCAAACCGCTGCAGTCAAATCCTTTTTTCGCCGAAGTCCCCCCCCACCGATAGGGAAGACCAATAAAGCTGCGGGCCGTTTCTACGATCTCGTTTCTAAGCCCATCTTTTTCAGGTTCTTCCTTATTGAGGAAAACCGCATAGGCGGTGGGAGGGACCACATAATAATCATCAATTAACCCTGCACGAACCAGCTGACCGGCATTTCTCCGGGCCTCAACCAAAGAAGGAAAATCGCCGAAACGGACTTTTATCAAACCCCGTTTTGTACGAAAATAGTAGGCCTCTATACCCCGTTTTGCTAGGGACTGGGTGAGGGCGACAGCATTGTCCAGAACACTAAAAGCACCCAGTTGGACGGTGTAACCGGTCAGGGTAGGAATCGTTTCAACCGGGGTGACTGCACGAACCGGCTTTCTGGAAACCTTTGCACACCCCTGCCCCATGACCATGAAGGCAAACAGGAACAGAGCCCCCAGCATCCCCGAATAACGTCTGTTCAACGAGAAGGGCATCAAATGTTCAACCCCACTATTGAAAAGGTTCTTTTCCACCACTCATATCCGGTCGGCCGAAATCTTCTTCCCATGAGGGCGGCCCATCTGGAACTGGACGGTAGTGCCACTGGGAGGGATCAAATTCTTCCCGAAGATCAGCGCAGGATATGAAGAGTACGGTTATCCCCAGAATGGAAAAAGCAACAACAGCGGTCTTTGCGCTCTTCACCAAAGTCCGTACGACATATTTTTTCGCTCCTCGCATGGGCAACTTATCCTCCTGTCCAATCTTGACTTTAAAGTATGAAGTATATACTCTTTTGATACAATAGAGATGGATTTTCATTCATACAGGATCAAAAACATCCGCCTTATAGCATATTCAGAGCCAAAAGCGCCAGAGTCAAAACTTTTTTTCCGACACACAAACAGGAGGGTTTCATGGGGCAACTTCAATTCATTGACCTGAGCATCAGCATTGAACCGGATCTTCCCAGCGACCCACCCATGATGGTTCCTCAAGTGGAATACGTGGACCACAAGGCGGGCGCCGAACAGATGGAACAGTTTTTCCCTGGCTTGAAGCGAAAGGACCTTCCCCACGGGCTCGGCTGGGCTCTGGAGAAAATCACCCTGACCACCCATTCGGGGACCCACATGGATGCGCCTTACCACTACCACCCCACCATGGACCGGGGCAAGGCGGCATTGACCATTGACCAAATTCCCCTGGAATGGTGTTTCAACGACTGCGTCCTCCTTGATTTTCGCCACAAGGCCGACGGCGACAGAATTACCGCAAAGGATGTTCAGGAAGAACTGGACCGAATCGGCTATGAGCTGAAACCCCTTGACATCGTATTGATCCAAACCGGCGCTGATGACGCATGGGGAACCGAAAAATATCTCACAAGGGGTGCCGGCATGACCAGGGAAAGCACACTGTTTCTAACGGAAAAGGGGATCAGGCTTGTGGGGATTGACGCCTGGAGCTGGGATCGCCCCCTCCCCTTTCCGGCAAAAGAATTCCTGGAAACAAATGATGCGGGCGTCATCTGGGAGGCCCATTTTGCCGGCATCGAAATCGGATACTGCCACATGGAGAAGATGGCCAACCTTTCCGCCATCCCCAGACCCTTCGGTTTTAAAGTGTGCTGCTTCCCCGTTAAAATCAAAAATGCCAGCGCAGGATGGGTTCGCCCGGTCGCCATTGTTTAATTGCGGAATTCGGATTGCGGATTGCGGAATATGAATTACTTTAAGTAGAATAGAAAATAAACAGTAACCTTATTCTTGTTCAAGACTCTATAGCTTCATATAATTGACATATTCAGGGAGGAAAATCATGCCCATTTTTGAATTCAAATGTAAGAAATGCGGAAAGCTTTATGAATCCCTCTGTTTTCGTTCAAGCGGCGAAGACAAGGGACCCTGCCCCAGCTGTGGGGGGAATGAAAGCGAAAAACAATTGTCCATCTTTTCATCCGCGGGATCCGGCTCAAGCCTGGATCTGGGTGGCGCTCAGGCTTCCGGTTCATGCGCACCCAGCGGCGGTTTTTCGTGAGCCGGATAATCAATGCAGCCGTGCGCTGCTATTGTTGACCAAAGGAAATATATACTGATGGAAACCTCAAACACTCAAAAAAAAGGGAAAGACATGAGCATCTGGATCATTTTAGGCGTCATTGCCGTATGGGTTCTGTTACAGGCCTATATTCTGCCCAAAATGGGCATTTCCACATGAATGAGTAACAGTTGCCAGGTCGGCGACAAACAACCTAAAGCAATTGATATCATAGACAAAACAAAATAGCGCCTTTCAGGGCTGGGGAAATTAAGACCCCGGCTCTGGAACCCGGGTGATACATCAAATTGGAGTCCCAGAAAAATCTGAGATGTTTGATTTTGAAAGCGGCCCTCTCAAATTCATTCGTGGCGGAAAATATCCCCATTGTCACACCCTCTTTATTGATGACGCCCAAGGCGCCTTTTTCGACCCTGCCAGCAATAAAGACATTCTCAAGACTTTAAACCGCAAAAATCCCAATAAAATCCTGGTTAACACACATGGTCATGAGGACCATTTCATCTACACAAGGGTTTTTTAACGGATTGACGAATTTGTCATTTAGTGATATTGCCCTTCAAAACATCATCCAAAAAACTCGAGACAGGAGAAAATCGATGGAAGACAAGAAAGCGGATCTGGCCGGTCCCGGCATTGGCGATTATGATGAACTCGAAAGTATTTTACCTGATGATTATACCTCTTTGCTGAACCCCAGGGAAACGCAACTTGCCCTTTATGCCGCCAAGGACTACATCGAGGAAAACCTGTGTAAGGAATTGAACCTCATACGGGTAACCGTTCCCCTCATCGTTAGTGTGGACAGCGGGGTGAATGATTACCTGGATCGGGACGGTTCCAGGACCCCCATCGGGTTTCATATCTCCAATGATCACGACAAAAATCCCATTGACGTCCAGGTGGTTCAGGCCGCCACCAAATGGAAACGGGTAGCCCTGAAACAGTTCGGCATGAAAACGGGCGAAGGGCTCATTACGGATATGCGCGCCATCCGAAAGGACTATTTTCTGGATCATGATCACAGCGCCTATGTGGACCAGTGGGACTGGGAACTGGCCATCACCGAAGACCAGCGCAACCTGCAGCTCTTAAAACAGGTGGTTGAAAAAATATGGAAAGTCCTGAAAGGGGCGGAAATCCACATGCAGGGTCTTTTCCCCCAGCTTAAAACCGATAAATACCCGGACATGCCGGATGAGCTCACCTTCATGCATGCGGAAGACATCCTGGCCCGATACCCCGACATGCCGCGCAAACAGCGGGAGACGGAAATCGCTAAAGAACATAAAGCCATCTTTATTTACGGCATCGGCTGGACCCTTGATGACGGATACCCTCACGAAATGCGGGCTGCGGATTACGATGACTGGGCCACGGAAACCACCAGCGAGGATGGTCGGCCCATGCACGGCTTGAACGGCGACATCCTGCTTTGGAACCCGGTCACGCAACGCCGTCATGAACTGACCTCCATGGGGGTACGCGTCAACGCCGAGACACTGAAGCAACAGCTTGAAATTACCAACCAGATGGATTTTCTGGAGATGCCCTACCACCAGGCCGTGTTGAACAATGACATTCCGCTGAGCATCGGCGGCGGCATCGGGCAGTCCCGAACCTTCATGTCATTGCTCAAAAAGGCACACCTTGGGGAAGTAAGCGCCACGGTATGGCCGAAGATCCTCAAAACCATGTGTGCCAAGAAGAATATCCACGTAATTGAATAATTTTAGAACGCGTCAACCCATAACCCCCAACAAATTTTCCATAAGGAGGTTCCATGGCGGAAGAAATCAAAGTAGGATGCGCACGTCCCACAGGGGGGCCGGTGGGAGAACCGGCTCCCGAATCAACTGCTGAAACCGCACCCCAGAAAAAGGAGGAAAAGAGCATGATACAGGTTGGCAAAAAAGCCCCCGACTTTACAGCACCCGGCTACCGGAAGGGAAAATTCATCAACGTCAAGTTATCGGAGCACCTGGGGAAATGGGTGGTTTTGTGTTTTTACCCTGGTGATTTCACCTTCGTCTGAGCCACGGAAATTTCAGCAGTTGCTGAAAAATATCCCGAATTCCAGAAACTGGGCGTGGAAGTTCTTTCCATGAGCATCGACAGCATATTCGTGCACAAAATGTGGGATGATTATGAACTGAGCAAAATGGTGGACGGTGGCGTACCCTTTGCCATGCTATCTGATGCCGGCGGCCGAGTAGGGAAAGTCTATGGTGTCTACGACGAAGACGGCGGCGTTGAAACCCGCGGCCGTTTCATTATTGACCCGGACGGCGTGATTCAGGGCTATGAAGTGCTGACGCCGCCGGTGGGCCGGAATGTGGCCGAAAGCCTGCGGCAGATCCAAGCTTTTCAGCTGGTACGGGAATCCAAGGGAACAGAAGCCACGCCTTCCGGCTGGAAACCCGGCAAAAAGGTCCTCAAACCCGGCCCCGACCTGGTGGGCAATGTGTGGAAAGAATGGAAGACCGAAATGGCCTTTGATTAAAACGCCAGGACTTCAGGGTTCACTCAAATTTGAGTGGGCCCTAAGCCCTGAACAGGTTTGTTTTGAGAGTATGTCACGCGGGTTTGCAACACGTTGTATGTGAAAACTTTCATTGAACCGCATTCGATATTCGTTTTTGAATTTTCAAATCCCTTTGCCTACCCTTTACGATTAAAGATTACCATCCCCAAAAGAATAAACGTCATCCCCATCCCATGATATATATGCAGCGTCTCCCCCAGAAAAAGGATCGCCATCACTGAAGCAAATACCGGGATGAGATATATAAACAATCCTGCCCGATTGGCCCCGATCAGTTCAATGCCCCGGTTCCAGCAGAAATAAGCGACAATGGACGGAAAAATCGCCACGTACAAAATGCTCATGAGGGCAACAAGGCTAACGGAAAAAGGCCCCACCACCACCAGTTCCCAAATGTAGAGGGGCAACAGCATCAGGGCACCCCATCCGAAGGTCAAGACCAGCAGGCTCAGGGGGTGAATGGACGGGCGTTTTCTGAAAAGCGCCGAATAAAGGGCATAAATGAACACGGCAACAAGCATCAAAACATCGCCTTCCACCAATTCCATGGTCAGCAAAATTTGCAGCCGACCACGAACCACGATAAGGCACGCCCCCGCCATGGAGACCATAACCCCCACCAACTGAACGGATGAAATTTTCTCCTTGAAAACGATCCACGATATCAAAATAATCATCGCCGGCATGGCGGTTTGCATCAGTGAAACATTGATGGCGGTAGTGGTGTGGGCCGCCGTGTACAACATCGAATTGAAACAGGAAACCCCTAAAAAGGAAAGGACCAGCAACCATTGCCAGGATTCCATAGCGGTTTTCCAATCCCGTTTCACATGGCGGAAAGTGAAGGGGAGCAGAATGGCAAGCGCTGCAATCCACCGCCAGAAAGCCAGACTGACGGGGGGCACCACATCCACCACCCCACGTGCCAGTACAGCGTTCCCCCCCCAACACAAGGGTGGGACCAGCAACAGACCATAAGGAAGCAGTCCAGAGCCTGATTTTGTTTTTTTCGATAATGGTTTTGACATGAGTCAGGTCATTCCTTCCGCATCTCTTTTTTCTCTACCATAGAAAAATTCCCTTGTCACCTTACTACCAGGGTTTGCATTGATCTCTAAAAGTTGATATCGTGTTTTGAACAGCGTAAAGTAAGGGAGAGAGACGCCGCACCATGAACAGGCGACAATGTCGTCGATTCCGTTCAGGAGCCCTTTGATGATATGGTATAATCGATGATCAAGAAACAACCCTACGGAAATGACCTGAAAGCGCAACTGAAGGCCGGCGCCAGAGACAAGCTTTATCATTTTACCCTCTCAGACGGCTTAATCCGGGGGGCCATCGTGCACGGAACCCGTATGGTAAACGAAATGCGGGCCAACCACGAACTGGGTATTCTGGAAACCCTGGTGCTGGGGCATGCCTATATGGCAACTGCCTTGATGTGCGCCAACCTGAAGGGGGATGAACGGATCGGTCTGAAAATAGACTGCTCGGGACCCATCAAAGGTCTATTGGTAGAGGCCAACGCCTTTGGTGAAGTCCGGGGCTACCTGAAAAATGTCCCCATTCCCATGGAAAAACCCCTTGAAGATTTCAATCTTTCCCCATTTTTCGGGGCTGGCTTCCTGTCGGTGACCAAAACCTTCCGGGACGCAAAACAACCCTTTACGGGGCAGGTGGAACTCAAGTACGGCAGCCTTGCAAAGGATCTGGCCTATTATTACCTGACCTCTGAACAAACCCCATCCCTCTTTAACCTGAGCGTTAAATTTAACCCTCAAGGGAATGCAACCGGAGCTGGCGGCCTCATGTTGCAGGTCATGCCCGGCGCTCATGAGGCGGACATGGACCATCTCGAAATCATGGTATCCGATCTGCCGTCCATCGGCACGGCATTCGCCGAGGGGGAAGAACCCGAACAGCTGATCGCAAAGATCTTCAAGCGTCTAAAACCTCAATTTCTGGGGGATCACAGGATTGAATTCATGTGTCACTGCAACCATGACCGGGTGGAAAACATGCTGCGCATGCTCCCTATGGAAGACTTGAAGGATATGGCTGAAAACGGGCCTTTTCCCGTAGAAATCAAATGCCGGCACTGCGCAAGCCCCTACCAGTTCAACCAAGAGGATATCTCCAAAATAATCGCCGGATTGACGGGACGAGGGGGACGTTCTTAACTTATTAACTTGTTGTTTTGGATTTTCAACTACACCTAATGCCCAACAAAAACATGCCGGGGACAAGCCGCAGATGTTCATGATAGTCTTTGCCTGTTTTGAGAGGGAATTGGCTGGAGAATGACGGATAACAAAATACTGCAGTCGGTTGAGCTGATCCGTATAAACGGCGGTTGCGAACGCATTTGCGAGCGCATCATCCGCGAGACGGCGCTGACGCTTCGCATTAACGGCGACGTTTACGCCACGGCCCTGATCATGGCCGGGATGGAACGGGAATTCGCCGTAGGCCACCTGTACGCCCAGGGCATCATCTCCGGAACATCCCACATCACATCCATCACCCTAGACGGGACGACAGTCCATGTGACACTGACCGACAAAAAGACAACCGCCGTGAAACCGGTTTCATCAAACCTGGTCGTGGACCGGGATCAAGTCTTTACCTGCGTCAAAGCCATCCTCAAATCCAAAGTCTTTGCCGAAACGGAAGCGGTGCATTCGGCCGGGCTGTTCCTGGAGGGAACAAATCCCGTTGCCATCACCGAGGACCTGGGACGGCACCACGCCCTTGACAAAGCCATCGGCGCGGCCCTGCTTGAGGGAATCGATTTAACCCGAACCCTGGCCGCCTCAACCGGCCGCCAACCCACCGAAATGATCCATAAATGCCGGAACGCCGGCATCCCCATCGTGGCCACAAAGGGCGTTCCCACATCGCTGGCGGTGGCGCTGGCGGAGGAAAGCGATATCACCATCGCGGGACTGGTGAGAGGCACAAAAATGACGGTCTATTCTCACCCGGAGCGGATCCGATGACGTCGCAAACTACATCTGTTGAAATACCCGTCCTGCAGCTTCAAGGGGGCCGGTTCATGGCCGCAAAACCGGCCGTTATCATTGAGTCCGAGCTCCGCATTATTTTAAACGGCAAACAACTGGCCACCGCATCACTGCTGCCGGGGATGGAAAAAGAATTCGTGACCGGCTACCTCTTCGGCCAGGGGTTTATCAAAGCGCCGACAGAGATTGCATCCATTACCGTTGAAGGTTCATCCGCTGAGGTAACCCTGGCGGATAAAACAGTCCCGCTTCCTGCGAGTACCAACTACCGCATCGTCTCCGGAGGCGGACGGTCCGCTTTCACCGGCGATCATCTACCCCAAATTGAGTCCGATCTTACAGTTAAAAAGGATGTGGTATTTCAGGCCATGAACCGCCTCTTTGATATGGGCACCCTATACAAAGAGACCGAAGGGGCACACGCCGCCGGTATCTTCACACCGGCAGGCGAACCCGTTTGCATCATTGAAGACATGGGGCGACACAACTGCCTGGACAAGGCCATCGGATACGCCCTGCTTCAAAACATTCATTGCGGCCGCCATCTTATGGTCTCAACCGGCCGCATGGCCTCCGAGATGGTCGCCAAATTGTGTCGGGCCGGTTTTCCCGTGGTTGCCACCAAAACGGCCGTGACCGACAGGGGACGGGAGACAGCGCTTGCCTCTCGCATGACACTCATCGGCTTTGTCCGCGATACCGGCATGAAACTTCACACGGACATGGCGGTACGCATCATCAAGGAACCGGTAATGAAAATCTACACCGGCGTCGAACGGATAACCGGTAAGTGTTCATAAACTGGAAATCAAATTCCCGGAACCGTCAAATTCCAGTTCCACATCCGCCTCACCTATGATGGGGTCTATTTTTCCTTTGAGTAAGTCAAGGCACCCCACGGATACCATCAGGTTGTTTAATTCAAGTGTATTTTTGATGTGAACGATGCGAACGTCTTCCTGGTGGTAGGGTCTCAGCGTTTTAAGGGCGGCAGCGATGGCTTCCCGGTCCGTTTGGAAAGAGAGCGGGATTTTTGCCGATTCCGGACAGCAGGCCGTGATGGCGTTGACAAGGGTCACCTCAAAGTTCATCTTGTCCACCAGGCGCCGTGTGGTAAAGTCCGCCTGACCGATCCCCAAGGCACTGCCTTCACTGCCATCCGTTAAATCTCTCACGAAAATCCGGGTGACCTTCGGCCAGGGACGTTCTGCGCCGTAAGCGCATACATCGCGTCCGACCACACACGAATCGATGCCTAAGCCACTGATGTCTTTCCCCATTTCATCTATAATGAGGAGGTCAATTTCGTCAAGCGGCAGGGTTGGGAGCCAGGCCCGCGCCGTCTTTAGGAGTTCGCTTTCAACACGCTCCACTTCATGGCCCCGGGCCATTTTGATCTGTGCTGTTTCATGGTCCTGATTTTCAAGCAGGCATACCCCGAACAATACCGGACATTTCTCCAGCAGCGCCTTGCCGGCGGAGCTGATGATCTCATATTGCGATCGAACCACCGAAAGACGATGATAGTGTTCAGCGCCCACCTGATTGCCCAGACCAATGGCCATCATCTTGATGATGCCGCTCTCTGTGAGGCCGATGAAATTGGTGTGGGGTTTAATCCGGTTAATCAGCACAATGCCGTCAGCTTCGTATGCCAGCCGGTCAAGGAACAGTGGAATGCCATTTTCTTCACCCATGGGAATTACGTCCATGGTGGCTTCTACCGGAGCCCCCACACTCTCTTCAGTGATTCCCCGATGGTGCAGTACATCAATCTGTCCTTGGGCCGTTGCACCGCCATGAGACCCCATGGCAGGTGTCACAAAAGGGTCGCAACCAGCCTCTTTCAGACAAGCCACGACGGCCTGCACCACAACAGACAGATTGGATATGCCCCGACTGCCGACGCCTATGGCGATCTTTGACCCCGGAGGTAGATCGATGCCCCCATTGATTCGGGACCACTCCCGGTCAATTTCATCCAATACATCTACTGCAGGCGCACTTTCAAACCGCTGTTGAACCCTTCGCATGCCATGCAGTTTCAGCCCTTCCCAATCATCAGAATTCATAAGGCCCCCTCCGATACTTTAAATTTAGTGCTCCTGATCAGGACGTTTCCAGAAGCTGGTTCAAAAACTGTGTCGTGGTATAGATCTTGAACTTCTGTGCCCGCAATTTGGCATTTTTCAGGTTGTGCACACAGGAGTTACATTCTGTCAACACCACTTCCGCTCCGATTTCTTCCGCTTCCGCCAGGCGCCTTCGTGCCATGGCGATGGAGTTCTTGGCAAAGGCACCGCGCACACCGCCCCCTGCGCCGCAGCAAAGAGCATCGGCCCGGTTATGCCTCATTTCCACAAAATTCGGTGCGAATCTGCGGATGATTTCCCGGGGCTCATCATAAATATCACAGTGCCTTCCCAGATCGCAGGGGTCATGGTAAGTGACCAACTGATCCGTTTTGACCCCCAGATCAAAATCCTTCAGGAACTGGCTCACATGGATGATGTCGAGCCCCGCATCTTTGAGAGCGCCGTATTCGGCTTTGTTGTTGAACGTCCTCGAACAGTAGGGGCAACCGGTAATAACGGTTTTTGCGCCGGTGGCCAGGATGAGATCCACGTTTTTCCGTGAAAGCCTCTGATTGACATTAAACCCCACATCTTCCAGCGCACCGCTGCAACAGACTTCGTCAATGAGGGTATAATCGACTTTCAGATGATCCAGGATATTGAGGGTCGCCAGGGTGGCCTCATCTTCCCGGTAGGACCCCACACACCCGATAAAAAAAACCATTTCAGCCTTTTTGTTTCGCTCCCTTTCAAAATCTTCGGGCTCATCTTCTCCGTAGATATTACTGTATTCTTCCAGAACCCGGTTCATCCCCTCAAAGGCCGGGTGGCAGGTTCCCCTGTGCACCATGTCTTTTCGCACCTGCTTGATAATTTCCGGCGGGTTCACACCCGAAGGGCAATGATTCGTACAGCTGGCACAGGTGGTGCACTGAAAAAGGGTTTCGACCAACTCATCACCCAGCTCGACATTTCCGTCCATGACCTCTTTTAAGATCAGCATTTTTCCCCGGGCATTGAGTGCAGGCCGCTTGGTGAGACCGAAAACGGGACAAACCGCCCTGCAAAACCCACAGCTTGAGCACCTGAGCACCTGATCCCGGAATTTCTTTTCAAACTCGTAGTTTCCTTCCATTTACGCCTCCAGCCCCATCTTACCCGGATTGAGAATATTATTTGGATCAAACAGCGTCTTCATGGAGCGCATGACATCCATACTGACCTCATCGTGTTCAAGCACCATAAAGTGCGCTTTCGCCAATCCGATGCCATGCTCACCGGTCAGGGTCCCGCCCAGTTCAATGACCTTTTTAAACAGTTCTTCAGACGCTTCTTCGACCCGTCTGACCTGGTCGGGATCGGTTCCGTCGAAACAGACCACAGGATGGAGGTTGCCGTCGCCCGCATGTCCAACGGTTGGAATTGAGAGATTATGTTTCTTGGCGAGCTCGGAGATTGATCTCAGCATGTCCGGAACCTTACTCATGGGCACAGCCAAGTCCTCCACAAGTAGGTTATTGTTGATGCGGGCCACGACCCCATAAGCCGATTTGCGTGCGGTCCACAGGGCTTCCGCTTCTTCCTTCGAGTCAGCCTGCCGGGTCATGGTAGCATTGTTTTTCTCGAAGATGCTGACTATTTTGGTCATTTGGAACTCAGTCTCCTCCCGGGTATACCCGTCGGTTTCAGCCACGAGTAGGGCTTCGACCTCCGGCAGGTTGAGATCGGTATTTTGGTTGATAGCCATCAGAGACTGCTGATCGACCACCTCCAAGGCGCTGGGGATGATGCCCGAATGCATAATTTCGCTCACTGCCCGGCCGGCGTCCTCTAAGGTTTCAAAATTGGCCATGGCCGTGGACGTCATGGGTGGCTTCGGATTTACCTTGAAAGTGATCTCCGTAATCACACCCAGGGTCCCTTCCGAGCCCACAAAAAGTCTTGTTAAATCGTAACCGGAAACACTCTTCATGCACTTGGAGCCGGTATGCAGAATACGGCCATCGGGGAGCACCACTTCTAAAGCCAGTACATAATCTTTGGTGGTACCGTATTTGGCCCCTTTGATGCCGCCGGCGTTCGTGGCCACATTCCCTCCAAGGGTACACACCGATCCGCTGGCCGGATCAGGGGGGAAAAAGAAACCGTGTGGGGACAGGGTACGATCAAGTTCTGCATAGATAACCCCCGGCTGGACCACAGCCAGGCGGTCTTCAATATTAATGCTGATGATTTTGTCCATACGTCCCAGGTCCAGTATGACGCCGCCCTCCTCCGGCACCGCCAAACCCGCCAGAGACGTTCCGGCACCCCTGGGAACCACCGGAAACTTTTCCCGGTTTGCCAGTTTCATAATATCTGACACCTGCCGGGTACTGATGGGCCACACGGCGGCATCAGGTCTGTGCTGATGTTCCGAAGCATCTTTTGCGTAGGCGATGCGATCGATCAGAGCATCCGTGAAATTCTCAGCACCCACAATATCTTTCAGGGATTGTTTGATTGCTTTGTCCATAATTTTCACTCCAATATGCCGGTGACAACCAGGGCATTTGAACTCAACAACTCGCATTGTTCTCGGGAAAATTGTGTAAATAGCACAAATCTGTCCATTCATGCAATGCTCATCCGTATTGAGTTGTTTGTTCAGGGAGAAATGCCGTAATTTTTCCCTAAAATCCTTGACAGCCCACACTGTATACAGTACACATTACCCTGAATCATGATCCTCAGAAATAGGGAGAAAAGA
>CAYPQJ010000086.1:0-16544 GCA_964412835.1 uncultured Desulfobacteraceae bacterium | reverse complement strand
TTCGAGGAGATTGATCGGTTGACGGATGCCACAATCCTGGTAGCGGAGCAGGCCAACACGGGCTGGGTGGGGGATTTGCAGGAAAAGAACGTCAAGGCGCTGGTGACCGATTTCGGAAGTCGAAACTCCCACGCGGCGCTTATTTGTCGGGAGCTTGGCATCCCGGGCGTCGTGGGAACCCTCACGGCCACCCGAGATCTGGCCCACGGTCAGGAAGTCACCGTCCAGTCTATCGAAGGGGACCACGGCTTTGTTTATGAGGGCTCGGTGGAATACGCCGAAGAAAGCTATCATCTTCGGGATGTGCCCTATACAGACATGGATGTGATGATCAATATTGCCAGTGATGCCGCGGCATTCCAGTGGTGGCGGCTACCATGCCGGGGTGTCGGGCTCGTGCGCATGGATTATATCTATCAAAATATGATCAAGATTCATCCATTGGCCGCCATCCATACGGAGAAACTGCAAAATCGTAACGATAAGTACCGGATCGAAGCCTTAACCCAGGGACACGGAACCCCAAGGGACTATTTTGTAGATCGGCTGACGGCGTGTCTGGCGAAGATCGCCGCCTCCCGGCTTCCCGATCCCGTGGTGGTGCGACCCACCCATTTTGAACCCGGAGAATATCGCGAATTGATCGGGGGAGCGCAGTTTGAAAAAGCACTGAATTCGGTTGGCCCTGACCTGCGAGGCGCGCGTCGGTACTTGAGCGAACCCTATGGCGAGGCGTTTTCCTTGGAATGCGAGGCCTTTCGACGGGTGCGTCAGGTTCACGGGTTTAACAACCTTCATTTGATGATTCCCTACTGCGAGTATCCGGCGCAAGCCGAGGGGATCCTGAAGGTGCTGGAAGCGGAAGGTCTTACGCGGGGAGATGATGGGTTTGGCGTTTATCTGTGTTGCGATTATGCTGCCAATTGGACATTTGCAAGGGATTTCGCAAGCCTATTCGATGGGTTTTCCCTGGATGTGAGGAAATTGCAGCGGTGGGTGCGTTCGATAGGCGCTGGGGCCGGGGATGCGGGAGAAACAATGAAAAAGGCCCTTGAAAAGATGCTGGATGCCTGCCATGACGCCGGTGGGACGGTTACGGTGCGGGGACGCTTGCTGGCCAATGCATCGGCCTTGGTATCGCTTTTGGTGGCGGTGGGCGTGGATGTGATTTCCGTAAATCCAGAGGCCATCCCCAGAGTGCTGAAATGGATCTTCGATGCTGAAGCACAGCCAGGAACATGAGGTGATTTTGATATGTTCCAGAAGAGAACGACATCTCTATGCCAGATCCGCTAGGCATACTCCCATTCGGCTTGCGTGTGGCGTCTGTTTACGCGTTCTCCATGATAGCCTTTCGCCACTTGACACAACGGGATAAGAATGCGACTAATGGAACATTAAATTATTGGCAAAATAAGAAACAAGGCGCTCGGATATCTATTTCAAATTAAGACGCTGATACTGGAGAATTTGCATGCCTAGTGATTTTCACTTTCTGGAACTGATAGAAAAAGAAAGATTGGACGAGGTTCTCCGTGGCTTCACTGAGATCACAGGAATTTCAAGTTTTATTGTGGATCCTGAAGGCAGACCCATAAGCGATGAACACAACTGGACGCGGTTGTGCAGCGATTATTGCCGGTCAACCGAAGAAGGAAAGCGGCGTTGTTACGAGAGCGACCAGTATGGTGGGGCAATGTCCGCCAAACTGAAAAAGCGCTTCATCTATCCTTGTCTGAATGCGGGTTTGATCGATTGTACATCGCCTATCATTGTGGGCAACTACCATATCGCCACCTTTATGTGCGGGCAGGTACTGCACAAACCCGTTGATGAAACCATAGCGGAAACGCATGCCCACGAGATCGGCATCAAGGATATACAGGGTTATATTCAAGCAATTAAGAATATTCCGATTATAAGCAATGAGCGGTTGAACACGATTGTGAATTTTATGGAGGTGGTCACAAACACCTTCAGCGAACTGGCTTGGAACAAATATATATCCTCCAAACAGTCCAGGCGTTATCTGGACCGACTCATCAACCGGGTCAGCGACGGTATCATTTCCATTGATGCCCATGGGAGAATTTCCATGGTAAACGATGCCTTCAGCAAAATCATCGGTTTTAGAAAACATGAAATCATCGGTCAACATTTTTTTAAGTATATGTCGGACAGCGATTCTGTGGATAATTACAAAAAGATCCTTCGTGTGGTAAGGCGAAAAGGGCATGGCAGGGTCTCCATACACATTGTCGATACTGCCAAGAAGAAAATTCCCGTTCAAGTGGCATTCGCCGGAAACGGACACGATGCGGTGCATTCATCCTATGTCGCAGTTGTTAGAGACGTGTCCGAAGAAGTGAAAATCGCACAATTGAAAGAAGATCTTATCGGTATGATGACCCACGACCTGGGAAACCCCATATTTTCCATACAAAAGGCCATGCAGTTATTGGCCAATGGGGTTCTCGGGCCTCTGAATAACAGCCAGGAAGAGTTGATAAAGCTCGCTATGACCACTACTCAGCAGCTTTCCGGGATGGTTATGGATTACCTGGACATCTATCGTCACGAAAATGGAAAGCTGCGCCTTCGCAAAGAGATTCTGGATATGAGGTCCATAATCCAGGACAGCATTAAACAGGTGGCTTTGATTGCAAAAGAAAAAGAAGTTTTGATCCGCTATGATCCGCCGCCGGATGCTCTGAATTTTATGGGAGACCGAATGCGCCTGATCCGCATATGCTTGAATCTTTTGGGAAACGCCATAAAATGCAGTCCCGACGGTGGTAAAATAGAGGTTGAGACCAGGTGTGTGACCAACAGCGATGGTATGCTGTGCGATGCCTACTACAGCAGCGACAACGCTCAGATGCATCGGCCTGAACCTGGACAGCGATATTTGCTGACGGAGATATCAGACCAGGGATCCGGCATAAAAGAAACGTATAAAAATGCCATTTTCAATAAGTTCTTTACCTTGAAGCATAAAGATCCTAATAGCCCCAGTGGCGTTGGGTTGGGGTTGGCATTTTGCAAACTGGCCGTAGAAGCTCACCAGGGCTTTATCTGGATAAAATCTCCCATTTTTTTGGAGAAGACCGCCAAAGGACAGGGTAGCCGATTTTATTTTGCATTGCCTTCCGCGTCGAAAGTCCGCTTTGATTCAGTGGGGATGGAATTTTAAAATGGAATGGAACCAGAGAGCATAATTTATGTACAAAGGAAAAATATCAAAGGTCTTTATCGCCGATGATCACCCGCTGTTTCGATGTGGTTTGAGACTGAGTCTGAATCAAAAAGAAAGCATCGAAGTTGTCGGAGAGGCGGAAAACGGATTCCATGCAGTAGAAAAAATTTTAAAAGATCATCCGGATATCGCATTGATCGATGTCGACATGCCCGGGCTTTCCGGGATTGGCGCCATTCGGATGTTGCGAAAAGCAATTCCTGAATTGAAAATTCTTGTCTTATCTGCCCATGATGACGACCATTATGTGCGAGATTCCATGTCTGCCGGTGCCGATGGCTATGCCCTTAAGAGCATCGACGTGGATGCATTGATTCAGATCATTGAGCTTTTTTGTAAGGAAGAACGGGTTTTGTCCCCCTACCTTCTCAATCTGACAGTGGACCCTGTTCCTGCCGGAGAAACAGATCCTCTCGATTCACCTGTAACCACAAGAGAAAAGGAAGTTCTGAAATATCTTGTGGAAGGTAAGATGAACAAGGAAATTGCAGATAACCTTTTTATTAGCTGCGAAACTGTGAAAAGCCATATAAAACACATCTTTAGAAAGTTGAATGTAACCAATCGCGTTGAGGCGGTTCGCGTTACCACAGAGCAAAAACTACTAGACCTCTGATTTTACCAAAGAGGTTCTTATTTTCCCGCCTTATCCCCCGAAATTCCTCCTTTGAAGGGATGCATTTTCCCCTATTTAGGGGATGGACACTTCAGTTTCCATGGCGCATATTGAGTCCCAGGCTGAATGACGGTTCCCGGTACCTGACACTATTAAGGGTTTACCAGCCTCGGTTTGATTTGAGCCTTCGGCAGCGCTTGTAAAATATGCTATCGGTTTATTTTTTTGTGGCATGCTGCCTTGCGGAAAATACCCCTGAAAATCCCCTTTATGGGGGATGTAAATTGCAACCATTGGGGGATTTACAGCAGAATCCATTTCTCTTAGAATATGATCGATTTTGATTGGATTTCCCAAACAACAAGGGTGTGCAGGTGGACCAGCATCCTCGAATCTCATATTTTGAAGCGTTTCAACCTTTAACGGTAAGCAACAAAATTAGCGCTGGTATTTAGTTCGGAAATGAAGGTTTTTCCACGGGGAAAAATCAATATTAACTTTTGTAAAGGAAGGAAGGAGGTAGAAAACTATGGCGAACGTAGAGGAACAAGGCGGTGCCAAGCTGGTTACCTTGCAGATAAATGGTGATGGGCACCACCTCGTGGTTGAACCGCAGGAAACCCTGAGAGAAGTCCTGCAGGATAGGATTGGACTTACAGGTGTCAAGGAAATGTGTGATCGGGGCGCCTGTGGCTCCTGTACCGTTATCATGGATGGCAGGCCGGTGTTGTCATGTATGATGCTGGCGATTGAATGCGGTGGCCATCCAATCGAAACCATTGAGCAGCTCAACAGTCAGGAACACCCGCTGATCCAGGCTTATGCGGACAATCACGCTATGCAATGCGGGTATTGCACGCCGGGATTTGTGGTGACCGCAAAGGCCCTGCTGGACAAAAATCCGGACCCGTCGGAAGAAGACATTAAGACTGCCCTAGAAGGCAACATATGCCGATGCGGAACATACCCGGCACACATTGGAGCTGTGCAGGATGCAGCCAGAAAGCTTAAAGGATAAGGAGGCGATCTACATGTCCGAAGATGTGAAAATCATGGAATACGAGCCGTTGGTTCGCGATAGGTATATCCCGGAAAAATTTCAATTCCTGGGAAAGCGCGGCATATCCCGAATGGACGGCGTTGAAAAGGCTGGCGGCACAGCCCAGTATACTCGGGACGTGAACCTTCCCGGGATGCTCTTCTGCAAAGTTTTGGCCTCCCCTTACGCGAATGCCCTCATCAAGAACGTGGACACCAGTAAGGCGGAAGCCCTTCCGGGGGTTCGGGCCATTCTGAGGTTCGACGATCCGGAATTGCAGGACAAGATCCTGCTTGGCGAAAATACCAAATTCAATGCGGGACATATCGCCTCCGACGGGCAGGCCTTTTACCATGGCAAAGAAGAGTTGGCTGTAACGCAGGAACAATGGATCCAAGGCGCCGGAAGGGTTTTGGATGGATTCGCATGGTGGGAAGGGGCCCATTCCGGTGTGGCCATTGCAGCCGAAAGTCTCCAGATCGCAGAAGAGGCCATTCGACTGGTGGAAATTGAATGGGAAGAGCGGGATGTGGTGTTAAATCCCATAGAGGCTCTCAAGCCGGGTGCGCCGCCTGCTGCACCGGAGTTGAATGACGGGAAAAACCTCCTTCGAAAAATCCGCATTGAGCATGGAGACGCGGAAAAGGGCTTTCAGGATGCGGATAAGCTCATCGAGTTTGACATCCGCCGACGGCCCTATACGGCAGCGGATGGCGAGCCCATGAGCAACGTCATCCTTTGGAGAGGGGACAATCTGGAAATCTGGGCACATCAGCAGCAGCCATACGATGGAAAATGTCTCCTGAGTGCGGTGACCGGCATTCCCCTCAACAAGATAAAACTTCATGTCCCGTTTCAGGGCTGTCACTTCGGTCACGGCGGAAATCCGTTCATGCATCATACCCACGGGTTTCATGTGATCAGCGCCATTCTATCCAAACGGACCGGCAGACCGGTCAAGACCCTTTATAACCGCAGGGAGAATTTCTACGGCCTGTCGCAGGATGCGGATTCCCACACCCATTTTAAGGTGGGGTTCAAGGACGACGGCATCATCACGGCGGTCAAGATCGACAATATCACCGCCAAGATGGGCCAGTACGGAATCGACCACTTTGAGGACAACACCCGCATTCCCAATCTGCTGCTCAACTATGTGGAAGCGCAAACCAACTTTGCCCCTGCCTGGTGGATGCGATGCGAACAGAATCACAATTCTTTCTGTTTCAGCGCTGTGTTTGCCCATGTGGCGGATGCCTTAGGCATGGATCCCACACAGGTTGCCTTAAAGAACGACGGTGTTGGGGGTAAAGACATGGAATATCTTTCAAAATTCAAGAAAGACCATGGATTTCCGGATCGGGACAGCCTTGCAGAGGTCATTGAGAAAGGAAAAACGGCCATTAATTGGGAAAATAAATGGCATGAGGCGGGAAAAAAGATGCTTCCAAACGGGAAACTCCATGGAATCGGATTTACCTGGGATCATGAATGGGACGACAATCGTGGCGCGGCCAGTGCAGGGTTGATCATGCACTGTGACGGCACCGTGGATATTCTGGCCCAGAAAGCGGACGACGGCGTGAACCCCATGACCACCAATTGTGAAATCGTGGCGGAAGAGCTGGGCATGAAGCTGAAGGACGTTAACTGGAGATTCTTTGAAGAAACGGGTTTTCAGATGATGACGCCGGATGGCTCCTGTAATCTTTGCACGGATGCGTATGTGAGCTGTAATATGGCCAGGAAAGCCAAAAAAACGCTTCTGGAGTACGCAACGACGCCCGTTAAATTGATTGAGATCGAATACCCGCCGGCGTTCCCGGATCACAAGCCGGAGGATCTGGATGTCAAGGACAGTATGGTGTTTGTAAAGGCGGACCCTGAAAACAGCGTGCCTGTGGCTGAGGTCGTGAAAAGGGCGACCTTGAACCAGAATGGTACCCAAGCGCCTCTTTTTGAGTGGGCCTATCAACGCCAGGGAAGATACGGTTGTGAAGAAGGGCGGCATCGCCTTTGCCGGCAGGGATATTTCGCTGAAGTGGAAGTTGACCCTGATACCGGCGAAGTGGACGTCAAGAAAATTGTTAGTATCAATGACGTGGGCAAAGCGCTGAGCCCTGAAACCTGCGAAGGCCAGCAGTATGGCGGCGCCTATATGGCGACCGGAAGGGTCATGGGAGAGGAAGTCATCTATGATCCCAAGACCGGCGTCAGACTGAACGCCAACCTGGTGGATTACAAGGTGGCGACCTTCCGGGATATCGATAAGACCGAGAATATCCTCGTGGAGACGGGGATGGGATACGGGCCTTACGGCCTGGTGGGCATTGGAGAGGACTGCGCCACCGTGATTCCTTTTGCTGTGGCCAATGCCATCCAAAACGCCATCGGCGAATGGGTCGACGATCATCCAGCCACACCGAACAAGGTCATTCAAGCAATCCAAAAAGCCAAAGAGAAGGGGGTCTTCTAAAATGGTAAGGTTC
The DNA here is from genome assembly GCA_964412835.1 of uncultured Desulfobacteraceae bacterium. Lineage (GTDB taxonomy): Bacteria > Desulfobacterota > DSM-4660 > Desulfatiglandales > Desulfatiglandaceae > NaphS2. The sequence goes on along the minus strand of CAYPQJ010000086.1, from coordinate 9,144 downwards.
AAGCATTTTGATGCTTCAACGATAGAAGAGGCTGTAGCGCTTCTATCGAAGTTCGAGGGCAGAGCCAAGGTAATTGCCGGTGGCACCGATATTATCGGGCTCTATAAGGACAATATACTGGCTAAGCCATATGAGGCGCTGATCAACATCAAGAATATTCCGGGTCTGGAAGAGATAAAGGAAGAAGATGGGGTCCTGAAAGTGGGGGCATTGGTCAGGCTGGAGGACATTGGCCACAATTCCATGATTAAAGAGAAATACACCGCACTGGCATTAGCCGCAAGATACGCCGCTTCCCCTCATATCCGCGAAATGGGAACCCTTGGGGGTAACGTATGTCAGAACTCCCGATGCTGGTACTACCGTTGTCCCAACAATCGTTTTCCTTGCGCCAGGAAAGGCGGGGATGAATGCTTTGCGGACGATGGGGACAATCGATACCATTCCATTTTCGGCGATGTAAAGGATTGCCTGGCGGTAAACCCCAGCGATACCCTGCCGGCGCTGATCGCTCTGGGGGCCAAGGCGGTGACGTCAAAACGTACATTGGATGTGGCGGATATGTTCCCGGAAAAGGACCCCACGCGCATGACTATCTTGGATGAAGATGAAATCATTATTGAATTTCAGATTCCCGAGCCCGTGGAAGGGATGAAAAGTTCGTGGAAGAAATTTGCCATCCGCAAGTCCATTGATTTTCCCATTGTGAATTGCGCCTGTACGGTCTTGATCAATGGAGACGTGGTTGAGGATGCGAACATCTGCCTTAATGCGGTTTACTATAAGCCGTATGTTCCTACGAGGGCGGCTAATTATCTCAAAGGCAAGGCGTTGGATGAAGAGTCTGCTGAAACCACGGGCGAAGCCGCAGTCTGGGGTGCTAAACCTTTGCCCATGAATGAATATAAAATTCATATTGCAAAGGGCTTGGTCAAGCAGACCTTGTTGGCCTGCAAATAATTAAGCTGATCCGAATTCAGATCAAGGGCGCGACCGGTCGAATTCCAATCAAGGGTTTTAAAACCCCATAAAAGGAATCCGACGGCGCCCAAACAACAAGTGAATAAGGAGAATGCGAGTTGCCGAAATTGTGGCTTAGACATTTTGAAAATCTAAAAGAGTTCATTAATGATGAGCCAGGAGTGTTGATCAAAGAAGATCTCGTCAGCATTGATGAAGGCGTCAGGCGTGGATTTTATAAGAAATTCGACAGTGTGAGGGCGTCATTCCTTGCGGAAAAGTATTCGGAATGGCTGGATGAGGCCAAGTTTCTGAGTACGAAATATATGAAAATCGAAGACCATATTCGAGAAGATCTGCGTCTGGATGACATATTGATGCCTGTGGACTTGACGCGATTTTTAGCAGACCCCATGAAACAGGCGGCTAGGGAACTTTTTGATCCGTTGTTTGAACTGCTTCAGGAAAAGATTGAACCGGATGATTTTGAAGAAAAAGCCCATGGTAATTTTCAGGACGCTTTTCGAAATTTTTTTCAAATGGGATATATCAAATGGTTTGTACTTTCGTTGATCAAGAATATCGACCCTGAAAAAATTTACGAAGTTCCGCTGTCTCAACCTTCTTCCAAGCAACTCATCAAGCACCGAGAGGATGTTCGGCAAAACATCCCTTTTCCCAGCGAAACAAAAGTCTTGGGGTTTGAGGTGGGCAGAAGGGACGTCCTGCTGATACCTGATTTTATTATCCGGAGCGCAAAACTTGAAAAATATGTGGCTTTTCGGACCCAAATCGGAAAGGCCATTTGGAAAGCTTCATACCACAGTGAGGTGCGGGAATGGCTCTCAATTACTTCTATAATTGAAGAATACGGCATTACCGAAATAAAGCCGGATCTAATGCTGTATATCGGTGAAAATCTTGAAGATGTCTCTCTGGTTGCCGATTCGGAAAAATTTTGTCGGCCTGATCTGTTGATTTTTTTCCTGGATCAGCTGGAGGGTGACGAACAAAAGATACTTTTTAAAATGGAACGGGTTCGATCGGTACACGAGATTCTGAAACCCATGAAAGGCAGCTGTGTGATTTCAAAAAGCCATCTGCCTGAGCATATTATGAAAGGGCTGGATCAGAACATAAACGTGATCCATTTTGGGTTCAACAACCTGAAGTGGGCGCCCCTGGTGGACCTCATTCAAAACCAATAACGCATGGTGCTAAAAAGTATGACGAATAGGTGAGGTAGCGGAGGAAGAAAAGCATGTCACTCAATATCGTAGTCTGTGTGAAGCAGGTTGCAAACCCGGACTATTTTTCAGAAATTATACTGGACCCGGAAACGGGTGCTATTCAGCGAGACAAGGTACCTTCCATACTCAATCCGGTGGATGAAAACGCCATTGAAGAAGCATTGAGGCTTCGGGAGAAATACTCCGGCACGGTCACGGCCATCAGTATGGGGCCTCCCCAGGCCAAAGAAGTGCTTGATTGGGCACTCACACTCGGAGCGGATGAGGCCATTCTTCTGTGTGATCGGGCCTTTGCCGCTGCGGATACATTGGCCACTGCCTATGTTCTGGCCGCAGGCATTAAAGCAATATGTCCCGTGGATATCATTTTCTGCGGAAACGAGGCGGCTGACGGGGCCACTCAGCAGGTAGGTCCACAGATTGCCGAACTTCTCGGCTTTCCCCATATCAGCAATGTCAGCGAACTCATCGTGAACCAAGACAAGACCGCGGTTGCAAAACGCGTCATCGAATACGGTCATTTGAAAATTGAGGCGAATCTGCCGGTTCTGATTTCCGTTTCAAGGGAGATTAACCAGGCCAGAACAGCGACGGCGGAGGGCATAATGTCTCTCATGGACAAAGTATTTAGAACCTGGAGTTTGGAAGACATCGAGGTGGATGAAAAAAACATCGGTCTTAAAGGCTCACCCACGAGGGTAGGGAAGGTTTACGAGCAAAAGATTGAACGTCAGCGTTTGATTTTGGAAGGCTCCCCGGAAGAGATGGTGAATACGGCCATAGATAAACTCAGACAGGAAGCGCTGGTCTAAAGGTGGGAGAGAGGATTATGAGCACGAATAATGAAGTTTGGGTTTGGGCTGAACAACGAAATGGGAGACTCATGGATGTTTCTTTGGAGATCCTTGGAAAATCCATGGAGTTGGCCAAAGAAATCGGCGGCAGTACCGCTGCGGTTCTTCTTGGGGACGATGTACAGGGGTTGGCGGAAGAGTTGTTGTCATACGGGGCGGCAAAGGTCTATCTCTTTTCCCATCGGCAACTGGCTTACTATCAGAGCGATGCTTACACCCGCTTGATCAGTGAGCTTGTGACGGAAAAAAGACCGGAGATCATGCTCATGGGCGCCACTACCATCGGTATGGATTTAGCGCCCAGCGTGGCCGCAAGGGTCAAAACCGGATTGACAGCCCATAGCTGCAGCTTGGAGATCGATAACAGCGGCGACCGCCCCCAATTGATTGCCGCCGTTCCCGGATGGGGCGGCGGAATGATTGTGAACATCCTCTGTCCAAATCACACACCCCAAATGGCTACAGTGAGCCCCGGCGTTGCGGAAAAACCCATCAGATCCCATCAGGGAGAGGGTGAAATCATAACCATGGATGTGGTGCTGAACGATAGTGATTTCAGGGTCAGGACCGTGGAGATGGTGGAGGAATTGCCCGAGGGCATTCAGATTGAGGAGGCGGACATTGTCGTTTCAGGCGGATACGGGATGAAGGCCTCGGGTGGACTTGAACCGTTAAAGGAACTGGCCGGGATTCTGCGTGCGGCTTTGGGAGGAACCAGACCGGCCTTTGATGAAGGATGGATCCGAGAGAGCAGCATGATCGGGGTGAGCGGCAAGATCATCAGCCCCAAGCTTCTGTTTAGCATTGGCGCTTCAGGGGCCAATCACTATGCGGCCGGATTTGTCAAGGCCGGAAAAGTGGTCGCCGTGAACAATGATCCAAACGCCCAGGTATTTGACGTTTGTGATATTGGAATGGTGGGTGATGTGAATGAAGTCATCCCTGTCCTGATTGATAAACTGAAAGAATAAAGACATTCCGGGCTGAAGGGGCAGCTTTTAAGATGTCCTCTATGTCGGCAGTTTAAGTGGATAGCGAAAACTCGGGAAGGGAGCAAGCATGAAACAGGATGCTATTATGATCAAGGCTCAGGACAATGTGGCCACCGCCCTCAGAGATTTGGATGCGGGGCAAATTTGCCGGTTCGTTGCGGGAAAAAAGACCTTCAATGTGACCATAAAGGAACCCATCGTTTACGGACATAAATTTGCCGTCGTGGAAATTCCTAAAGGAACCGACATCATCAAATATGGGGAGGTTATGGGAAGGGCCACTGCCCATATTCCCCAGGGCGCACACGCCCATGTTCAAAACATTGAGAGTCTAAGGGGCCGTGGTGATTTGGGAAAGAAAGGGGCGTAACATGGAATTTCTGGGATACAAACGAGAAGACGGCGGCGTCGGCACCAGGAACTATGTGGGCATTTTGTCCACGGTGATTTGCGGCAATGAAGTTGCCGAAAAAATCGCCTCACAGGTGGAAGGGGCCACGGCATTTCTTCACCACCAGGGCTGCTGCCAGACCCCGGTTGACATCAATCGCGTGAATGATGTGCTGATCGGCCTTGGAAAGAATCCGAATCTTGCCACGGTATTGTTGGTGAGTCTGGGTTGCGAAAGCACAAACATTCATAAGGTGGCCGATGCCATTGGCGCAACCGGAAAAAGGGTGGAAACCGTCGTTATTCAGGAAGAGGGGGGTGCTGCCAAGTCTGTAGCCCAGGGGATTTTACTGGCCCAGGCAATGGTCACCGATGCCAGTAAGCAAAAAAGGGTGCCTTTTCCCCTGAGTGAACTGGTCCTGGGCCTCAAGTGCGGCAGTTCCGATACCACTTCAGGCCTTTCTTCCAATCCGGTGGTGGGGATACTTTCCGATCTTATTGTGGCGGCGGGAGGGACCTCCATCGTGGGGGAAGTCACCGAATTCATCGGGGCCGAGCATCTGTTGGCGAAACATGCAAAGGACGAGGAAACAGCCCGCAAGATGCTGTTCCTGGTGGAGAGAATGGAGAACCGGGCCATTCAGATGGGGTTTGATATTCGTGGGGGACAACCCACGGGCGGCAACATTAAGGGCGGGCTTTCGACCATAGAGGAGAAATCCCTGGGGGCCATTGCGAAGGCCGGAAATGCGCCCTTTCAGGCCGTTTACGAATACGGCGTCAAACCCGATGTTAAGGGGTTGGTGGTCATGGATTCGCCGGGTCGTGAGCCTGAGATCCTGACCGGACTGGCGGCTGCCGGCGCCAATGTAATCGCTTTCACCACGGGCCGAGGGGCTCCCCAGGGCTTTCCTTTTGTGCCGGTGATCAAATTGACCGGAAATGAAAAGACCTGGAAGAACCTGAAAGACCATATGGATTTCAGTGTGTCATCGGTGATGGAAGGCGCCGAGACGTTCACCGAAGCGGGCGAAAGGCTTCTGGCGGAGTTGATTGATGTGGCCTCCGGCAAAAGAACCAAAGCAGAGATTTCGGGGTACACCAGTTCCATGGACATTTATATGGTGGGGCCGGTGATCTGATTTTTGTAGTTGGGGATGAAAATAACGCATTTTTAGAGAAAACGGTTCGAGCACCCTTTTGCATTAGTTTTCGGTTGGTTGTTCGACCATTGTGAATTCCGTAAAACGCTCTTATTGGATTCAATTCGGTATGAGGGTTTTGAGGAGGGAAACATGAAGCCATCAATTGAAAAAATTCTTGTGGCCATTGATCTTTCTGAATACTCACTGGAAACACTGCGTGTTGCGGTTGAGATGGCGGAGGGGTTAGCGGTTCCTTTGATCCTTGCCAATATCATCAATCAGCGAGACGTGGATGCTTTCGAAAAAATAGCGGAAAAAAGTAAATACCCTCTTGGGGAATTCCTGAAACATCGAGAAGAAGATCGCGGTGATCGCATCAAAAAGTTGATTGAAGAGGCTGAGTGCGGTCATCAGTCCATCAGGATGGTCTTTCGTATCGGGGTTCCTTTTAAAGCATTGATCAGCCTGGTTCAAGAAGAAAGTGTTGATCTGGTGGTCATGGGTTCCAAGGGGCGAGGCGATCTTGCGGGTGTTCTGTTCGGGTCCAATGCGGAGAAAATGTTTCGTCATTGCCCGGTTCCCTTACTGAGCGTTCGTCGTAGACCTGAAAACGACCGAAACGGCAGACGATAAGAATCGGAACAGGAGGTATAGCTGATGTTTTTACCACGAATGACATGGGGAAACTGGCTTTTTTGGGGGATTCTGGCCTTTGTGGGCTTCAATTTCCTATGGCTGGGCTGGCTGGAATTATACATTCCTCAATGGATCGGCGCGTTAATCGGGTTCTTGGTCTTCCTGGCTTTGCTCATCTTCGGCCCTCGGGAGAGAGAAGAAGCGGAGGAGGGAGAGGAATAACATGGCGGGTGTAAAACTTCAAAACGTAACAAAAAAATATGGAAACAAACTGGCCGTGGACAACCTGAGTTTTGAGTACAGGGAGGGCGAGTTTTTCTCCATCATCGGACCGGCTGGAGCAGGGAAAACAACGATACTAAAGATGATCGCCGGCATTGAGTCCGTGACGTCCGGGAAGATTTTCTTTGACGACTATGAAGTCAACGCCCTTTCAGCTCGGGAAAGAAATGTGGCCATGGCCTTTGAGACCTATAATCTCTATTCCCATCTCTCGGTTTATGAAAACATCTCTTTTCCCTTGAGAGCGCCCGAAAGGCATGAAAAATTGTCTAAGGACGAGGAAAAACGGCGGGTCGAAGAGGTTGCCGACTTTCTGGGGATCAAAAGGTTGTTGGGTAGAAAACCCGTACAACTGAGCGGCGGCGAGAAACAACGCGTATCCCTGGCCAGGGCCATGGTGAGACGATGTGAATGCTTTTTGCTGGACGAACCCATTGCCCATCTGGATGCGAGACTGAAATTTTCCACCCAGACGGCGCTCAAGCGGCTTTCCGTCAAATTGGGCACCGCCATTATCTATGTGACACATGATTATCGGGAGGCGTTGGGTTTGTCCGATCGAATCGCCGTGCTTCGAAAGGGAAAATTCGAGCAGATCGGAACGCCCCGGGAGATTTATAACCAGCCCGCAACCGATTTCGTGGCCAATTTTATCGGAGATCCCCCCTGCAATCTGATCGACGGAACCCTTGCAACCCGTAATGGAAATACCCTGTTTCAGTCCGGAAACGAGTTTTCCATCCCTTTACAAAACAAATCCATCGCCGCCGCCCAAAAAATTAAAGCCGCGGACCAAGACGGTGAAATTCGTCTCGGCATTCGGCCCTCTCGCATCAAAGTGAGCAAAGAAAGGACGACCGAACATTCATTTAAACTGCCCATCTATGCCATTGTACGCCGGCCGGAAGGTGCGATCATCACTTTTGAGTTGGATAAGTGCTTTTTCAGGGCAAGCGTGAAGGGTCCGGAACAATACGGCATGAGCGAGAAGGTTTGGCTGGATTTTGACCAGGAACACAGCTTTTTCTTCAAAAAGACCGTCAAGATATCCAAATAACGGGAGGGGCTGAAGGTGAGTAGAGTTGATATCAACAATGTATGGAAAATTTACGAAGGTGATGTTGAGGCGGTTCAGGATCTGAACTTTTTTATCGAAGACGGGGAGTTCCTGGCCGTCCTGGGGCCTTCCGGGTGCGGCAAGAGCACCACCCTGCGGATGATTGCAGGGCTTGAGGATATTACCAGAGGGGAGATTCTGTTCGACGGCAAGGTAGTGAACAACTTCAGCCCCAGTGAACGAAATCTGGCGCTTGCTTTTGAGTCCTATGCCCTCTATGCCCGCCTGAACGTTCACGAAAATATCGCTTTTCCCATGCGCGCCAAGGGTATGAGCAGGGCCGAGGCCGACAAAAAGGTCATGTGGATTGCCGACATATTGAACGTAACCGACATCCTGAAGAAGAAGCCGGGGAGCTTGAGCGGCGGCCACAAGCAGCGGGTCAATTTGTGCCGGGCCCTGGTTCGGCAGCCCAACATTACCCTCCTTGATGAGCCCATCAGCCATATGGACGTGCGGGTCCGGGCCAATATGAGGGCGCGCATTCGAAGACTTCACGATGAATTAAAGCTCACGACCATTTATGTGACCCACGACCAGGAAGAGGCCGTTTCGCTTGCGGACCGTGTGGCGGTCATGAATCACGCCAAGCTTCAGCAGATCGGAACCGTGGATGAGATCTGGAACCATCCGGCCAACAAATTCGTGGCCACTTTCGTGGGAGAACCCGAGATGAATTTCATAGCGGGGCGGATTGAAAACAAAAGGAAGGTTTCCGTCAACACGAAGAATGGAAAATCGATTTTTCCCTTTGATGGGCAGGTGGACGAGAGATCAGTGGGATCGGAAATAACGGTGGGCGTCAGACCTCAGCAAGTTCGCCTTTCCATGACCGGCAATGGCAATGACGGGATTCCGGGGGTGGTTGACCTGACCCAGTTTCAAGGGGAATCGGTAATTGTGACGGTGATTCTCGATGATCAGGAGAAGACTGAGGTGAAGGCGGTTATTGATACGGATTGGCTGCCCGAGCCGGGGGAGAAGGTCCTGCTGGAAATGGCGCCTGAGACCATTCACCTCTTTGACGGGGAAATGCCCATCCTTAAATAGGCGATTATCTTGGGTGTTTTTCAAATGAAGAACACTTTTTTGAAAAAAACCGGTTTGGGTGCGTAAGTTCATGATCGCCACTTGTTAAGGAACGATCCGGGTTTTTAAACTTTTAGCCGCTTGGGAGGTGATAACCAAAAAAAGGTAGACTGAATGCTGGAAAACAAACTTCAAACATTTTCTTAGGGAGGTCATTATGCGAAAAAAGAGTTTGGTTCAATCGTTAATCGGTTTTGTTCTCATGGGCATTTTGGTTTTTACCATGGCGCCGGGCGCTTTGGCGGATTGGCTTGAGACGGCCACACCGAAGTTCAAACTGTCGGATATTCCGGACATCAAAAACAAAAGGCAGATTCATATCGCATTGTTTGGCGGCACCAAGCAGTTCGACATTGCAGTGCCCAAGATGATCAAAAAATTTGAAGAGAAGACCGGGGTGAAAGTCACCTTTGAAAAGATGATCATGAC
>CAYPQJ010000085.1:0-16671 GCA_964412835.1 uncultured Desulfobacteraceae bacterium | reverse complement strand
AACTGATCTTTCTCTGCGCCGCAAACCGGACAGGTCCAGTCACCGGGAAGATCAGCAAATGCGGTTCCCGCATTCACGCCGTTATCCGGATCCCCTTCTTCAGGATCGTAAACATATCCGCATACCGAACAAACATATTTTTCCATATCATTCATCTCCTAAAGCTGTTCCATTAGAGTTTCTTGGCAATGTCCTTGCCATAGCCCTGTGCCATTTCGGTCCCACCACCCAGCAAAGCGGATTTGAGCATTAAGGGACCGTTGACCATATCCATTTTAAGGATATTTTTCATGGTATCAAAGATTCTTCCAGGAGCTTCACCACTCCAGCCGAACGCACCGAAAGCCCCCCCGACCTTGCCATCAAGACCCGTCTTCTCCGCCAGAAAGAGCATGGTTTTCATGCCCTGCATCATTTCACCGTGATAAGTAGCGGATCCGAAAACATACGCGTCAAAACCAGCCAGATCCTCAACCTTCTTCACCTTAGTGACATTTTCAACCGATGCTTCCGAACCTTGAATCCGAATCCCTTCAGCAATCAAATCTGCGATTCTTTTAGTCTCGCTGGATCTGGTGGCATACACAACAAGTGCTTTTCCCATCAAAAACCTCCCCGCTTATTCTTCCTCAACAACGACTTCGCCCTTATGTTTGGTTCCACACAGGGGGCATAAGATCTCGATCTCTTTCTCATCTCCGATAAACTTTTCCCGCAGTTTCTCAGGCCCCAGAAAACTCACATCACCGCAAGCACACTGGGGACATTCTGCTCTCACATGGTACTTTTTCTTGGACATGTAATCCTCCCTGTTTTCCGTCTAAAGTCTTGGATCCTGACCGGTATTTCCGCAGTCAGGAATGTAACATGTGGTATCAACGAATTCACATTTTTTATCACAAGACGGACATTTTTCCGGCGGCGCATCCGACTTTACAGTGTAACCGCATTCCTTACATTTCCAGTCTCCCATTGTAACACCCCCTTTCACTGATTCTCAAAATCACCAACGATTACCTGAATACAATATTCGAATAATGAAAAAACCAAAATTTATGATTTAAAAGCATGTTTCGTGCCAAAATGTAATGTATAATTCATGGAAAACCAAAAGATCTTGATCATTAGATGTTTAAGCTTCACTCCAAAAAAAAGATTTCACCTAAAACCTGCAAGCGTCTTTTTTGCCGAAGATACAAGGCATCAAGCGTGCAGTCGTATTGTAATACTGCAAACGCTTGATAACGCCGTAGATTCGGTAAAAGAGGCGCTCCCGAAGGGTTCAACTTTTCCGAAATAAAGGATCATATTTCCTTGGATTTCTGACAGCATTACGGTGTTGTTTCGTCCACTTTATTTTTTTAACCAAAGAATTGAAATACCGACATTTATCTCTATCTTCGAAAAAGCTGAATGCAGGTTTTAGGTTTCAGAAGAAATAAAGGCGCCAGACAAAACATTATGATACAAAACCGTCTCACAAAAAAAAGGAACATCATAACAAGTTGATATCATGATTACCCGGGCGTAAAGATGTCTCATGTTGCCATTTGGATCAAAACTGTCTCATGAAACACTTTACACGGACTTGCAGGCCCGAGATACGTCACCATGGCCATTCGATAATCGAAACCGTCTCAGCAGCTACCCGCCCCAGGGCATTTGAGCGTAGGTATCCGTGAGTTTATCCCGAAATTCCTTGAAAAATTTTTCGTGGGATTTTTCCCATGACGCCAGCATCTTCAGGGCCTTTGAAGCAGGACCATCAACTTTTTCAGCCATTTTGGCATAAAATTCACTCAGATCCTTTTCAATGAGCCAGGCGGTATTGAAAACCGTCACATCAGGAATCATGGATTCATAGAGACATTTTTCCAGAAATTCCGACCGGTTTCGATCGTCAAAGTAGTTGGTTGGTTTCAGAACTTCATTTTCCAGGGAATTCAGGTCCACTGTCTGATCCAGCCTCAATTTTTCCAGAATCGCTTCAATAAACACAATATGGCGCTTCTCTTCTTCAACAATTTGTTTGAATGCCGTTACCGCAGCGCCAACACCCATCCGTTCCAGCGATGTCTCAAAAAAACTCATGCCGGTCTTTTCCTGGTTCAGTGCATACTCAAAAATCTTGATTAGATTTTGGTTGTTTTCCATAAATTTCCTCCCAAGGCTGTGTTCCTTTGTCAATATTTCCCCCATGTGGTACAGTATAGAATAATTAAACCTACAGGGCAACCCGTTTAGCCAAGGCTGCCTTTATCTTGAAAAACCGCCACAAGGAGGCTCAAACAATATGAAATTCGCCACTTTCAACGCCAACTCCATACGCGCCAGAATGCCTATTCTGCTGGATTGGTTGAAACGAGAGAGCCCGGACATTTTATGCCTTCAGGAAACCAAAGTACAGAATCAGGACTTTCCATCGGAACCCTTGGAACAGTGTGGATACCATGCGGCTTTTAGAGGACAGAAATCCTACAACGGCGTCGCCATTCTCAGCAGATCACCGCTACAGGAACCGTGCCTGGACTTTTTTGAGGACGGTGATGAACAGGCGAGATTTATCAGCGGCACCATAGACGGCATCCCGATCATCAACGTCTATGTTCCCCAGGGCTTTCAGGTGGATTCGGACAAGTTCCGGTATAAACTGAAGTGGCTTCAAACGCTCTATGACCATATCTCCAACCGTTACGATGCCGGAGCCCCCCTGCTGGTGGCCGGAGATTTCAATGTCGCCCTGGAAGACCGGGATGTCTATGATCCTGACGGGTTCAAGGGAAGCGTGGGGTTTCACCCCGAGGAACAGGCGTTGATGGAAAAGTTCTTTCAATGGGGGCTGGTGGATATCTTTCGAAAACATACACCGGACGCCGATCATTACACCTTCTGGGATTACAGAATTCCGAATGGCTTCAAACGAAACATGGGTTGGCGCATTGATTATATCATGGGAACAGTCCCTCTCGCCGAAAAATCAAGTTCCATTTGGATCGACACCTTACCTCGTGGACTGAAGAAACCATCGGATCACACCTTTCTGGTAACCTCTCTGAATGTATGAAGATCAGTTTTTGAAAAGTTTCACATACTCACCATATCCTTCCTTCACCAGAACATCTTCAGGAACAAAACGAAGGGCGGCGGAATTCATGCAGTAACGACGGCCCGTTGACGGCGGTCCGTCTGCAAACACGTGGCCTAAATGGGAATCCCCATGGCGGCTTCGAACTTCGGTCCTTACGGAAAACAGGCTCCGGTCTTCCTTTTCCACAATATTCTCCGGCACCATCGGTTTTGTAAAACTGGGCCAACCCGTCCCTGAATCATATTTGTCGAGGGAGCTGAAAAGAGGCTCTCCCGAAACCACATCCACATATATTCCCCGCTCTTTGTTATTCCAGTAGGCATTATCAAACGGCGGTTCCGTGCCGTCTTTCCGGGTCACCTCATATTGTAGCGGCGTCAAGGTCTTTCTGAGGTCATCATCGGGCTTTTTCCGGTACGCCGCCCACCCGGATGCCGGCTTTTTCTCTTTGGTTTTGCCCTTCCATATTCGAGTCAGATACAGATCCCGACCGGAGCCGCTTCTGTACTGCCGGTAACCCATTGGATTTTTTTTGTGATAATCCTGGTGATACCCCTCCGCTTCATAAAAACCGGAAAATTCCCTGATCTCCGTCACAACGGGTTTATCGTAGGTTCCGGATTGGTCCAGAGAATCCCTTGACTTTGAAGCCGCCAGCTTTTGTGCTTCGGAATGATAAAAAATGGCGGTTTTATATTGGTCCCCCCGGTCGACAAATTGACCGCCCGGATCCGTGGGATCAATCTGTCGCCAGAACAGATCCAGGATTTCCGAATAAGTCGTTTTAGAAGGGTCAAAGGTGATCTGAACGGCTTCCACATGGCCGGTCTTACCCGAAACCACGTCTCCATAGGAGGGATTTTCCATTTGCCCCCCCGTATAGCCCGCTTTCACTTCCAATACACCGTCGAGGTTTTGAAAGGGGTGCACCATGCACCAAAAGCAACCACCCGCCAGTGTCGCCTTTTCAACAGGGGTTTTTGCATCTGAACCCGTCGGCACAACCATGAGCGCGGGCAACAAAGAAAACAGAAGGGCTCCTTTTCCAAACATTTTCAATTCCTTTCGAAATGGTTTTCGGCCCATAAAATCATGTGAGCACTTTACAGCAGCGCATCTCTTTTCAACATGGATTTGAGCATACCCAGCGATACCACATAAAGGACCCGGGAACTTTCGTTGAGGCCCAACAACCGGGACGCCTCCCCATCATAAAAAGCGCCGATACCGCAGCAACCCAGGCCCAGGGCCGAAGCCGCCAGGTAAAGCGTTTCACCCATAAGGCCGGCGGTCATCATGGCGTATCGATACCCCCTTGGACCCCATTCCTCTTCCAATACAGCCATGTTGGTCATGAACACGAAATGAAGGGAGGCACTCCCCATCCATCCCTGATCCAGACAGATATGGGCCATGGAACCCGTCAAAGCGCCGGGCTTTACAAAGCCCAAATCCTCCGTTTCTTTATCCATCACATAAAATCCATCCCTGAGGGATTCTACACCGTTGGTCAAAAACCCGGTACAAATACTGTGAACATACTGATCCGTGCCGCCGCAATCCATTGCGGTGATGACATTGAGCAACGCATGCAAATGAGAAGCGGGCAGGGTTTCAGCCACAAAATTTCTACTGGATCTTCTGCGGAAAACAGCTTCCGGATAGGGTAAACCGGGCTCAGGCACCGACGTGGAAGGAAGCGAAAACCGGGCTTCAGGTATGATCCCCAAAGAATTGCACACATTCAGATCCGATTTGCCTGACATCATGTCGTATCCCGCAGTGTGAACCGCCCGCACTTCCGGCATATCAACTTCACGGGGAGAGACACGGCTGGTTTTTTTCACCGTATCCGGCAAATCCTCAATGGCGCGGGAATCATACGCACTAAGAAAATCAACCCGTCCCTTCAACCCGCACACCGCAAGGGCGACTTCTCGACTTTCATCCAGACCCAGCAGATGGTTGACGGCGCTGTCGTCAAAATCAAAGCTAATTTCAAATGGATATTTCAGTGCTTTGAGGGACAGGGAAAGATTTTCAAGCACGTGCCCCGTATCCAGCAAATGGTATCGGTACGAACGATTCCCGTATTTCCACGCACTCCTGAAGAAAATGGCCGTTAGAAAGAAAGTGAGCGGTGTGCCGTCAACCGCCTCTAAAAGATGGCCGTCACGGAGCTTTACCAGACTGTGATCAAAAATGGAAAAATGATAGAGTCCGGGATCCAGATCCTTTACGCCACTAGAAAGCACATATATTTCAGTGGGATAAAGCGCACCTGCCGAAGCAGCGCTTCGAAAATAGAACATGCCGTTGGCATGACGTGTTCGGGAGGTTAACGTATAAGTCAAAAGCAGGATTTTTGAGAGCTTCTCCAGATCAAAATCCTCATGGGCGATGTGGGTTTTACACAGACCGTCATAGAGGGCAAAAAGGTCTTCACGGGGAAGCGGCATCTCACGGGGCATGGGAATTGTTTCCCGGCCTTCATAGGTTTTAAAAACTTCCGGCTGGTTCTGCCAATCCAGAAAATGCCCGCCCATTTTTGAACGCTCATAGCGGGTCTTATCATGGTATAAACCGGCAGTTTGCTCCATGCGTTCCTCGCTTTTGGGGTTTGGGTTTAAGGTGTAAGGCATCAGGTTTCCCCTGGTTGAAAAAGCCAGGCTTAAAACCTTACACCCTATACCTTACACCTGAAATACTTCTCTACGCCGCTTCAAGTTTCTGTCTGTCTTCCATATCCATCAGGACACGTTCTCTGGCTTTATCGATGCCAAGCGCCTTTCTTTTCTTGTCAATATGGGCAATCATCATGCGGGCCATTTCATATGGATCCGCCGTAAACCCCCACTTTCCAAAGCCCATCTTTTCCAGCCCGTCAAAGAGAAGCTGGTGAAATTTAGTGCCTTCTATAATGGGATAGGTCACGCCGAAAACCGTGTACACCCCGGAGGCCACAAAATAATGTCCGATGGAAATCGCCTTTTCACTCATCCATTCGGGAGCAGCCCCGGCCACGGGAAGATCCGCCAAACTGTCTCCCAGTCCTCCGGTACGAACCATTTCCGAACAGGCCGTGAGAATCCGGCTGTTATCCACACATGAACCTAAGCCCAGGACAGGCGGCATGCCCACCGTTTCACAGACTTCACTAAGCCCGGGACCCGCCAGAGCCGCAGCCTCAGGCCGATACAAACCGGCTTTTGCCAGGGCGATCTGCGAACATCCCGTCTGCACCACCAGGACATCATTTCGAATCAACTCCTTGACCAGTTCCACGTGAACCCAGTCCTGCTTCACCCTTGGGTTGGTACAGCCCACCACACCGGCCACACCCCTGATCCGTCCATTGATAATGTTTTCATTCAAGGGTTTATAGGACCCTCGAAAAGTTCCACCCAGCATGTAGTTGATGTATTCCATGGAAAAACCGTGAATTCCGGAATTCTTGATGTTGGGGATCTCGATCGGCATTGTCCGGTTTTTAAACCGTTCAATGGCACTTTTGACAATGGCATCCGTACATGCCCTCGGCTCGTGCTCGATAAACGCAATATGGTCCACCCCTTCGATGTGACATCTGGGGTTGGTGGTAAAAAGCTTGGTGCCGTAACAGTCGGCCACCTGGGCAAGGCCCTGTTTGATACACTGCACATCAACGCCCATGGCATCCACGGCGCCGGTCACCAAAATCGTTTCCGTGCTCATGAAGTTGCCCGCATGGGGAATTCCATGGCGGGAAAGCATTTCAGCCCCTGAACAGCACATGCCCACCAAATTGATTCCCTTGGCCCCCGCCTCTTTTGCAGCCTCAAGAAATCCGGGATCATCCACCGAAGCCAGCATGGACTCAAAAAGGTTGGGTTCATGCCCGTGAATGATGACATTTACCTCATCCTCTTTGAGGCATCCCATGTTGACATCCCCTTGGACGGGCTTGGGCGTGCCGAAGAGAATATCCGATATTTCCGTCGCCACCATGGAACCGCCCCAGCCGTCCGACAATGCGGTTCGACTGCATTGCTGGGTGATGTTCTCGTAATGCTGGTCCACACCCATGTGGGTACGATGCATCAATTCCATGATTTCGCGCATGGCCCCTCTTGGGACCACATTGTGCTTTCGCCACGTCTCCAGGGTTTTCGCGGGAACTCTTTTGGCAAAAGGGATCTCCCCTTCCACCTGGGTGTAGGTCCGTTCCAGTTCCCGATAAAGATCCATGGCAA
Organism: uncultured Desulfobacteraceae bacterium; assembly: GCA_964412835.1. Taxonomy (GTDB): domain Bacteria; phylum Desulfobacterota; class DSM-4660; order Desulfatiglandales; family Desulfatiglandaceae; genus NaphS2. The sequence continues at coordinate 9,351 of CAYPQJ010000085.1, read as the reverse complement.
TATCCTTGATCTCCCGGTCCTCCACCTCAATTCCCAATCCGGAAGCAACTTCTTTTAGTTTAATGGGATCTTTTATGGAATATTCCTTAATGTGGCCGTTCACAACCTCCCTGAACAGATCCAGCATACTCATACCATGATCCGTATGGGCGGCCGCCCCGGAAGCCACCATCCTGGCAAAGTTACGGGCCTGAATAGTGTCAATTGTCGCCCCACATACCCCAACTTTACCGTAGGGATCTTTGGCGTTCAATCTGCAGGGCCCCATGGAACAATGCTTACAACAGGCTGAATTAGCCCCGATAGGGCATGCCTTCATGCTTGCCGCACGATGGAAGGCGGTTTCAACCCCGTCAGCCTCGGCCTTTTTCAGCATTTGTGCCGTTGCATCACACAGGGTGGTCTCTTTGAGATTCAAAGGCTTAATTTTTTTCTCTTGGATTTCCTTTTCCATATCTACCTCCTTAATTGAGATTCTCCCCTCCCGGGAAAATCTGCTTATTGCAGGTTAGCGTTAGCCGGATCAAAAATGGGACACATTGACCACAGCGCTATGCTTTGACCGAAAAACGTTTCTCTCTAAAATGGACTTTTGCCCTTTGACACCTGGGGCAAGTGAGCTGGTCTCGAAGCGCCTCAAATGGAACCCCCGGTTCAACACCCGCTTCGTTACATCCCTTTTCCGGTTCATATCCATAACCGCATGGGCACTGATAAACGTGAACCTTTCTATAACCTTCCTTTGCCATCGCTTAATGGTCCCTCCCTTCCTGAAGCACAAAGTACTGAAGCCAACTTCAAAGCGCAGCCTTCCGGGTCTACCCGGAAAGCTGAATACACCTTGGTTTTCATGGAAAGCAGTTTACGTGCCAAAACCTACCCACAGAGCCGTTGGATACCCTGAATCATAAATATTTAAATGACTTGTGTGGACACGGAAAGTTCACGGACAACAAAGTACCTTCTGAAAAACTTGAATCTTGAGACAGAAGTGTCATCTAACAAAGCTATAAGCTATTGCTTTCATTTCGATTTTACTGGAAAACAGGAGAGCGGAATCAGCTGTCCCGAAGAATTTGACCGCCAAAACCTAAAAATGAAGGCTTTGCCGCCAATAGAAAGAACCGGGCATTAAATCAAATGGTTAGAACAGATATAATCGAACAGGGGCATCTTTGTTTCCCCAAAGAGGGGAAAAGAAATGTCTCATTTTCATATGATACATCTTTGTTTTATGAAACACCATGTCGTTTCGGCAAGCGTGCATGAAATGCAAATAGACGTCTGAAAAAAATGGGCCGGAGAAATGAGGATTTCCAAGTTCCTTACTCAACAACCCCTTTCGCCTTGCAAAAACCTTCGAAAGAGAGGATACTTTTTGTTAGGCCCAAATGCCTGAATTGCTGCAAAGTATCCGGAGGGAACAAGGGGGTAAAACCCTTTGAAGGACCTTATTTGCAGCCCCACACACGGTGGGATAAAGGTGAGCAGCAGTTCATTTCGAAGAAGGAGGAAAAACGATGAAAAAATATGTTTATCTTTTTGTTTATGCACTGACATTTGTTTTTGCCACAACAATGTTGGAAGCTGAGGAGTGTTCCATTTATTGGTTGCACCCCGGCCAACCCCCGCTTCATATTTCAGAAGGGTATGGCGCCGGCATGGGGTCTGTGGACCGAACGGAGGCATTTTTTAGGACTCATTTGGAAAATTGCAGGAGCAGCGCGGATAGCGCGAACTACAAACGAATAATCTTGATGTTGAAACAGAAAAAGAATGCTTGTTGCGTAGCGCTTTACAAAACCCCCGAACGCGAAAAATTTATCCAATTTTCGATTCCTTATCGAGTTGTTCTTTCAAACGCGTTGATCATACCGGAGGCGCAAAGGAGCAAATTTGAACCCTTTATCAATTCCGAAGGGGCTATTTCCTTACCAAGGATCATAGAAAAGGGCTTTCGCATAGGACTTGCTAAGGGACGGGTTTACAGAGGGTTAATTGATGAAATGCTACAAAAGAATAAGAATAATCCCAATCTAGTTAAACATGCCGGCTCTCACAACATGATCACCAATCTCATTGGCATGATGAATGAGGGAAGGATCGACGCGATTATCGGATATCCCTACGAGGCTCACTATGCGGCAAAGACATTAAAAATGAAAGCCGACATTATTTCAATTCCCATAGCAGGCATGGACGATTATGGATTAACCTTTGTCGGCTGCTCAAAAACTGAAGAGGGAAAAGAAATAATCAAAAAGTTGAATGCCATCATCAAGATATATAGAACGACCCCTGATTTTTTGGATTTTGAGGAATATTGGTTAGACCCGTCAGCGGTGAAAAGGTTTCGATCATACACAATAAAAGAATTCGGGAAATAGACGGATCATATGTTCATAAGCACCCATGTTCATTGTCTATTTTACATGAAAGGCAATACGTCCATGATCAAACACCGAAAGACTTTGACCCGATTCCTGGAAGTGCCGGGCGCCCGCTCGACAACAACATCCGCGAACAGGCGTCGAAAAAGATTGTGAACACCCCGCGCCGATCCTCACCGAGAAGGGAAAGACCTTATGATTATACCATGACAAAAGGGCGAAAACCATGTATGGCTGGCGTGAAACCTGATGTTCATGCCCCATGGAAACAGCCATGATGCGTCACTCCTTAAAAATATTCACAGCAGCACTGATGATTTCCGGCAATACCATCGGTGCGGGAATTCTGGGTTTGCCCATTTTAGGCGGAATGGCGGGGGCACTTCCTTCAATTATGGGTCTCGCGGCTATCTGGATGGTGATGCTGGGAACCGCCTTTGTACTGGCCTGGCGGATGATGAGTCATGGACGGGAAATTAAAGGGTTGCCTTCACTGTTTCAAAAAGAACTGGGCACCGTCGGAAAAGGGTTTGCCACTATCGGCTATCTGATTAACTACTTTGGCATTCTGGTGGCCTATCTCTGCGGGGGCGCAAGCATCATCTGTCATCTGTTCAACATCAATGTCTCTGAATCCATTGTCACCTTGGGTCTTTTTACAGTTCTCACCGGAGCCACCCTTTTTGGCGTGGAGGTGGTTCGAAAGAGTAATGCGGCATTAATGCTCCTGCTTTTTGCGGCATTTTTATATCTAATCGTGGTCTCTGGAAAGAGCGTCCATCTGGAATGGTTCCGGTATTCGGACTGGCGCTTTTTTCCGGCGGTTTTCCCGGTATTCATTTGTGCCTTCACCTACCACAACACCATTCCCATCGTGGTACGGATTCTGGATTACGACCGTCCATCGGTCTACAAAGCCCTTATGGTGGGGTCAGCGATCCCCCTGATCCTTTCAATTATGTGGACGTCGTCCGTCATCGGATGCCTGCCGTTGGAGGGGGTGGGGAAAGACACCCTTTACCATGCTTTCGAGGAAAACCTCCCCGCCACCATACCCCTGGCCCATATCCTCCATTCAAATATTTTCACCACCGTGAGCCTGATTTTTTCCCTCCTGGCCATTGCCACTTCTTATCTGGCGGTGGGGACCGGTCTTCTGAATTTCATGAAAGACTTGACACGGTCACTGTTCAAAAAAAGGAACCGCGCCACCGACGCCCTTCTCGCTTTCGGGCTTCCTCTGCTCATCACCCTTTGTTATCCTGACCTTTTTTTAATTGCGTTGAATGTGGCAGGGGGCGTGGGTATTGGGATGGTATTCGGCATACTGCCCGGCATGATGCTCATTAAAGCGCGAAAAGCTTACAAACCCGGTCTGGCACTGGGCATCGGGGTCATGCTGTTTTTCGTGGTGACCATGGGGATGGAACTGCTCCAGGAAACGGGCAGACTTGAAATCAAGCCCCACACAGAGCATTGGACCTCAACATTTGGACTCACTCAAAAATAAGTCCAAAATCAACAGATCAGAAGGCGGCCGTCTCAGATTCGGATTCAATGGGCGCAAATGCCTTCAAAACCGCTTCATAGCTTCCCCCCGGAGAAGATGCATCCTTTTCAGGTGGTGCCTTTACCACTTGGGGCTCAGCATCTGCCGTTTCTCCCACAGGAGGACTTTCAGGCTCCTCCACCATCGGTTCTTCGGTTTGGGGTGAGAGTTCAGGGGCAACACCGCTGCTGGAAATGGAAATGAAATTTCCGGCTCTATCCAGAAATACGGAAAGGTTCACCAAAACCTCAAAATTCATTGAATAGGCCACCTCATCCCCATGGACCCCCATGGATGCCTGACTGCATTTAATGTCTTCCCCCACATCCAGGTTATGAACCCTTTTGAAAATTTTCCGGATCACACTGTGGTCAAAGTTGGAAGCGATGGCATCAGCCAGCGCTTTCTCCCCTTTTCGAATGGCTTCGGAATTCGCGACTCTCATGTGGTTCACTCCTTCACTTTAAATGCAGGACCTCTTCTGCAAGATTTAGATAACATCTACCACCGAACGCCCCCACATCCTGAAGAAAAATCGGGGTACCCACCATGGGCGCGTTTTTTAATGCCTTATTCCTGGGGATTACCGTTTTAAACAGCAGGTGGCCGAACCGCTCCCTGGCAGCCTCGCAAATACGCTGACCAGCGCTTTCTCCCACGTCAAACATGGTCAAGAGAACCCTCCCCATCTGAAGGCGCTGGTTGCTGGTTTTTTTGATGATGTCCATGACTTGCATCAAAGGCGCAACCGCTTCCAGGGCATATGCTTCACATTGCATGGGAATCAGCAGCAAATCTGCCGCAGTAAGGGCATTAAAGGTGAGAAGACCTAAAGAGGGGGGCGTGTCCAGGATAATATAATCAAAAGAGTCTTTTACCCGGTCCAGAAAATACCGAAGTTTTTTTTCCTTGTCGGGGGATTTCATCAATTCAACTTCCGCCCTGAACAGTTCCATGCGGGCAGGCAGCAACTTCAAGAAGGCCAGAGTGGTTTGAAGGATTATTTCTTGGGGCGTAGCACCTTCAACCAGGGCATGATACATATTTTTCTTAAGTGTTGTTTTGTCGATACCAAAGGCCGATGTGGCATTCCCCTGGGGGTCCAAATCAATCAGAAGCACTTTTTTTTCCAACAAGGCCAGGGCCGCTGAGAGATTGACTGCCGTGGTTGTTTTTCCGACCCCTCCTTTCTGACTCGATATGGAAATGACAGTTCCCACGATAATAAGGTCCATTTTTGGCTTGAATTGGGTGCATCCTGCCGACGGTTAAAATGCGTCCTAAGATTAACCACTTTTGCTGCTCATGGTCAATTCATTTTTATCCTTTATTAACATTTCCCCAAAATCAGGGCCTTTCGGAAAGGGTAACGCGGATACGCTTTGAAAAATTCTTTCTCAGGACATGCAGATCCGCCCCCTGTCCCACTTCCATCTGCTCAACATGCTGAACCAGTTGCTTCATGTCATTTACGGCAATACCATTGATATCGGTGATAATATCGCCTCCCAAGCGAAGCCTGATCCCCCGGATCACCACTTCCCGGTTACCACCCCTTAACCCGGCCTGGTGCGCGGGTCCACCGCGTACCACCTGAACCACCAGCACACCTTGAGACACCTCGATACCCAGGCCTTCAGACAATGAAGGGCTCAAGGAAAGCCCGGAAATGCCGAGCCAGGGTCTGGCCACCCTTCCGGAAGTAATCAGTTTTGTTGCCACACGCCTGGCCAGGTTGATGGGAATGGCAAAACCGATCCCCTGGTATCCACCCGAAAGGCTGAAAATAGCCGTATTGATTCCAATGACATGACCGTTTGAATCCAGGAGAGGGCCACCTGAATTCCCCGGATTAATAGCAGCATCCGTCTGTATCAAGTCCTCAATCTCGTTGCCGTCTTCTGTCCGGATACTTCGATGAAGCGCACTGATAATGCCGGTGGTCAGGGTATGGGACAGCCCGAATGGATTTCCGATGGCAATGGCCTTTCGGCCGGGGAGAAGTTTGTCCGAGTCTCCCAGAGTAGCCACCGCCTCCACATCGCCGGGGGGAATTCGAATCACCGCAAGGTCGGTTCGAGGATCCCGTCCCACCAGGGTCGCTTCAATTTTTTTTCCATTTACCGTGGTAACCGTCAGCTTCTGAGCCTTGGCCACCACATGGTTGTTGGTCAGGATATATCCCCTTCGATCAATAATAAAACCGGATCCCTGACCCTGCCTCGGAATCACTTCCATCCAGAAATTCATGCCGAGGATCGTGCCGGCGATATTCACCACCGCTGGATGGACTTTTTCAAAAACATCCACATTGATTTTCTCATCGGAAGAGTAAACAGCCGGTTGCGCCACCGTTGAATGTTCCGGAGCATTGAAGTCCAGGGATTCCACCGTGGGCCTCTTTTCCGGAAAAAACGATCTGTCCTCTTTTTTGAACCATAAAAACAAAAAGAGCAGCAGTAGAACGATCCATATGGTCCTGGTTGAATATCTCGACATCATCAGGGTCCTTACAAAAAATTGTTTGAATTCACATAATATAGGTCTTTATGAATAGATTTCAAATTCCGAGTCTGGGAAAATGGGGACATTATTTTATCACTTGCTGATTGAGCCCGGATACTTATGGGAAGGATGTCCTGTGGCCAAACTTCCGGCAAGTTCTACATAAATAGTGCCCGAACGAAAACTGTCTTTTTCGCCAATCTCTGCGTCAGATAAAAATTTTAACCCTCGAAATACCTAATGTATTCATGCGGTTAAAATTTTGATTTTCCTTGATCTTGAAAAAAATCCTGGTTTTCATTCAGACACTATCTATGAAGGGGAGTACGGCGCGTACCGCGTGAACTGGAGGGTCATAAACACGAACGACCTTGTTCCGAACCTTCAACCTGCGACGAGAGGGCAATCGGGCACGACGGCGAATGAGTTTGTAAATCGTCGTTGACCTCATAGCCAAAAGGGAATATTCTTGCAGGAAAATTTGCGGAGCATCATGTTTTATAAGCGCTTTGGCCAGGTCAAGGTCAAAAAAGTCGGCAAGAATACGGCCCTTTACGTGAGTAAACAAAAGGGCATACATGTGCTCAACGAGACGGCTCTCTTCATATGGGAGACCCTTCAAGAGCCCTTTACATTCGATGAACTCCTCTATATGCTGAGTGAGGTCTTTGACGGTGACTCTGCCAAAATGAAAGAGGATCTGGACGAGATACTCGATCTGTTTTTGCGGTACGATCTGGTCTACACGGAAACATGAAAACCTTTTTTCTATCTTTTCCCCGGCTCAATATCTCCTTAACCGTTCCCATTGAGATTATTGCTGATATTCAAGCCGCATTTCTTTATTCCATAAGTCCCGACACAAATCCGCCTCCCCGGCACGAATATGTCATCGAATCCACCTCCAATGGGTTTAACTTCCTAAAAGATAGTCAGTTGACCGGGCAGTTTGGGTCGTGTCTTGATCTCATATGCCGTCTAGAGGAGGATATAGAAAATACCCTTATCCGGACCATAGGGGACTGGGTTGGATTTCATGCAGGTGTTGTGATGATAGGTGACACTACCTGTGTCATCCCTGGGAATCCAAACACCGGCAAGACAACCACCACCTTCAACCTGGTTGAGATGGGGCATATTTTTTTGTGTGAAGAGGTTACGCCTGTAGATCCGGAAACCTTTCTGGTTTATCCCTACCCCCAGGTGCTTACACTTGAGGGAACTTATGCGGAAAAATATCGATCCCTCTACCCGGTTCAAAATGGGGAACTCAAAATCCTGGATTCTCAGATGGCCCGCTATCGTCCGTATGCTGTCGGATCAGATCCGGTTCCTTTGAAGATCATCCTGATGCCTGCATACGATACTTCCCAAAAACCGGGAATTGAAGAACTCACACCGGACCGGGTCTTCACTGAACTCCTGGGATATTGCTTTCCCCCCAACGGGGATGATGAACATCTATTTGATTCGGTTATCAGGATCTGTGAGGCAGCCGAGATCTTCAGGCTTCGAACAAACAGCCTGCAATCCATGCGAGGACTCTTAAATGAGCTGTTTGGGCCTAACCCTGAACCCTATGAACCTTTGAACCCATGACCCCCTTAGACATACGTCTCCAGGCACTCGATTGGCTCTTTGCCGCAACCCGGCACTGGCTTTTTCAAGGCCGGAACGCAGAGCAACAATTCCCGGACGGCGATGATGTGGAGTGGAAGGTCTTAAGCGACCTGGCCTATTTTCACAATATGGAACCGCTTCTTTACTGGATGGTCTCAAACGCCGGTATTTCGACAAAAATTCCCGAATGGCTGAAACAAAAGTGGGAGCAGGCCTATTTTGAGAATTTCCTCAGAAACGAGGAATATCTGGGTATCCTGGAAACACTCCTTACAGAATGCGAAAAAGAAGGGATACCCATTATCGTCCTGAAAGGCCCTGCCTTGATCGGCCGCATCTACAAGGACCCGGCCCTGCGGACTCTCTCCGATCTGGATATTCTCTGCTCCGGGATTTCGGTCTTGAACAGGTATTTGACTTTAGCACAAGATTCCTTTCGACTATGATGCGTCTTCCTCAGATGTCTCAGCCGCCCCGGCTTAAGAATAGAGACAGGGCTCAGCGGGAATTTAACAATTCACTTCGGGACTTGCTTGCCCTATTGGATGAGGAAAGATTATTGGATGTGGAGGGCGTTATCTGGCGTTTTCGGACTACCATTGGAAATCGGAAGGGATTTGGAGATAAGTTTGCTTATGTGGTAAAGGCGCTATTTCGATTTTCCGGCAGTCAGACCGGCCATGGGATCCGATCATCAGGTAATACCCGCTATTTCCCGGGGCATCTCCTATTCTATTGCAGGCGTCTGCTTTTCACGCTCACGCACCTTCCCAAAGAACTTCTCTTAAACAAAAAACATTCGCCGGCGGTGGAAAGGGCTGCTGCAAAAAACAGGATCACCCGGCAACTTCTGAGGATGGCACGGCAAAGGCAAGTTTGATGCGGCCATAGGCGCTCAGGATGAATCCTGCAAGACCCGGGCGGCCCTAATTGCTGTCCCCCTTTAGGGAAAAACTGCCGGCCCCTGTTGTTGCCGCGTAGGCATCACTTGTCCCAAAGAAACTCCTGATTGCAGGTTTCCTGTAGGCAAGGTAACCCGCAACCCCCACCGCTGCCGCGACTGAAGAGCGCTTGATTGCCTTTTTGCAGAACTCCCTCCGACTCACGGAAACAGCCCCTGATTTTTGTAATTCATTCACGTCGTATCCCCTTTGGATTCACTATTGACGATTGAATATTGACTAATGTCCACTGACCACTTCCTTTACGGTTCCACAATACTAACCGTCGGCGCGGACAACGCAAAATAATAGGTTAAACTCGTGCCCGCGGTCCCTTTCAGCACTA
>CAYPQJ010000084.1:0-17035 GCA_964412835.1 uncultured Desulfobacteraceae bacterium | reverse complement strand
CACCGGTTTTCCACAATTGACCGACCTGGTGAGAGAAGCCGATTATGTGGCAAGCGAGGAAAAGAAAGAAACGGTTTCCGCAAGCCATGTGGAAAAGGTGATCGAATCCCGAAAATTCAGATCCGGTATGGTGGAAGAACACCTGCAGGACATGATCGATCGCGGAACGGTCATGATCGACCTTGAAGGCGAAGTGGTGGGCCAGGTGAACGGGCTGGCGGTTTATGCCATGGGCGATTACATGTTCGGGAAACCCTCCCGTATTACCTGTTCCACCGCCATGGGTCGTGCCGGCATTATCAACATTGAACGGGAAGCGGACCTGTCAGGTAGTACCCATAACAAGGGGGTGCTGATACTGGGGGGTTATCTCAGGAAAAAATATGCCCAGGACAAACCCCTGACCATGAGTGCCAGCATTGCCTTTGAACAGTCCTATGGCGGCGTGGACGGTGACAGCGCCTCTTCCACGGAAATCTACGCGCTTTTGAGCAGCCTTTCCGAGGTTCCTATCAAACAGTGCATTGGAATGACCGGTTCGGTGAACCAGAACGGCCAGGTCCAGGCCATCGGGGGGGTCAATGAAAAAATTGAAGGGTTTTTTGACTGCTGCCGGAAAAAGGGTGCCAGGGATTCGCAGGGTGTGATGATACCCGAGAGCAACGTGAAAGATCTCATGCTCAGACAGGATGTGGTGGATGCGGTCAGTAAGGGTCAATTTCACATATATCCCGTTAAAACCATCGATCAGGGGATTGAGATCCTGACCGGCAAGAAGGCCGGAAAACGAAAAGCGGACGGGTCCTATCCCAAAGGTTCCATCAATAAACTGGTGGACGATAAACTGAAGGAACTGGCTGAAGGCCTCAAGAATTTTTCCGGAGACAAGGGAGAAGAGAAAAGGGAAACAAAGAAAGGGTGCAAGCAGTGTTCCTAAATTTTGAGCGCTGAAATGAAAAAAGAAGACTGGCAGAATCGGGGCAAAGGGCATCGGGAACGGTTGCGCCAACGGTTTGTAACGGGAGGTCTGGAGCAGTTTACCGATGAAGAAGTGGTTGAGTTCCTTCTGACCCTGGGGACTCCCAGGGGTGACCTGAAACATGCGGCCCGGGATGCTATGAAGAGATTCGACACCCTTTCGGGTGTTCTGTCGGCGCCCATGGAAAAGCTCATGGAGATCAAGGGCATCGGGCGGAAAAATGCCCTTTACCTGGGTTTGGTTCATCAGACGGCCAAACGATATCTTCGGGATCGCGTTGCCGGAAAAACCTTTTTTGGCTCGTCCCAGGCGGTGTTCGATTATCTTTTTCATTCCATGCGGGACCTCAAAAGAGAGGTTTTCAGGGTCCTTTTCCTGACCCGGAAAAATGAAGTTATCACGGACTGCGATATGTTTGAAGGCAGTTTGACCGGTAGCGCGGTTTATCCTCGCGAAATCGTTACCCTTGCCCTGGAACATAAGGCGGCGGGACTCGTATTTGTCCATAATCACCCTTCGGGAGACCCCGCCCCGTCTCCCGAGGATCAACGCCTGACAAGAGACCTGGTCTGGGCGGCCATGCTGATGGGTATCCAGATCCTGGATCACCTGATTATCGGGAATAACCAGTATTTCAGCTTTGCGGATCAGGGGTTTATCAAGCGTTTTACAGATGAGTACCATCAGCGGTTTGATGGGCCAGGGCAATCGCATTAAGATCACCTGGATGCCTGCCTTCGCGAACACCTGAGCAATTCCGCTGCCCATCAAACCGGCGCCCACCACGAATACACGCTTTATTTCCACGATTTTTCCGCTCCTTATCTCTATTTTTTCAGCCTTTCTTTTTGATGAAGCGAAAACACGTTCAGAATCACATTGCTTTTTTTGAAGACCGTCAAGCAAATAGTTTGACATTTATATGTTAGTTCATTATACATTTTTACCATAAAGCTGAAAACGGTCATTTTTTCACCTCGAGAACGGATATCGCCATGTTTAAAAAAATAAAGCAGAACCGAATGTCGGAAGATATTGTAAGCCAAATTCTTGAAGCTATCTCCAGGGGGGATCTGGCCCCCGACGACAAATTGCCCTCTGAAAAAGAACTGGGGGATATATTCGGGGTCAGCCGTGTCACCATCCGGGAAGCCATCCGTTCTCTTGAACAGTTCGGCGTCATCGTGGTTCGGCAGGGTAGCCGCGGAGGTGCTTATGTCAAAAAGATGGACCAGAAAGCCGTAGTGGATCAGATCGGCAATGTTTTGAAAATGGCAAACGTGACTTTCCCCCACCTGGCCATGGCCAGGGCCGTACTTGAAAGGGAAATACTCGTTGAACTGATCCCGTCAAAAATCACCCCTGAGGACTGCGACAGACTCGCCCAAAACATCGATCTGGCAGAAGCCCATTTTCAGAACAGGGACAGTATAAAAAGGCTTCACACCAACTTCGGCTTTCATACGACGCTGGCGCAAATCACGGAAAACCCGGTGATTATTCTTATGCACAAAGTCATCGTGGATCTCTCCTCCCACTTTTTCGAAAATGTGGAGGCCACCATCCCCATGGTGGAAAGGACATTTTTTCAGCACAGGGAGATCGTGGAATTGTTAAGAAAGGGCCAATTCCAGGAATCGGGAGAGGTTTGCTTTCACCATATCGCAGACGTGAGCAAAACCATTGTGGAAAAATCCAAACAACAATCACTATTGGTCTCAAGGAGAATTTGATTTGGAAAGAGATTTTTATCTGGTTCCTGAACTAAACCGAATGTCACGGGAAGAGATCCGTCGATATCAGGAGAAGAAACTCACGCGCCAACTGGCGTACTGCTATAACGCTTCGGAATTCTACCGGCGGAAATTCGACGATATCGGCGCAAAACCGGAAGATATCAGAACCATTGAAGACTTGCGCAAACTCCCCATTTTCATGGTCAAGGACGATGAAAGAAAAAGTGCCGAAGATTCCCTGAGACAACAGGGCCACCCTTTCGGCCTTCACCTTTGCGCGCCGGTGGATAACCTCTACCTCACCGGAACCACTTCCGGCACCACGGGAACGCCCACCTTTAGCTACACCTTTACGGAAAAGGACATCAATTTTGTGGGTCGCCAGCTGGGTCACCGGCTTTCGCTTTCGGGCATCGGCAAGGGCGATCGGGTGGTCTTCTTTTTTGCTCTGGGCATTTACGCCACCACCATGACCCTTTGGGGCCTCAGACATCTGGGGGCCCTCCCCATTGATATCGACGCCAGGGCCGGAACCGACCTGCTGCTTCAATTCATTGAATTGACCCGGCCCACCTACCTGGCCTGCACCCCTTCCCTGGCGGAATTTCTGGTACACAAATCGCCAAAAGTCCTGAACAAGTCTGTGGGTGAGTTCGGGCTCAAAGGTCTGCTGACAACTGGCGAGGTGGGGATTGCGCTTCCGGAGATCAAGAACCGGTTGGAAACCGCCTATGGTTGCCGAGCATGGGACTATTGGTCCCCCTGCGGCAACTGTATGGGTATTTCCTGTGATTCCGACCAATACCATGGACTCCACGCGGTTTCCCCCGATGTATGCACCAGTTATGATGATTTGGTGGATCCCATCACCAAGGCGCCGGTGGATTCGGATATGGATGGGGCTGTGGGGGAAATGGTCATTACGAGCCTGGAGCGGGAAGCCTGTCCAGCCGTAAAATACGCCTACGGCGACGTGGTGGAGATTTCCACTGGTGAATGCCCGGCCTGCGGGTTCAAGGGGAAACGGGCAAGGCTCATCGGCCGTGCCGATGATATGTTGATCGTAAAGGGGGTCAATGTCTATCCCGTGGCGGTTAAAGATATTATCTGCGGTTTTGTGCCTGCGGTCACCGGAGAGATGCGAGTGGTTTTGACGGAAAAGCCCCCTCGGGTGGTGCCGCCCCTGCGCCTGAAAATCGAACACGGGGAACATGTCAGCCGATCCGAGCTGCCGGATCTTGAAAAAAGAATCATCAGCGCCCTTCACGATCAAATAAAAATCAGGCCTCAAATCGAATTCGTGGAACCCGGGAGCCTCCCCAAAGAGACGCGCAAAACGCCTATCTTCGAAAAACGATACGAGCAGAAGTAGTATTGAATACTTCTTTTTATAAGGCTTTTTCTCATGGCCTCAAAATTTCCACCCGATTCAGGAAAGGAGGTGAAGGTCCTAACAGCGGCCGGTCCAGAGACGATTTGAAACATAACCCGAAAAAAAGGAGAAACATGTAATGAAAACCAGGTCTATAATTTTCAAAATGATCCTGCTAATCGCTTGTTTGGGGATTGCTCTTTTACTGCCTTCTGTTTCAATGGCCAAGGACACCCCGAAACTGTTGAGCTGCACCACCTATTCAGTTGGGTCCACGGGGTATGCTACGTCCATGGGACTCATGGAAGCCATCAAAAAAAACGAGGGGATCAAAGTCAAAGTGGTGCCTGCGGGAACCGACAAATCCAAAATTCTTCCCCTTAAAAAGAACATGATGCAATTATCCCTGTTCACCGGCGCGGGTCAATACTATGCCCTGATGGGCCTGGGTGACTTTGCCGCCAAAGACTGGGGTCCTCAGCCCCTGCGTCTGGTCTTTGGTTGCCCCGAGGGATCCATTGCGGGCATGATGGTTCGGGAAGACTCGGGCATCAAAACCCTGGCTGACCTCAAAGGGAAAAAAGTCGCCATCATCCCGGCCAGCCCCGCCTGCAAGGCGCTTCATGAAGGGTATCTGGCCTTTGCGGGACTGGGTTTGGACGATGTGACGGTGGTCCCGGTTTCCAGTTGGGGCGCAGCCTGGAGAGCAGTTCTCGATGGTTCCGCTGATACGGCCCATTGCCTGGTAGCCTCCTCCAAAGCCGTTGAACTGGCTGCGTCACCCCATGGCATCCGCTGGTTGCCGGCCCCTCCCGAGGACAAGGCAGGGTGGGCCAGGTTGAATGCATTCTGTCCCTACCTGCGCCCCTACAAAGCCGTAAAAGGGGCCGGCGTATCAGCGGAAAAACCCGCTCAAGTTGCGTCCTATTATTATGGGCTCATTGCGTATCCGGATCTGGACGAAGAAGTGGTATATAAGCTGACCAAGGGTATATGGAACGGCTACGATATTTACAGCCCCATGCACCCCTCCCTCAAACTGTGGACCCAGAAGGGCGCTTTGGAAACAAATCGTTTCCTGAGCTCCTATCATCCCGGCGCTGTGAAGTTTTTCAAGGAAGTGGGCGTATGGACTCCGGCCCATGAAAAACGGCAAGCCGAACTGCTGGCCGGGGAACAGGAAAGAATCAAGAAGTTTAAGAAATAATGGCATCGGTTCAGGGAGGGGAAAAATAGACATGGCCAAAAAGGATACTTTAAAACCATCCCCCGATAGATATCGGACGCTCACAGGGCCCCTGCGATGGATCTTTATCCTGTTTTCACTCACGGGAATTCTTGTGGCAATCTACCAGCTGTTTCATTTTAGTTTTCTAGGCGTCATGGTGGGGGATGCGTATTATTACCTTTTGATCACCCTGTTTCTTCCCCTCCTTTTTCTCATTTCACCCATGAAGAAAAATCTAAGCCGTCAAAAGGTACCCTGGTACGATTTTTTGTTTTCGATTTTGAGTTTCATGGGTCCCCTGTATCTTTTTCTACATTCATACCAAATTATTCAGGACGGATGGGAGATCATTCCTCCCATTGAGGCCTATGTCCTGGGGGTTCTCCTGATGTTGATGGTCCTGGAGGCGGCCCGCAGGGCAGGGGGCTTGAGCTTTGCGCTCATCTGTCTGTTTTTTGTGACCTACGCCTTGTATGCCCAACACATGCCGGGACTCCTTGAGGGTTACGGATGCGGCCTGAGACGGCTGGTGGGCTTTTTCACTATGGGAACCGAGGGCGTCACCGGGCTTCCCATGAAAGTGGTGGGGAACATTCTGATCGGATACATGGTCTTCGCTGTGGCCCTTCAGGCCACGGGCGGCGGCAAATTTTTCATGGATCTGGCAACCGCCCTTCTGGGAAGCTTCAGGGGAGGGCCCGCAAAAATGTCCATTGTGGCCAGTGGCTTTTTTGGGAGCATCAGCGGCAGTTCCATCTCCAATGTTTTGACTACGGGGGCACTGACCATCCCCACCATGAAACGAACGGGCTATCCACCCTACTACGCGGGTGCCATTGAAGCGGCCGCCTCCACCGGCGGTGTTCTTATGCCCCCCATCATGGGCGTTACGGCCTTTGTCATGGCGGAGTTTCTGGCCGTACCCTATTCCACCATCTGCATTGCAGCCGTCATCCCCTCATTCCTCTATTTCGGCGGACTGTTTCTGCAGATCGACGCTTATGCCGCCAAAGCGGACCTCAAGGGACTCCCCAAAATTGAACTGCCGTCCGTCAAGAAGACCCTGGCTGCGGGCTGGTTCTATATTGTGGGCATGGCCTTTCTGGTCTATGCATTGTTGTACCTGCATTGGGAAACCCTGGCACCCTTCTGGGCCAGTCTCATTTTGCTTTTGACCTGCAACATTCGAAAGGAGACCCGGCTCAGCTGGAAAAAACTCGTTAATTTTATTGAATCCACAGGCAAAGTATTGACCGAACTGGTGGCGCTTCTGTGCGCCATCGGATCTATTATCGGCGCTTTGTCCCTCACGGGCGTGGCCCATTCCTTCTCCAGTGATATCATCGCCCTGGCCGGCGGCAATATCGCTCTTCTGTTGGTTCTGGGCGCCTTTACCAGTTTTATCCTGGGGATGGGTATGACCATCACCGCCTGCTATGTGTTTCTGGCCCTCATCCTGGCGCCGGCCTTGGTCAAAAGCGGCCTTTATCCCTTGTCCGTGCATCTGTTTATCATGTACTGGGGCATGGCTTCCTACATTACCCCTCCCGTAGCCCTATCCGCCTTTGCGGCTGCCGGGCTGGCAGGATCCGACCCCATGAAGACGGCATTCAAATCCATGCAGTTCGGATTTGTAAAGTATTTCATCCCCTTTTTCTTTGTTCTGAACCCTGCCATTCTCCTTCACGGGTCCGCCTGGAATATTCTGGCAAGCTTCATCCTGGTGTGCTGTTCCGTGGTTTGTATCAGCTACTCTCTTGAAGGGTATGTGCCCAAGTATGGGCTCGCTCCCCTTTGGATGCGGATAGCCCTGTTTGTCGGAGGCCTGTGCCTGGGACTTCCATGGTGGAACATCAGATCCGTGGGAGGAATACTGGTTCTGGTGGTGCTCATTTTCGGCTTTGGTTTCCACAATGGCAAAAGCCCCATCGCCAAAATCGTGAAAAAACCCATGATGGGTTAAGGGCCGGCGCGCTGACGGTCGGAAATTAGCTTATGGTTTGGTTATAAGGACCCTTCGGGAAATGGACCTCGATAAGACCCTTCAAAAACTTGACATAAAACGGCAAAAGGCCCTTCAAATGGGGGGAGGCGACCGGGTTCGAAAACAACATGCCAAGGGTCGCCAAACGGCCAGGGAACGGATCCACAAACTGCTGGACAGGGGATCTTTTTTTGAAATGGGCCTTCTGGCTCACTCGGCTGTGACCGGCATGGCGGATAAAACCCCGGCCGACGGTGTGATCTGCGGTTACGGAACCATAGGGGGTCGGCGGGTTGCGGTCATTGCCAATGATTTTACCGTATTGGCGTCAACCAACGCCGAGACTAACTTGAAAAAGACCCTTCAATTCAAAACCCAGGTGAAAGAAAAGGGCGGCATGCCTCTCATCTGGCTTGGGGAATCAGGGGGCGCGCGAATGCCCGACTGCCAGGGGGCAAAGGAGTTCTGCACTCTGTCCGGCGGCGGAATAGATACCCTGGCCCCGGCCTACACCCATCTTCGAACACACCCTTTTATCTTTGCCGCCATGGGTGAATGCTACGGCATCCCTGATTTTCAGGCGGCCCTGGCCGATTTTGTGGTTCAGGTCAAAGGGAGCGTTCTTTCCGTATCAGGTCCCCGGGCCCTGGCCAGGGCCGTTGGACAGACGTACTCCGGTGAAGAGATGGGGGGCTGGAAAGTCCATTCCCGAATCACCGGTATGACGGACCGGGTGGTGGAAAACGAGGATGAGTGTTTTCATATGATCCGGACCTTTCTGGACTATATGCCGGATAACTGCGATCAGTTCCCTCCTTCAAGACCGGCAGAAAAAGAACTAATAAATCCCTCCGCCCGCATCCTCGATCATTTTACCGCCAACCGAAAAAAGCCTTACGACATGCACCCTATTGTGGCGTGTCTGGCGGATGGCGAGAAGCATCTGGAACTGAAACCCGAATACGGTGCCATGCTCATAACCTGTCTGGCGCGAATCCAGGGAGAGGTTGTTGGGTTCATCGCCAACAACCCGGCTGTAAACGCCGGCGCCATGGACGTCAACGGACTGGACAAGTTGACCGGATTTATCTGTTTGTGCGATGCCTACAACATTCCCATGATTTTCCTGCACGACACACCCGGACATCTGGTGGGGAAAGAAGCGGAACAAAAAAAAGTGGGCGCCAAAGTGGTACAAGCCCAGCAGGCGCTGTTTCAGGCCACTGTTCCCAAGATCAGCATTATTATCCGCAAGAGTTATGGAAAGGCCTGCACCAACATGTGCGGACCTGGCGCGGGCGCCGATTTTATCGCCGCATGGCCCACTGCTGAAATCGGTTTCATGGATCCGGAGATTGCCGCAGATATTGTTTTCGCCAATCTTTCGGAACAAGAGCGCAAGACATCCCTTGAAAAGATGATCGGGGATCTTTCCCCCTACCCGGCGGCAGGGTCCTACCATATTCAAGATATCATTGATCCCGGAGATACCAGAAATTATTTAATCAACGCCCTCCGGGTCGTTCGAAGCTGGAAAAATAAAGGCATGGGTCAACACAGGATCGCCAATTGGCCCACGAAGCTCTAGATTGGAGACGCAAAAAGATGTGGAAAAATGAGCTGGAAGAACTGAAAAGTAGAAAAAAGATTGCCCGTGGCTTAGGCGGCAAAAAAAATATCGCCAAACAACACGCCCGTGGAAAAATGACCGTTCGGGAGCGATTCAGGGTCCTGTGCGATCAGGAAACCTTTCTCGAAAGGGGCATCCTGGCAGGGATGCCCACTTATGATGAACAAGATTCCCACAAGCTCGAAAATCTCATTCCCTGTCCCTTTGTCATGGGCATCGGAAAGATTGACGGCAGAAGGGTTGCTGTGCATGGCGATGATTTTACCATCAAAGGGGCGTCAGTGGGCAGAATGTACAAAAGCAAGGGGGCATATTTTGTAAAGATGGCGCGAGCCCTGAAACTGCCCATGGTGCGGTTGGTGGAAGGGGCCGGCGGGTCCATCAAGGAGATTCTGGAAATCGGCTACACCGAACTGCCCAGTTCGGGGGATGAGTGCGCCCAGGACCGGGTGGAGGTTATGTCCGAGATACCGGTGGTGTCCGCAGGTTTTGGTTCCGTGGCGGGGCTGGGGGCCCTTTACATGGTGCAAAGCCATTTTTCCGTGATGGTCAGAAATACGTGCCATGTGTTTGTGGGGGGGCCGCCATTGGTCAAATCCGCTTTTGGCGAAGAGCTCACCAAGGAAGAACTGGGGGGGTACAAACTCCACACACGCCTGACGGGGGTCATTGATAATGACGCTGTGGATGAAGCGGACGCTCTTAACCAGCTTAAACGGTTTTTGTCCTATATGCCCTCCAATGTATGGGAAATGCCCAAACGGAAGAAATCGGATCAGGATGACCCACAACGTCGGGAAGACGACCTCATTAACATTATCCCCACGGACAACCGAAAACCTTACGACATGCGAAGCATATTGAATCGGGTGTTGGACAAGGATTCCATCTTTGAAATTGGAAAATACCAGGGCCGGCCCCAGATTACGGCCCTTGCGCGCCTGAACGGCTACCCCGTGGGGGTACTGGCCAATGATCCCAATTTTCTGGGCGGTTCCTTCAATTATGATGTGGCGGAAAAATTTCAACGGTTTATCGACATGTGCGATACCTTTCATCTGCCCATCGTCAACTTCTCCGATCAACCGGGCTTCACCATCGGCAAACAGAGCGAGCTCCACGGCACCATTCGAAAGGGTGTTAGGGCCAGCTTTGCCATCATTCAGGCCACAGTCCCAATGGCCGTCATCTATCTGCGTAAATGCTTCGGCGTGGCCGGGGGGGCTCAGAAAAGCGGCCTGCGATTAAGTTGGCGATACGCCTGGCCTTCGGCGGTGTGGGGCAACATCCCGGTGGAAGGGGGCGTTTACGCAGCTCACCGAAGGGAGATCGAACAGGCCGAAGACCCAAAAAAATACATGGAAACCTTGCAGGAAACCTACCGGGCCGTAGCATCGCCATTTAAGACCGCCGAGGCATTCGGCATCGAGGATATTATCGACCCCAGAGACACCCGATCCCTGCTGTGCGAATGGGTGGAAATGGCCTACGATGTTGAAAAAAACAACCTGGGACCCAAAAAACGGGGCATGCGGTGTTAAGTGATTGATTTTTTTCACTCTATCTCAGAACAAGGATCTTCAACTAGATTGACAATATCATCGAGAACACTATGGACCCTGTTCTCGAACCCCCAATTTTCCTGACGGCTTTTGCTAACAATTTTGAATCGTTGTTGATGCTGCCAATACAAAAGCGGTTTTTCCCGCTGATCTTTTCATCGACATGAGGTTTCGATTTTACCGCATATGAATTCCGGAGTTCGGAATTATTTCATGCGATTGTGCTGTTCGACATGCCCTAAATCCTTGACAATTCCGAGTATTTGTGGATTATAGCAGCAAATGGCTGGAAAATGCGAGAGTGGCGGAACTGGTAGACGCGCTGGATTTAGGATCCAGTGGGGAAACCTGTAGGGGTTCGAGTCCCCTCTCTCGCACCAGCATTGAAACGATATCTGAGATTGTGGTGTGCAACAGGAGCGAAACTTCAAATGTGCCTTGAAATCAAGAAAATCATTGTTAGGTTTTCACCTCACGGTGGTGGGACTTCCAGGTTGTAACGGATGCGGGCAACCTTAGATGCTCATAATATATTGTGAGACCTTCGTAAAATGTCAACATGTGAAAGAGGATGAGGATGACCATGAAAGCCAGCTTGGAAGACATCAGCCAGGTCAAAAAGAAATTGTCCGTGGAGATTGATGCAAAGGAAGTCAACCAGAAACTCAACAGCGCCTATGGGAAGATACGTAAGACAACCAAAATTCCCGGTTTCAGGCCGGGAAAGGTTCCCCGGAAAATTCTGGAGTCCTATTTTGGAAAACAGGTAGAGGCCGATGTGGCCAGCGAGCTGGTCAATGATTCTTTTCCGGCGGCAGTGGACGAAACAAAAGCATTCCCTTTGAGTCAACCCGAGTTGGAAAAGGGACTTGTCAAACTGGACGAGAAATTCATTTACTCGGCAACCATGGAAGTAAGACCTCAATTTGAAGTGAAAGACTATCTGGGTCTGGACGCTGAAAAGGAAATGGTCTCCGTTGGCGAAGATGAAGTCGACAAAAAGCTTGAACAAATCAGGGAAGGAAATGGAAAACTTGAATCTCTGACAGAGCTCCGGCCGATCCGGGAGGAAGATTTTGTCGTTATCAATTACCAGGGCTTTGAAAACGACCAGCCCCTTGAGGGCATAAAAGATGAGAATTTTTTGTTGAATGTGGGCAAAGGCGATTTCCATAAAAAATTTGATGAAGCGCTCGTCGGGCTCAACAAGGATGACAAAAAGGAGATTGTCATCGACTTTGAGGAAGATTATTTCAACAACAATCTGAAAGGAAAAACGGTTCGTTTCGAGGTTTCCATTATGGACATCAAAGAGCGAAATCTTCCGGAGTTGAATGATGAGTTTGCTAAAAATCTCGGTGCCGATTTTGAGGACATGAAAGGGCTCAAGGAACAAATTGAGAAAAATATGGTTGCCCAGGAAGAAAGCCGTGTGGAACAGGATTTGAAACGGAAACTGATTGGAAAAATATCTGAAGGGACTGAGTTTGAAGTTCCCGAGGTATTGGTTGAGGCCGAGGTGGAGTTTTCCATTAAAAGCCTTCAGTCAAACTTTGAGAGAAGCGGATCCAGCTTTGAAACGGCGGGAATTTCGCCGGAAATGCTGAAACAACAGTTCAGGTCTCCTTCTGAGAGTCGCGTCAGAGAAAGGCTTATCCTGGGTCGGATTGCTCAGCAGGATGATATCACCATCAGCGATGACGAATTTAAGGAAGGGCTCGAAAAACTGGCCCAGGGCATGGGACAAGACGTAGAGACCATCAGAAAATATTACGAAGCACGAGGAGAAGTGGATATTTTACAAGAACAGATGCTTGAAGAAAAAACCTTGAACTACCTCGTGGAAAACGCAAAGATTAAAGAGGTGGCAGCCGAAGCATTGACTCCGGACAAAAGCGCCGAAACGGAGGTTCAATAGACCCCTATGTTAATACCCATGGTGATTGAACAATCAAGCCGCGGTGAGAGAGCTTATGATATTTATTCCCGATTGCTCAAAGACCGCATTATATTTATTACGGATCAGGTAGCCGACCCAATGGCCAATACCACCATTGCACAGCTGCTTTTTCTGGAATCTGAAGACCCCGACAAAGACATTCATATGTACATCAACTCCCCGGGTGGTTCTGTGACAGCCGGAATGGCCATCTATGATACCATGCAGTATATTAAACCGGATGTGGCCACTATCTGTATGGGACAAACCTCCAGCATGGCAGCGGTTCTTCTGGCTGCCGGGGCTAAAGATAAACGCTATGCCCTGCCCCATTCCAGGATCATGATTCACCAGCCGCTGGGGGGCGCTCAGGGGCAGGCAACGGATATCGATATTCAAGCCAGGGAAATACTCAAAATCAGGGATAGCCTCAATCGGATTCTTGCCGACCATACGGGTACGGATATCAAGAGGATTCGTAAAGATACTGAGCGTGACTTTTTTATGGACAGCCAACAGGCCAAAAAATACGGCATTATCGACAAGGTTATTCATAAAAGAGAAATCAAAGATTCGTTAACCGACGAAAAATAGGAAAGAAGGTCATGGGCAAAAACGACATTTCCAATGATGACCTGCTGTGTTCTTTTTGTGGAAAGAGCCAGGATGAGGTGAAAAAACTTATTGCAGGCCCTTCGGTATATATTTGTGACGAATGTATACAGCTTTGCAACGAAATTATTGCGGAAGAATACAATCAGGAAGATGAAGAAGACGGGCCTCAGCTCTTAAAGCCCGTTGAGATTAAGGAAACCCTGGACCAGTATGTCATAGAACAGGACAAAGCAAAGAAGGTCCTTTCCGTTGCTGTTCACAACCACTACAAACGGATCAACACCAAAGTGGACATGGAAGGGGTTGAGATTGAAAAGAGCAATATCCTGCTCATCGGGCCGACGGGTTCAGGAAAGACCCTTTTGGCTCAAACCCTTGCCAGGATACTGAAAGTGCCTTTTACCATCGCGGACGCAACGACTCTTACGGAAGCCGGCTATGTGGGTGAAGACGTTGAAAATATTATTTTAAACCTGGTCCAGATGGCGGATTATGATGTGGAGTCGGCGTGTAAAGGCATTGTTTATATTGATGAGATCGACAAGATCGCCCGAAAGTCGGACAGTCCGTCCATCACGCGCGATGTTTCCGGTGAAGGGGTGCAGCAGGCGCTTTTGAAGATAATCGAGGGCACGCTGGCAAATGTGCCGCCCAAGGGCGGGAGAAAACACCCGCAGCAGGATTTTGTCAAGGTAGACACCAGCAATATTCTGTTCATCTGTGGTGGAACCTTCAACGGCATGGATCGGATTATCAGAAATCGCATCGGAAGCAAGTTGATGGGCTTTGAGGCGGACATCAAGGGGAAGGGGGACGTCGATATCAATAAAATCATGCCGCTCGTTCAACCGGAAGACTTGATCAAGTTTGGTTTGATTCCCGAATTCATCGGCCGTATCCCCATTGTGACCACTTTGAACGAACTGAGCCTGGATGCCCTTGTCCGTATTCTCACGGAACCTAAAAATGCTCTGACCAAACAGTATAAGAAACTGTTTGAGTTGGAAGACGTGGAACTGAAATTTACGGAAGAAGTCCTGACCGCCGTAGCTGAAGCAGCGCTCAAAAGAAAATCAGGGGCCAGGGGCTTGCGGGCGATTCTTGAATCCCTCATGCTGGAAATTATGTACGATATTCCATCGGTTCCGGAAATTCGAGAATGCATTATCAATGAAGAGGTTGTCACCAAAGGTGAACCGCCTTTGCTACTATATGAAAACCAAGCAAAATTTGGATAAAAAATGCTGAATACCATAAAGAAAGATATTCAAGATAGAATCGGTGTTGAGGAGAAATTTTATTACCCCCTTCTCCCTTTGAGGGATGTGGTGGTTTTTCCCAACGTGGTTGTGCCCCTTTTCGTAGGGCGTAAAAAATCTATTAAAGCGCTCGAATATGCGCTTTCCCATGAAAAAGAGGTTTTCTTGTCAGCCCAGGCGGATGCCGGTGTAGATGACCCGACACCCAAGGATATCTATTCCTTTGGGACGCTGGGAACGGTCCTTCAGTTGCTCAAGCTGCCGGATGGCACCGTCAAAGCCCTCATTGAAGGGAAGGAGCGCGGCAAGATTGATAATTTCATGGATAAGCAGGGCTTTTTCATGGTTGAGATCAGCAAATGTGAGGAGATCTCTGTTTCGGATCTGGAAACGGAAGCCCTCATGCGCAGTATCAATACCAGCTTTGAAGAATATGCGAAACTGAATGCGAAGATCGGCAAAGAGATTGTTTCGGCTGTGACCGCCATCGAAGACCCCGGACGTCTGGCGGATACCATTGCCGGTCATCTGGCAATGAAAGTTGCGGAAAAGCAGGGTATCCTGGAAACCATGGACCCCAACAAGCGGCTTGAACGGCTATATGGTGAATTGGAAAATGAGGTGGATATCCTTCGCCTCGAACAACGGTTACGGACGCGGGTCAAGAAGCAGATGGAAAAGACCCAGAAAGACTATTATCTCAATGAGCAGATTCGCGCCATTCAAAAAGAGATGGGGACCAAGGACGACTTCAAAGCTGAACTGGCGGATCTGGAAAAGAAAATCAAACGTAAAAGAGTCTCAAAGGAGGCCCATCAGCGGATAAGGCAGGAATTCAAAAAACTCAAGATGATGTCCCCCATGTCGGCGGAAGCCGCCGTGGTGCGAAATTATATTGATTGGATTATTGACCTGCCCTGGTTTGAAAAGAGCCGGAAGAAATTTGATATCGCGGAAGCCGAGATCATCCTGAATGAGGACCATTACGGGCTGGAAAAACCCAAAGAGCGAATTCTGGAATATCTGGCGGTTCAGCGCCTCACTAAAAAAATGAAAGGCCCTATCCTCTGTCTGGTGGGTCCCCCCGGTGT
Source organism: uncultured Desulfobacteraceae bacterium (assembly GCA_964412835.1). Taxonomy (GTDB): domain Bacteria; phylum Desulfobacterota; class DSM-4660; order Desulfatiglandales; family Desulfatiglandaceae; genus NaphS2. The sequence goes on along the minus strand of CAYPQJ010000084.1, from coordinate 1,640 downwards.
CGGTAAAACGTCACTGGCCAAATCGGTAGCCCGGGCCACCGGACGAAAATATGTACGCCTTTCCCTTGGGGGGGTTCGGGATGAGGCCGAAATCAGGGGCCACAGGCGAACCTATATCGGGGCAATGCCCGGAAAGATCATTCAGTTTCTGAAAAAGGCAAAATCCAACAATCCCGTATTTTGCCTGGATGAAGTGGACAAGATGAGCACTGATTTCAGGGGTGATCCATCTTCTGCGCTGCTGGAAGTGCTTGATCCGGAACAGAATGTGGCCTTTAATGACCATTATCTGGACCTCGACTATGATCTGTCGGACGTTTTTTTTATCACCACGGCCAATAACCTGTACAACATTCCGATTCCCCTGCAGGACAGGATGGAAATTATCCGGTTGCCCGGCTATACGGAAATTGAAAAATTGAATATCGCAAAACAGTTCCTGGTCAAGAAACAGGTTGAACAAAACGGGCTTGAGCCGGAAAACATCACCTTTACCGACAAGGCTATTTTAACGATCATCCGGACCTATACCGGCGAAGCGGGCGTGAGGAATCTTGAACGCGAGATTTCATCCATTTGCCGAAAGGTCGCCAAAGAGGTTGTACTGAACGGGGAAAGCACCAAGATCAATGTACAGGCTCGATCCATTCAGAAATATCTGGGCGTACCCAAATACCGTTATGGTAGAACGGAGGAAAAAGACATTGTCGGCCTTACCACAGGCTTGGCATGGACGGAATATGGTGGAGAGTTGCTTCAGACAGAAGTGACCATCATGCCGGGAAAAGGCAAGTTATCGCTCACCGGTAAACTGGGTGAGGTTATGCAGGAATCGGCCCAGGCTGCCTTGAGTTATGTTCGGTCAAAGGCAAGGGCCCTCAATTTGCCGGACGACTTCTATGAAAAAATCGATATCCATATTCATGTGCCTGAGGGGGCTACTCCCAAGGACGGACCGTCAGCGGGCGTTACGCTGGCAACTTCCATTGTGTCGGCGTTAACGCGATATCCTGTTCGGTGCAGTATCGCCATGACAGGAGAAATAACGCTTCGGGGAAGGGTGCTTCCCATTGGCGGACTCAAAGAGAAGATCCTGGCTGCTCACCGGGGAGGGGTCACGAAGGTTCTGATCCCCATGGAGAACAAAAAGGACATTGCGGAGATCCCCAAAAAGATATTGCGGAAAGTGGAATTAGTCCCTGTTGAGCATGTGGATGAGGTTTTGAAAGAAGCCCTGATCCTGGAGGACGGGCAGGAATTGTTTGCACCGGAAGAGGAGGTTCAGCCCTTCTGCTTCACAAATCTTGACAAACCCGAAAAAGAAGTTGAAACCACTGTTACCGCCCATTGATTGCGGATTTTTTCTTGACAGGATCAACCAAACCTGCTAGTTGTGTTTGACTGAGCTTTTGTTCAGGCGGGTAGCTCAGTGGGAGAGCATCGGCCTTACAAGCCGGGGGTCACGGGTTCAAATCCCGTTCCGCCTACCACTTTTTTATAAGGTGATACCAAAAGGATCAACCGACCGTTTAAAAAGGGTCGTTTTCAATAACACGGGGGCGTAGTTCAGCTCTGGTTAGAACGCCGGCCTGTCACGCCGGAGGTCGCGAGTTCGAGTCTCGTCGTCCCCGCCATAACAA
>CAYPQJ010000083.1:0-17048 GCA_964412835.1 uncultured Desulfobacteraceae bacterium | reverse complement strand
GAACAAAGGCAATGTTTATGACCTCTTTGCCGTCCGAAGGCCTGAGAATCTTTCCCCCGGTGGGTCCGTTAGGTGAAGCCATGCGCTCCATCATCATGTTGGTGATCACGTTTTTGTACTCGCCGAAACCGTAATAATCGATTTTTTCCGCCTCGTAGGGATCCCAGCCCGCGGCCCAGACAACCGCGCCCACGTTCAGATCAAAGGTGGACTCCGCCATATCCAGTTCGACAGCACCGTACTCACAGGCTTCCAGGCACTTCTTGCCGTCTTCGGTTTTCACAATGGAAGGATCAATCACATACCGCATGGGGAATGCAAATTCATGGGGAAGGTAAGCCCCCTTGATCTTGTCCATGCCGAAATTGAAGGGATTATCGATTTCCGCTTCACAGACTTCACTGCATTTACCGCAGCAGGTGCATTTATCGTTCACATACCGGGGTGAAAGCTTGATGGTCACATCGTAATTGCCTTCGGAACCTGAGATATTCGCCACTTCGGCCATGGTGAAAAAACGAACTTTCGGATTCTGTCTCATGCGCCGGAAATTGATTTCAAGACCACAATTGGGCGGGCACAACTTGGGAAAATACTGATACAACTGGGTCACTCGCCCACCCAGGTAGGGGTTCTTTTCAACCAGCACCACGTCATAACCGGCCTCGGCCGCTTCCAGGGCGGACGTAATCCCGCTCATGCCTCCGCCAACCACCAGTATACTCTGGTTCGTCGTTTGTACCTCTGCCATTGTCTCCTCCAGCGTTGTTGTTTTTTAAGCGCTTAGCTGTTTGTTAGCCATTAGCTGTTAGCGCTTAGCTGTTAGGGCCTTATTCCTTTTAGCTCTATCCTAAAAAACCTTTGCGGCTTTACGTAAAAATTTTGATATTGCGGCGATGCCGCCCAGGCTGCATTCAAACACGTATCTTGTCACTACCCACTTTCATTGTCCATTCAAAAATGAACATTGACCAGATACGGAGTCGCTATTAACAAAATGCTCCAGGCATCATAAAGACGCCTGGAGCAATGGTCAAAAAAGGTTAATGATTATACACCGGGGATGTGCCACACATCTTTCTTGGACATTTCCCACTCACCGCTTGCAGGATCAAATCTGCAGTTGGCGAAGCAGTGCCAGTTTTCATCGTCCATTTTGGGAGTATCCGACCTGAAGTAATATCCAGGCCAACGGGTTTCTTCACGGAACAGCATGGTGCGCACATGAGCTTCCGCCTGCGCCATGCGGTGCATATTCTCCCAGCACCTTTCCAGTTCGTAGATACCCTCGGCACCCAGTTTCTCGGCATCTTCCTGCAGATACACGAACAGCTCCATGGCTCTCTCAAGATTCGGCTTGCTGGTCTTGAAGCCTGCGGTCACACCGCCTGCGTACTCATCCATGATCTTCTGCATACGATCCATGAAGGGGCGCCACAGGATGTAGTTGGGGTTGACGGAGGGTTCGGTGGTAAAGTTGCAGAATTCCTGGAATGTATCCAGGGGCGCCAGGATCTTTGCTCTCAGAGCTTCGACCACGGCCGCATCCACATTGGGCGCAGCACCCTTTTCCACGATGTACTTGATGGCGGCTTTACCGGTATAACGACCTTCCGCATGGGAACCGGAAGAAAACTTGTGGCTGGAAGCGCCGGAGGCGTCGCCGGCCGCAAACAGACCGTCCACCGTTGTCATGTTGGCGTAACCCCATTTGTAGGGGGTGTCCAGATCTTCGGGACCGCTCACCCATGCACCGGAAGCACCGGAGTGGGAACCGATGAAGTACGGCTCACAAGCGGCGATTTCGGAGTGTTTCTCTTCGGGTTTCACGTTCAGGGCCGCCCAGAGATGGGCCTGGGAAATGGTCATATCCAGGAAATCTTCCCATGCTTCGGACTCAAGTTCCTTCATTTTCTTCTTGTAGCCCTTGGGGTCTTCCTTGAAGGCGTCGGCGATCTTGTTGATGGCCTCGGCGGTTTCCATGTACAGAGGCCCTAAGCCCTCATCCACATCCAGCATACCCAGGTAGTTCCTGAGGTTGGCCGGGATGGGTTTGGCCAGGCCATAAGGCGCCCAGTTCTGCAGTTCTTCTTTCCTCACCGACATGTACTCGCCGCCCACAGCGCTGATGGCACGGGATTTAAAGAGCAGGAACCATGCACCCACGGGACCGTACGCATCCTTGAATCGAACCGGAATAAAGCGCACTTCCTGACAGGTCATCTCGGCACCGGCTTTGATGGTGAAATAAGCGCTGGAACCGGTGTTAAACGGGGGATACCAGGAACGTCCAAAACCTTCACCCACGGAACGGGGACGGAACACATGCACCGCGCCGCCCATGGTGGCGACTGTCGCTTTGGCCTTGAACACGTAGAATTTTTCTTCACGGGTGCTGAAACCCACAGCGCCCACACACTTGTTGCCGTCCAGAAGCGGCTCGACAATGAAAACACGCTCAAAAATTTCGCCACCCGCATCGGCGATGGCGTTTTTGGCGGCTTCCGCGATGAGGATCTTGTAGGACTCACCGTTGATCATGAGCTGCCAGCGGCCTTCATGCACGTACTTGCCGTCTTCATCCAGCCAGATTTTGAGGCCCCATTTTTCAAACAGGTGAACCGAGGAGTCCACGTGACGGGCGATGTTATAAACCAGATCTTCACGGGAAATGCCCATGAGGTCCTGGCGCACGTAACGAACGTAGTCTTCAAGGGTATTGTCACCGTCTTTCACGCCCACATACTGGTTGATGGCGGAAAGCCCCATGGCCACAGCGCCGCTTCGATCCAATGCGGCTTTGTCCACCAGGGTAACCTTAAGACCGTTTTTCTTTGCCCAGTAGGCGGCTTCGGTCGCCACACCACAGGCTGAGAAACCCCCACCGAGAATCAGGAGGTCAGTGTTTACTTCTACTGTTTCAAAATTTGCCATATCTAAGTTACCTCCTCTCTCTTATAGTGTAGGAACTGCATCAAGACCTAAAGATGCAGGCTCGGTTGCCAGGGCTTCACTGTTCAGATCATCAGTGGTTGCATAACCGCCCAATGGATCCGCAGTACCTTCTTCAGTGGTCCGGATGGGGAATTTAAACCTTTTCAGGCTGCCATCGCGAAACTTGACGGTCCACATGATATCTTCGGAGCCGCGAAGCGGCGTACAGCTTGCGCCCAAGGGGATAAAATCGGCGTAACCCCGAACATCCATGGCCTGCTGCGGGCATATCTTGACGCAGCACTGGCATTCCCAACACATGGAAGGATCACGGTTAAATGCTTTCATCTTCTCTTGATCCAGCACCATGAGGTCGTTGGGGCAAATGTACATACAAGCTGTCTTGTCCTGCCCTTTACAACCATCACATTTCTCTGTAATTACGAAACTTGGCATTAGTATACCTCCTGATTTAACAATTTAAAAACGGTAAACGATGATACGATCAAAAAAACCATTTGCTCCGGAAAAATTCCAGGCTTACACCTCCTTTCTCTGTAATAAGGCCCAAAGTTGCTGCCGGTCGGAATAAAATGTGGATCACCTCCAACCGGAAATTTTCATCCCTCCTACCTTCAAAATGCACCCGTTTTCCACCCCAAAATCGGTACGGCGCTCTCAAACTTCGGCCTTGGATAGACTTTGTGCATTTTGGAACAAGCTCCTTTATATCCAATTTTATTGAGGTGTCAAGAAAAAATGATCAAGAAGGTTCAAGATTCTGAAAAAAATTATCACAACACCTTCAATGGTCCCGTCCTCCGGCAAACCAAAAGAAGCAACTGATTGTTAATACGATAAAATCTTAACTTTCCCCACTTAACGGGTCTCATGACGTTTATGTGACACTTGTGCACACCTTTTCACCCGTTCCGGAAGAACCCACCAGATCCCTGGGCTGGCCCGTGGATTCCAGAACGCTGCTCCAAAAACGGCCTTCGGGCTCGATTCGTTTACGCCTGGAAACCGCAAGGGGAATCGGCACGTGAGTGTATTCGGAGTCCCAGTAACCCACCACCATATTGGTTCGACCCGCCATGCCCGCATGCACGGCATTGTGCCCCAGCAACAGGCAAAACACGGAATCTTTGGGGTTCGCGGGAACACTGCGGATAATGTAGCTGGGATCAATATATTTCAGCTGAATTTCCATCCCCTCACGCTTAAAATATGCCTTGATTTCGTCGCGTAGGAAAATACCGATATCGCCGAACCGGAGGTTCCCGGAGGCATCACGTTCTTGACATATTCCCAGCAAATTCTGGCCCGCACCTTCAGCGGCGACGATCACCGCATGGCTGGTCCGTTCTAGTTTCTCTTTCAGAGCGGGCAGAAAACTCTCAAGGGTGAACGGCACCTCCGGCACGAGGCAGAAATTAACATCGCTGGTGGCGAGGGCCGCATAGGCCGCTATAAACCCGGATTCCCGCCCCATCAATTTTACCAGACCCACGCCGTTTCTCGCCCCCTTGGCCTCCACGTGGGCAGCATAAATGGAAGGCCTGGCCATTGAAACCGCCGTCTGGAAGCCAAAAGACTCGTCCATATGGGAAATATCGTTGTCAATGGTTTTGGGAATGCCCACCACGCCGATCTTGAGGTTGCGTCGCCCAATCTCCTCGGAGATGGCTTGCCCCCCCCGTAGCGTACCGTCGCCGCCAATGGTAAAGAGAAGTCTTACGTTCATACGTTCCAGGGTATCCACCATTTCCGACACATCCTGAGGGCCCCGGGATGAACCGAGGATAGTCCCCCCCCTTTCATGAATATCTTCCACAACCTGCGGGTATAATTCCAGGGGTGTGTGCCGGTACCGGGGTGAAATACCCTCATATCCGTAACGAAACCCGAAAACCGTGTGAACCTGGTAGTGGTAATGGAGGCTCAAAACAATGGCCCGGATTACGTCATTCAATCCGGGGCAGATGCCACCGCAGGTCACGATCCCGCATTTGAGCTTGGACGGATCAAAATAAATCTTTTCCCGGGGTCCGGCCATCTCAAAACTTGGCAGGGTCTTGCCGGCGCCGATGCAGACTTCGGCCTCTTTCAGCGTAGCGTGATACAATAAGCGGTCCTCGTCGGTAACGAATTGTCCCTTGGGCATGGGGGACTGCACGCTGCATTTGCCCAATCTTTCTATTTCCAGGTTCAGATCTTCTATTCCCATCGATGGACCTCAAAAAAAGCGAAAAGCGGAAGCCGGTCGTCGGCTAAACGTGCGTAAGGATAGAGAAATGGGATTTGGTTGTCAACCCTGTTGCGTGAGCACCCATTCCCTGAAAATGCCGACCCTCATGAGGCCATGGGCAACAGCCCCTTTTCCAAAGGCATGTCCAATCTCAGGGGGGAAGGACCGAGGGTCTGAGCCCTGTCGACCATTTCTCCCACCGCCTTGACCCACCCGGGGGCATCGGAGGCGCCCACGTGAAACATCTCCAGCCGTTCAGGTTCAATGCCGGTGGCCTCAAGAATTTTTTGGGTCTGAGCCACGCGCTGAACCGCCCGGTTATTCCCTTCCAGGAAATGACAATCCCCCAGTTCACAGCCTGAGACCATCACCCCATCGGCGCCCGCTTCAAAAGCGCCCAGCAGGTGTTTCGTATCCACCCTGCCGGTGCACAGAAGTTTTACCACCCTCACATTGGCGGGGTATTGCATTCTGAGGGAGCCGGCCATATCGGCGGCCGTATAGGTGCAGTAAGTGCAGATAAAGGCCACGATCAGCGGGTCATAGGGCTCCCGGGGCAGGGGTTTATCGAACAGCGCAAACACCTTGTCCATGATTTGCGGGTCCCCGTGATGGGCGATTTGAATGGCGTTATTGGGGCAGGCCCCGGCGCATACGCCGCATCCGCGACAACCCGCAGGATCGATCACGGCAACCTCATGGGTTTCGCTTCCTTTGCCGTCACCGATCCTCGGCACCCCGAAAGGACAGGACCGCACACAGGTCAAACAGGCGGCGCACGCGTCCGGGTCCACTTTGGCAATCTCGCCTCCCACCATGAGTTCTTTTTTACTCAACAGGGTGACGGCCCGGGCGGCCGCACCCTTGGCCTGAGCAATGGATTCTTCAATGGGTTTGGGTCCATGGGCCAGACCACACAGGAAAAATCCGGAAGAAGCAAAATCCAGGGGGTTAAGTTTCATATGGGCTTCCATGAAAAAACCGTCAATATCCAGCGGCAACTTCAGCTCAGAGGCAAACTCCCGCGCATCTTCCCGGGGCCTGACCGCGGCCGACAACACCACTTTATCAGGTGTTAGAACCAGCGGCATCCGAAGCCCCTGATCCATGACCTCCACCACCAACCCGTCGCCCGCCACGCGAACCACCGGTTCCGCCCCGACCTCGTACCGAATGAACCGGACCCCTGCCTGGCGGGCCCGGCGGTAGTAAATCTCCTTGACACCGTAAGTCCGCATGTCCCGATAGAGAACCACCACATTGGCCCCGGGGTTCAGTTCCTTCAGTTTGAGGGCATTGGTCACCGCCTGCGAGCAGCAGATGCGGGAGCAGTAGGGGTGGTCTTTTGTTCGGCATCCCACGCACTGGATCATCACCACCAGATCGGTTTCCGAGATATCCCCCCGGGCAAGGTCCTGATGCAGTTCCAACTGGGTGATAACCCGGTCGCTTTCAGTATACCCATACTCTTTCGGAACGTATTCCCGACCACCGGTGGCCACCACGACAGCGCCATGGTCAATCCTGGCGGGGTTATCGCCATTTCGTGAGATATCCGTGGCAAAATTACCCACCACACCGGTCACTTTGCGGATACCGGCACCCGTCTCCACCTGTATTTTGTCGTGCCCATTAACCTTATTTTTGAGATCAGCCACAAAAGTTTTCACGTCAAAGCCTTCCAGGGAATAGGCCAGACGATTGGCGGTTCCCCCCAGTTCCTTCTCCCGGTCCACCAGGACAACCTCAAATCCCTGGTCGGCAATGGACAGGGCCGCGGTCATGCCGGCCACCCCGCCGCCCACCACCAGGGCCGACTGATTGACCGGAACCGGGAATTGCGTAAGGGGTTCAAGCAGGAGGGTCCGGCTCACACTCATACGGACCAGATCTTTGGCCTTTTCCGTGGCCGGGGCCGGGTTGTCCGCGTGAACCCAGGAACACTGGTCGCGGATATTGGTCATTTCGAAAAGGTATTTGTTGAGTCCTGCCTGCTCCAGGTTCTCCTGAAACAGGGGCTCATGGGTTCGAGGGCTGCAGGATGCCACAATAACCCGGTTGAGCTGCTGATCCGCAATCCTTTCCCGGATTAATTTCTGGCTGTCGGTGGAGCAGCTGAACATCATATCCTCGGAATGGACAACCCCCGGCAGGGTTCCGGCATATTCCGCCACATCCGCCACATCCACCACACCCGCGATGTTGATGCCGCAATGACAGACAAATACGCCGATACGAGGATCTTCACCCGACACATCCCGGTCTTTCGGTGTGACTTTTTCCGGAATCAACCGCCCCCTTGCGGGAGCCAGCAGTTCCGCCGCCTGGGCCGCGGCGCCCGAAGCCTGTGTGACCGTCTCGGGGATATCCTTTGGGCCGCAAAAAGCGCCGGCCACAAAAATCCCTTCACGGTTGGTCAGCAGGGGGTTTAATCCATTGCGGTTCGCAAAGCCAAAGGCATCCAGTTGAATGCCCAGTTTCAGGGCCAGATCCAACCCGTCCTTTTCAGCCTCCAGCCCCACGGACAAGACCACCAGGTCAAAGGCCTCATGCTGAAGCACCCCTGCCTCGTCAAAAAACCGCACATCCAGTTCCCCGGTGGTGGGATTTTCAATGACGCGGCTGATCATGCTCCGCACATAACGAACCCCCCCATCAAGCTTTGCCCTCTCGTAGTAACGGTCAAAGCCTTTTCCCTGAGCCCGCAGGTCAATGAAAAAGATGGTCGATACCACGTCCGGATCATGTTCGCTCGCGAGGATGGCGTGTTTGGTGGCGTACATGCAGCACACATAGGAACAGTAGTCGTTTCCCAGTGAGCAGTCCCGTGACCCCACGCACTGTATCCAGGCAATATTTTTAGGTTTTTCGCCGTTGGAGAGACGCGTGAGATGCCCGCCAAAGGGCCCCGCCGCCGCCAGCATCCGTTCAAACTGCACAGAGGTGATAACGTCCGCATAACGGCCGAATCCCAGTTCCGCTTTCCTGGAAGGCTCAAAGGCCCTGAACCCGGGCGCAAGCAGCACCGCGCCCACCGCCACCCGAATCTCGATAGGCTGCTGATCAAAGTCGATGGCATGGACCTCGCAGAATTTCTCGCAAGCCCGGCATTTCCCCTTTATAAAATAGATACACGCATCCTTATCAATACAGTAAACCGCGGGAATGGCCTGGGGGTAATCCAGGAAAATCGCCTTGCGCTTCCCCAGCCCCTCATTATAAGGATCATCCACTTTTTTCGGGCACTTGGTAGCGCAAATCCCGCAGCCGATACACTTGTCCTCATCCACATAGCGGGGACGTTTCACCAGGGTGGCCGTGAAATTCCCCGGTTCCCCGGAGAGGTCCACCAGATCGGCCATGGAAATAACCTCAATGGCCTTATGCCCGGATACCTGCACCAGCCTGGGAGAAATCATGCAGGTGGAACAATCATTGGTGGGAAATGTCTTGTCCAACTGCGCCATAACACCGCCGATGGAAGGTCCTTTTTCCACCAGATATACAAAAAAACCGCCATCGGCCAGATCCAGGGCCGCCTGCATACCTGCGATACCACCGCCCACCACCAACACCGCGCCGATGGGCTTATCCGGAACGCCTTTTTGATCAGACAAAATCAATCCTCATTCTTTGGGGTGTCACCACGCTGATCCTGGGATCCGTCACAGTAAATCGAGCCTTTTCAACAAGGGAACCGCATCCACAAAATGCCGTTTTAGGCATCCCGCCACGCAGGGCAGTCCGCCGGCCAGGGCCATTAATTCGGTAAAATAGAGCACCGGCAGGTTGTATTCTTTTCCTTGCTGCCGGCTGACCCGATCCTGGTACATGTCAACGTTGGCCTGGCACATCTGGCAGCACACCACCAGGCATTGGGCCCCAACGGCCAGGGCCATATCGCAGAGGCGGCCCACAAGATGATCCACCAGATCAATTCTGGGAACCGCATGAGAAGCCCCGCAGCAATCGGTCTTATAGGGCCAGTCCAATGCTTTTGCACCGCAGGCTTCGACCACCCGATCCAGGGACATGGGATTTTCAAAAGTCGTATGGCCGGTCACTTTGGGCGGGCGATTGCTTTGACACCCATAATAACACACCGCCTTCAAACCCTTTAAGGGGTTTACAACTTTTTCTTCAAAAGTTCCCAATAATTGTGGCCCGGCCATGAATTCCAATAAATCCAACACCTGAATATTGCCCGAAAAAGGATATTCGGTCCCGCTACCTGAAAGCAACTCCTTTTCAGCGGTCTTGAGACGGTTAAAACAGAGAGCACAGGGCGCCACCACATCCAGACCCCGCTTTTCCGCCAGATTCAAATTTCGAGCGGAAAGGTTGATGAAAAGCTCATGATCCAGGCTGTGGGCCGCCGAAGCGCCGCAACAATTCCAATCTTCCACTTCAACCAGTTGCACATCCAGCAGCCGGGTCACAGCCTCAATGGACCGGGTATAATCACTGGCCGTAGCCCCCAGTGAACATCCGGGATAGTAGCCGACCTGCATTATTTTAATCTCCCGAACATGGCTTTGACTTCCTTCCGACCCTTTATTTTATCCGGGAGCAGTTTCATGCGATGCTTTCGAAGCATTCGGTAACCCAATCCGGCATTTTCCATCATATCCGAAACATCCCAGATTCGACCGGACTTGATGAGAAACCGTTGCATGAAACCACCTTCAAAAACCCGCCCATGGGCCTGAACGCTATCCAGAAACGTTTGATAAAAGAGGAACGTGTTCTTTTCCGCCACGTGCCCCGCACCCTTTGAAACCTTTTCTTTGAGATAATCCATCAACCGGGGAATGTCGATTTCGTTGGGGCACCGGGTGTTACAGGTCTGGCAGGAAGCGCAAATCCAGATGGTCCTGGAATTGACCAGTTTGTCCCGGGCGCCCAGGTGCACAAACCGAACGACTTGATAGGGATGAAAGTCCATGGCGAAGGACAAAGGGCATCCATTGCTGCACTTGCCGCACTGAAAGCAGGCGCTCACGTTTACCCCGCTCTCCGCCTCAACCTGAGGAAGAAAATTGAAATCCATCGCAATGGGCGCTTGCACACCGTCATCCGGCGAAACCGGCACTTCTGAAACAGTTTCATGGGTTTCTAAGTTTTCTTTCATGATAACTCCAAAAAAAAGCATATTCAAAAAAAACCGGATTCCCTTTGGCCGGATCTATCGGCGGCATCGAACAACATTTTCGCTGAACACCCACCTTGTAATGTAGTGCCCTTCACTTTTTTCATCAATTTTTTTTTCGTATTTTTTTTGACCGGTCATACGTGATCCTCTGCAAAAAAAGGGTAATCCAAAAGGCATCTGCGGTAAAAAACGGTTGACAACTTAAAGCCTACGTAGGCATTATAACTTATATAGGTTAAGATCTCTATAGATAATAATCTATAGGTTGAAATCTCTGCAAATGACAGCATATGGTAATCTAAATATAGTATTGTTTAGGGAGAGGCGGCATGTCTGAAAAAATAAGAGGATCCGTATTGGTTATGGGCGGCGGAATTGCCGGAATGCAATCCGCTCTGGATCTGGCAGATTCGGGCTTTTTTGTTCACCTCATAGAAAAAAGCCCTTCCATTGGGGGGACCATGGCGCAGTTGGACAAGACATTTCCCACCAATGATTGCGCCATGTGAATCATATCTCCAAAACTGGTCGAGGTCGGCCGGCATATCAATATCCAGATTCACTCCTGCTCCACTGTAAAAAGCATCGAAGGAAAACAGGGCAACTTCAAAGTCCACATCCGGAAGAAGCCCAGGTATGTTGATTTTGATAAATGCACCGGATGTGGGGATTGCGCCACACAATTGATAGATGAAAACCATCCTCTAACCGAATTTGATGGAAAGCTGTGGGCGGACCGGATTGAAATAGACGAAGCCAAATGCATCCAATGTGGGGATTGCGCCGAGGCATGCATGGAAGAAAACCCCCTGAAGCAAGCCTTGACAACCATTCCAAGAAAAAGATTTGAGGCCGTCGAAACTGAAAAGGCGATTGAAGCGCCAACACCCCTTCAGGACGTATTGGAGATGGGGCGAGAAGACCGAAACACATTCTGGGAAAACCACTTTCGGAAATGCATCAAATGCTATGGATGCATCGATATGTGCCCGGTTCAGTTGCCCGGGACAGAGAGCCCGTTGAATCCGGATAATTGGATGGAAAGAGGCCAGGTCCCCCCCCCTTATCCGCTCTTTCATATGTTAAGGGCCTATCAAGTTTGGGATACCTGCGTGCTGTGCGGTGATTGTGAACAGACTTGTCCCGCTGAGATCCCGCTCAAAATGCTCCAGGACATGGTACGTCATTTTTCACCCGAAAAAGTTTTTGATTTGTTTCCGGACCTTCAAAATGACGTACAAAGCGCTATTATCAACGCTGTTAAAGGAGGCTAAGCGATGCAATTTGATATGGTCCTGACAACATGTCCGTTCTGTGGAACGGGGTGCAATTTCTATCTCCAGGTCCATGAGGGAGAGATTGTCGATGTGGTTCCCTGCAGGAGCCATCCCGTCAGCCGGGGGGAACTCTGTATCCTGGGGAGGAATGCCCATGGTTTTATTCAAAAACCAGACCGCCTCAAAAAGCCACTGGTAAAGAAAAATGGCGGCTTCGTTGAGGTGAGTTGGCGGGAAGCCTACCAAAAAATCTCCGAAGGTCTGAGCAGAATCAAAGCAAGCAACGGACCCGACGCACTTGCCGTCCTGTCAAGCGCCAAATGCACCAACGAAGAAAACTACCTGATCATGAAATTCACAAGGGGCGTATTGGGAACCAATAACATCGATCATTGCGCACGCCTCTGACACTCCTCAACGGTGGCAGGTCTTGCCACCGCTTTCGGGGCCGGCGCCATGACAAACTCTATTTCCGAAATTGAAGATACGGACTGTGCCCTTGTCATCGGGAGCAATACCACCGGTCAACATCCCATCATCGCCGGCAGAATCATAAAGGCCAAAAACAGAGGGGCAAAACTGATTGTCATTGATCCCCGAAAAATCCCCCTTACGGAATATGCCGATATTTTTGTCAGACCGAAGCCCGGAACCAATGTGGCCCTCTTAAACGGGATAATGCATATTCTTATCCGGGAAGATTTAATTGATCAGGAATTCATTCGGGAGAGAACCGAAGGATTTGAGGCACTCAAAGAAAAGGTCAAAGCATATCCGCCACAAAAGGTCAGTGAAATTACAGACGTCCGCCAGGAAGTCCTGATAGAGACGGCATTACTTTTCGGTCGGGCAAAAAAAGCCATGATCTTTTTTGCCATGGGGATCGCCCAGCACACCACGGGCACGGACAACGTCAAGGCGATCGCGAACCTTGCCATGGCAACCGGCAATATCGGCCGACCCTCTACCGGGGTGAACCCTTTAAGGGGCCAAAACAACGTGCAGGGCGCCTGCGATATGGGCGCCCTGCCCAACGTCCTCACAGGCTATCAACCGGTCTCAAATCCGGATGCACGGACCCTGTTTCAAAACAAATGGGGCTTACCCCTGCCCGAAACAGAAGGGCTCACACTGGTGGAAATGATGACGTCTGCCGGAAACGGCATCGTGAAAGGGATGGTGGTGGTCGGCGAAAATCCCATGATTTCCGATCCCGACATCAATCATGTTCAGGAAGCGCTGGAAGCCCTGGAACTGCTGGTCGTACAGGATATCTTCATGACGGAAACCGCAGAACTCGCCCATGTGGTCCTGCCGGCCAGCTCCTATGCTGAAAAGGAAGGCACTTTCACCAACACGGACCGCCGGGTACAGCGGGTCAGAAAAGCCATAGCGCCCATAGGAGAATCCAAGCCGGACTGGCTGATCATTTCCGAGCTTGCCGGTTTCATGAACGCCCCGGGATTTGATTTTGCCTCACCCGAAGAAATCATGGAAGAAATCGCATCGCTTACGCCCTCTTATGCGGGCATTTCTTTTGAGCGTCTCGATAAGGGCGAAAACCTCGCCTGGCCATGCCTGGACAAAAACCATCCTGGAACGTCATATTTGCACAAACATGGTTTTGCAAGGGGGAAAGGGCTTTTTTCCGCAATAGACCATGTTTCCCCCGCCGAACTTCCGGATCATGAATACCCCTATATCCTCAGTACGGGAAGGATCCCCTTCCACTTCCACGGGGGCAGCATGACCCGAAGAATTGATATCTTGAACAAAGAAGCCCCCACGGGTTTTATGAACATCAACCCCGAAGATGCCGCAACTTTGGGCATTGAAGAAGGACAAATGGTTATGGTTCGTTCACGAAGGGGAGAAATAGCCATCAAGGCGACAAAAACCGGCGAAGTACAACGTGGCACGGTATTTATTCCCATGCATTTTGCCGAATGCGCCGTTAATAAACTGACGGACAGCCGGATCGAAGCTCAGGCAAAGATTCCGGATTTCAAGGTTTGTGCCGTTAATATAGGTGTTGGCAATTAAGGAAAGACAGATCCGGTTGAAGGTTTCAGCCGAGGAGACAGCGATGGAAGAGTGGATCAGACAGGAAGCTGAAAATGCCCTTCAAAGAGGCTATGAGGGCGTTCTTGCGTTAACGAATCGATGGGGGCAGGTTGGCCCATACCTGTTTCGAAACCGCGAGGAACTGGACAAAATCGAGTTTGAACCCATACACAGGCTGGCCAAAACCCTTTCCCTGATGCTCAAAAAACGGCCCGATGCCCCCATTGCGGCTGTCCTTCGGGGATGCGACGTGCGGGCCATCCGGCAGTTGGCGAAAAAGGGTGAAATTCAGACGGATCAGCTGCACATTATCGGGATCACCTGTTCACAAAGCCAGGCTGAAGCGTGTAACTGTGAAAAACCGATTTACAATACCCTGGATTGTACGGGTTGTTGGAAATGTTTGGATGCTTGCACGGAACAGGCCATAAATCGGATAAATGCCTGTCCAATTGTAATCCCAAATGAATTTGATATGGAATTGTCGAACAGAAAAGCAATCTATATCCCCTATCCCCAGGCCGTTCCCCTCAAAGCCACCCGGGACCTGGAAAACTGCCTGAAAATAACCGACGCGATGGATTGTAAGGGATGTGACCGTGTTTGCCAGGCTGACGCCATTTTGATGACGATTTTGAAATTACGGAGCACATCAATGTCGGCTCAGTCATTCTGGCACCGGGTTTGACGCCATATGATCCCTCAGATATGGACTTCTACGGTTTCGGCAGCCTTCCCAATGTGGTCACCTCAATGCAATTTGACAGGATACTCTCGGCTTCCGGGCCCTTTGGTGGACATCTTGTCAAACCTTCAGATCACAAAGAGCCCAAAAAAATTGCATGGCTGCAATGTGTAGGCTCCAGAAACAACAACCAATGTGACCATGGTTACTGCTCCTCGGTATGCTGCATGTATGCCATAAGAGAGGCGATGATTGCCAAAGAGCACGCAGGAAAAGATCTGGAATGCACTATCTTCTATATGGATATGCGGACCTTCGGGAAAGATTTTGATCGATTTCGCGAAAGTGCTCAAGATGAATACGGAATACGGTTTATACGGTCCCGTATCCACACCATAGACCCTGTTCCCGATAGCGATATTCTCAGTTTTAGTTACACGACCGAAGACGGAAATTTTAAAACCGAAACATTTGACATGGCGGTACTTTCAGTGGGTCTGGAAACACCGCCGGACCTGATAGATTTGAGCCATGATCTGGACATAGATTTGACGGAGGGGAATTTCTGTAGAACACCGAGTTTTGCCCCCGTGACCACCTCCCGGGACGGTATATTTGTGTGCGGCGCATTCCAGAACCCCAAAGATATTCCCCAGTCGGTCATCGATGCCGGTGCGGCCGCCTGTGCTGCAGGTGAAATCCTAAGCAGCGCCAGGCATACGCTCACAAAAACCAAAGTGATCCCTCCGGAAACCAATGTAGGGGGACAACGCCCCAGCATCGGGGTCTTCATATGCCGGTGCGGAATCAATATCGCGGGCGTAGTGGATATCGAACAGGTCAGGGACTATGCAGCTGATCTGCCATACGTTGATTACATCACGGACAACCTCTATACCTGCTCTCAGGACACCCAGGACACCATGAGCCGGCTGATTAAGGAAAAAAAGCTGAACCGGATTGTTGTCGCTGCCTGTACCCCCAAAACACATGAACCCCTGTTTCAGAAAACACTGATCGATGCCAACTTGAATAAATATCTTTTTGAAATGGCCAATATTCGGAACCACGATTCCTGGGTCCACAAAAACGAGCCGGAATCGGCCACTGAAAAAGCAAAGGACCTGGTTCGAATGGCCGTGGCAAAAGTCGCTTTATTGGACCCTCTCAAAGAATCCACTCTGGAAGTAAACCAGGGGGCACTGGTGATCGGCGGCGGGATAGCCGGACTGACCGCCGCCGGAACCCTGTCGGCTCAGGGCTATCCGGTCTGTCTCGTTGAACGGTCACCCCGTCTCGGGGGCCAGGCTCTCAAAATTTTCAAAACATGGCAGGGGGAGAACGTACGGCAGAACCTGGCGGATTTGATAGAATCCGTTGAATTGAATCCCGATATTGACGTGTGTGTCAATTCGGAGATTACGGATGTCGAGGGCTTTGTGGGCAATTTCAAAACCACCCTGGTTTGCAGCGAAAAGAAAAAAAAGGTCATCGAACACGGGGTTGCGATTATTGCCACAGGCGCCTACGAATACCAGCCCCACGAATATCTGTATCGAAAAGACCCAAGGGTGCTGACCCATCTGGAACTGGATCAAAAGTTCCTGGCCGACGACCCCATGCTCACGAAGATCGGAACGGCCGTATTCATTCAATGTGTGGGTTCGCGGGAACCGGAAAGGCCCTATTGCACAAGGGTCTGCTGTAACCATTCCATGGAGAGCGCCCTTCACTTGAAGGAGTTGAACCCGGATATGGAAGTGGCGATCCTTTTTCGGGATATCAGGACCTACGGTGAGCGGGAATATTTATATCGAAAAGCGCGAATGGCCGGCGTAAAATTCTTCCGGTTTTCTTTAGACCGGAAGCCGAAAGTATCGGCAAAGGGGGACACGCTCCGGATAGAAGTCATGGACGGTATCCTGGCACGGACCGTTCGGCTGGAGGCGGATCTTCTGACCCTGAGCACTTCCATTGTTCCGTATAAAGACGAAAAACTGGCACAGTTTTTTAAAGTACCCATGAACGAAGATGGCTTTTTTGTAGAAGCGCACGCCAAGCTGGGTCCATCAAAATTTGCCACGGACGGTGTCTTTCTCTGCGGCATGGCCCATTATCCCAAACCGATCGATGAGTCCATAGCACAGGCCATGGCCGCCTCTTCATGTGCCATAACGCTTCTGGCCAGGAAACGCTTTGCAGTCAGCGGAAGCGTGGCGACAGCCAACCCGTCGTTTTGCAGCAGTTGCGGTGTTTGCATAGCGCTATGCCCCTATTCGGCTCCGTCTTTTTTGGAAGAAGGGCCATTTGCGGATAAAGCCGAGGTTAACCCCATCCTCTGCAAGGGGTGTGGCCTCTGTGTGGCCTCCTGTCGCTCCGGCGCCTTGAATCTAAGAGGCTTCAGAGAGGATCAAATTATGACCATGATCAACGAAATATAAATTTAATGAACGTTACCGGCATTTTTTTCTAATATTTGAATTCATGATGTGATATAGGAGTTGGCAGTTGTCAGTTAGCAGTTTTCAGTTTTCAGTTTTCAGCACTGGAGGTTATGCCGTGTACGGGCGAATAATTATTCGCCCCTACTGACAACTGATACCTAAAAAAATAAGGAGATGAGGGAATGGGCGATTGGGAACCAAAAATCACAACCTTTCTCTGTAACTGGTGCAGTTACGGTGC
>CAYPQJ010000082.1:0-17157 GCA_964412835.1 uncultured Desulfobacteraceae bacterium | reverse complement strand
TCACCGGGACGGGATTGCCATTGTTACGCTGGGATGGATGATGGCGGGATTGGTCGGCGCCCTGCCCTTTCTCTTTGCCGGTGTCACCCCCGGCTTTACCGATGCCTGCTTTGAATCCATTTCAGGATTTACCACCACGGGCGCCAGCATCATAACGGACATCGAGTCCCTTCCCGAGGGAATTCTTCTCTGGAGAAGTCTCACCCAGTGGCTGGGGGGCATGGGTATTATTGTCCTTTCCATCGCCATTCTTCCCTTCCTGGGTATCGGCGGGATGCAGCTGTACAAGGCTGAAATTCCCAGTCCCGTCGTGGACAAACTCAAACCCCGAATTTCAGAAACCGCCAGAATTCTCTGGAAAATCTATCTTCTGATCACCCTGCTGCAGGTGGCGCTCCTTCTCGGGGGTGGCATGAGTCTGTTTGATGCTGTATGCCATGCCTTCTGCACCATGCCCACAGGCGGCTTTTCCACACAAAATGCCAGTATCGCTCAATACAACAACGCCTATTACGATTTTGTCATTGTGATTTTCATGCTTCTGGCGGGCATCAATTTTTCCCTTCACTACCGATTGCTCAAAGGCGACCTGAAAATATTCGGTAAGGACTCGGAGTGTCGCGTGTTCCTGATCATGGTGGGGGCTTTCATCCTGCTGGTGACCCTGGATATTTACGGTGATGTTTATAAGTCTCTATTCCAGGCTTTCCGGTTTGCTGCCTTTCAGGTAAGCTCCATCATCACAACAACGGGGTTTGTATCCGCTGATTATGAAAAATGGCCCCATTTTTCCCAGCTGATTCTTCTGGTGTGCATGTTTTTGGGGGCCATGGCGGGATCAACGGGGGGCGGCATAAAAATCGTGCGGATCATATTGATGGTAAAACATGGTTACCAGCAGATCTTCCGCATTATTCATCCCCACGCGGTAACCACGGTTAAACTGAACGGGCAAGCCGTTTCCACGGATGTCCTCGGCAGCATATGGGGGTTCTTTTTCCTTTACATGGGTCTTTTTGTTGTCGCCTCCCTGGTCATGGCGGGTCTTGGACTTAACTTTATCACCTCAATATCATCCGTGGCTGCATCCATCGGTAACATCGGCCCCGGTTTTGGACTGGTCGGCCCCATCCGCAACTACCTGGAAATTCCTATGGCGGGGAAATGGGTGCTGATTTCCTGTATGCTCCTGGGACGTCTGGAGATTTATACGGTAATTGTTCTGCTGGTACCCGAGTACTGGCGGAGGTAAGGACCTCGGCAAAAAATAAATACACCATCCGGCTTGTCCTTTGGTCCGTCTGCTGCGTTGCATCCACCAGCACATATCCACTAATATGCACTGGCGGATGCGCCTTGCACACGAACCAAAAATACGGTGCAATCCTGGCGCATTTATTTTTTTCCGAGACCCTAAACCACCGATGCAGCGCTCCGGGGTTTGGGATGGAGGACTTACGGGAAAAATGTTATCATGCAACCCAGGGCGCATTGATCATCGGCATGCTTAAAAGAAACTTTGAAATTTTGTTGGAGAAACGCATATGACATCCATTCTATTACCGGAAAAGGCTTTGCACCTTGAGAGATTAAGAAAAGGCAAATTTAATGTTCCTGACTTTATCTACGTTCCCGCAGCGGATTTCAAGAACAAAAATTTTAAAAAGCTTGAAGCATTTCTCAGTCACCATCAGGAAAGCTTCAAGGTGATTGCCCGGAGTGCCCATCCACTGGAGGAAGCTTTCAAGCCGGGAACTTTTGATTCGCTAGAGACCTATGCTGACGTGGCAGGGATTCAATATGCCAGGAATCGCATGACCAAACTGGGCAAGACGGTCAGCAGGCTTTCCATATTGAGACAGCAGGAATTCAGCCACGCTCCGGAACTGGACCTGGAAGATATAGGGGTTATCGTCATGCCCTTCATAAACGGGAACGGGGTCATGGCAAAGATGTTGGGGAACAGCTGGGAGTTCGGATACTGCCGAAACCATTCCCACAAAGTGGAAAGTGAGCCTTTTATTACCAAAACGCCCCATGATACGGGCCTCCTGGACATATCCAAAGACATCCAGGAATATCTCGGTTTCAAATGCGAGATTGAATATATTATCTCCGAGGATGGTGAAATCCATGTGGTCCAGGCCAAGGACATCTCGCACATTGAAACGCTGGATGAAAAGGAAAGTGAAAGATCCGTAGCCTTAGATGGGATCAAAAGAATCAGAAGGAGAAGGAATTACCGTGAAAGGCCCATTTTTGTGATGGATTGCACGGCATTTTATATGAGCATCATTGATCAATGTGAAAACATTGTCATGGGAAACAATAATGTTCAGTCTAACATCAAGGATGCTCTGGAAATTATTACCGACAAGGAAGCTGAATTTGAGAACTTTGCCCTGAGGCACGAACGCTTTGCAATCCTGGGCCTTTCCATCGAACCCTCGGACGACCTTTACCAGATTGCCAACCATTATCTGGACGAAATACCGAATCTTCAAGCCCCCCTCAAAAAGGCGCTTTACAACAATCTGTATAAACGGGATTATTTCCTCGCGGAGGCGGATACCCTGATCGCCAGGGACGATATTCGCGTCAACCTCTGCAGCCACGATGCCTACGGAATCGCCACGGTGCGCAACCCGGTCTGGTCGGTAAACTGGTATCGGGACAGGGACGAAGCGGTGGTCCAAAGGCTTCGGAAGCTGGGGTTCAAAACCGGCGATTTTATCGGGATTGACATCGATATGAAAGAAAAACCCACCGTTTATCGCCTCTAGAAAACAGTACAGCCGCAACCGTTCACGGTTGTCGGTTCACTGTTACCGGTTTTTTGTTGACTTTGTTTTCGTTTCGGCGTTTCATGGAATTTTCAAAACAATACTAGGGCACGTTTCGACCTTAAACTTTTTGATCATAATCGGGAGGTCAAGCGATGGAAAAACTGACTGCAAAAGACATCATGAACCGGGAAGTTCTGACCGTAAACGCTGAACTGTCTCTTCAGGGATTGGCTGAATTTCTGTTTCACAATTCCATATCGGGTGCGCCGGTTGTATCCAAGAATGGAAAATTGATCGGCGCCGTATCCATCACCGACATCATCCGCCAAGAAACCCTGCCGGAAAAAAGCCTGCAATTCGACGGGCGGCATGATTACTATGTTCACACGGTTGAGGACCGGTTTTCACACCAGGATCTTGACGCCCTCCATTTCACGACCGAAGCGCCGGTAACGGTGCAAGATATCATGACCCCCAAGATTCTGGAAGTCGGAGAACAAAATACCGTGCAGCACGTCGCTGAGACCATGATCAAAAACCGCATCCATCGTGTGTTTGTCACCCGTGAGGGAGAACCCATCGGCATCATTTCCACAGTGGATATGCTGAAGATCATCCGGGATATGTAAGAACTTTACGCGAGATACCTGGCGGTTTTCAGCTCCTTTCCGATACTGTAGCACAGGTGCAACCGAAGCACCGTTTTCATCTCATCCATCACCTTATTCGTCAACGGTACCTTTTGGGAATCGTTCAGGGGGGTCGTTTGGATCTGATTCAGACCCCTGGCCGCATCCGGATCAAGACCCGGCGATCGCGCAGACTCTTTTTCACACTTAAGACAGGCAATGCCCCCTTTTTTCTGTTTAAAGACGGCCCGGCCCTCAGCGGCATAACGTCTGCCGCAATGGCAGCACCTTTCAAAATTGATGCTGTATCCACCAAGGGCCAGGGCCTTGGCCTCAAAAAGAATCCGTAATTCCTCTTTTTTAATCTTACCCTCAAGGGCTGACAAGGCATCTTTGAGAAGACAAAACATACGCGGCTCCGCAACACCCAGGGGAAAGAGGGTTTCGGTCAGTTCAACCATGTAGCTGGCCAGGGACAGGGCATGATAATCGGTTCTCAGCTTCGGAAAGCCATGAATCAGCTTTCCCGAGTGGAGGAAATAGAGATCCCGCCCGCTTTTGCGCTCATATTCCAAACGGGTCAGGCAAAACAAATCCAGGCAGTTGGCAAAACGCCTGCTGCTCTTTCTGGCCCCTTTAGCAACCCCCTTAAGGCGACCCCTGTCGGTGCTAAAAAAGCTGACCAGAAGATCTGTTTCACCAAATTCCCAGGTTCTGGTAATAATGCTTTCGGAAATATGTGTGTTCATATGGGGTCACAGGCACCATGGACATTCTCGGAAATGCATTTCCAATGATTGACAAACCCACCTCTTTTTTCTATGCTTCCCAGCAACTCTTACCACATCAGCGCATTGGAAAAAAGCTGAAATCATAATGGCAGAAACATTTGGGAGGCACACATGGAAGTTCTACAAAAGGCCGCAGACGAGGGACGAAGCGCCCTTTCCGAATATGAGTCCAAACAGGTTCTCGAAGCGTATCATATTCCCATTACCCGAGAACGGACGGTAACCGATGAAGACGGTTTACGGGCGGCGATGGAAGAAATCGGTTTTCCCCTTGTATTAAAAGGGTGTTCATCCAATATCGCCCACAAAACGGGAAAAGGCCTGATCGAAGTGGATATCAGGAACGCGGATGAGGCACTTGACGCCTTTAAACGCATTGTGGCCAACATGGCCGAGGAAGATGAGGTACTGGTCCAGGAAATGATCAAGGGACAACGGGAACTGGTGGTGGGCCTCACCCGCGATCCACAGTTCGGCCCTTGTGTCATGTTCGGTCTTGGGGGCATCTTCACCGAAGTATTGAAGGACATCTCCTTCCGTGTGGCGCCACTTGAAAAATACGATGCCCTTGAAATGATGTCGGAAATCAAAGCCCATAAGATCCTGGACGCCGTGCGGGGTATGCCCGCGGCGGATCGGGACCTGCTGGCCGACATCCTCATCAATGTGGGTCGGATCGGTCTTGAAAACGATGCTGTCAAAGAGATCGACATCAATCCCCTGATCCTTTCGGGCAGCAAACCCGTGGCCGTGGACGCCCTCGTGGTATTAGAATAGATTTAATATTGGAGCCAGTTTCAAAATGCCCCTGTTCACCGTAGACCCCGACAAATGCAATCGTGACGGCATCTGTGTTGCCGAATGCCCGTCGCGTGTAATTCTGACGGCATCCCCCAAGGATATCCCCGTACCCGCCCCCGATGCGGAAGAGCACTGCCTTCAATGCGGCCATTGCGTATCGGTCTGTCCCGAAGGCGCCCTCAGCCTGTCATGGCTCAAGCCGGATGAATGTTTATCCCTGGATCCGGAACTGCACCTCACCCAAAAGCAGGCCGATCAGTTTCTGGCTTCCCGCCGCTCTATCCGGACATTCCGGAAAAAACCCGTTGAACATGAAAAGTTGAAAAAATTACTTGAAATCGCCTGCGGTGCGCCTTCAGCCAAAAACGCGCAACCCTGGCACTGGCTTGTGGTTGAGAATGCCGCCGAAGTAAGGCGTCTCGCCGGGCTGGTCATGGACTGGGTGCGCCTGATCATCCAAAATCGTCCGGAAATGGCCGAACAAATGAAGCTCCCACGGGTTCTGGAAGCATGGGAGAACGGGGAAGAACGCATCTGCCGGGGCGCACCCCACGTCATCGTGGTTCATGGCGACAAGGACTGGCCTTTTGGTTCGGAAGACGGCGCCCTCGCCTTGAGCCACCTGGATCTATATGCACCCACCATGGGCCTGGGTACCTGCTGGGGAGGCTATCTCTACACAGCGGCCAATAATTTTCCGCCCCTTTTCAAAGCCATGGGCCTGCCTCCCGAACACCGGGCTTACGGCGCCATGATGGTGGGATACCCCAGGTTCAAATACCGGCGCATCCCCCGGCGCAATCCGCCACGGGTGGTGTGGGCGTAAGGGGAGCATTCCCCATAAAATTCGTAAATCATCATAAAATAAGGAAAGCCCAAAATGAAAAAACCGGTGGCACTCATCATCCGCGATGGATGGGGATTGAATGAAAAAAAAGAGGGGAATGCGGTCCTGGCTGCCCATACGCCCAATATGGATGCCTACAAGAAGCGTTATCCCTGGACCATACTCGAGTGCGCGGGCGAGCCCGTGGGTCTGCCCGACGGATACCAGGGGTCCAGCGAAGTGGGGCATCTCAACATGGGCGCGGGACGTATTGTGGTCCAGGAATTAAAGCGCATTGACAAGGAACTGAGCAGCGGCATCCTCTTTGACGCCGAAGAATGGAAGAACCTGATGCACAACTGGCGTGGAAACAACAGCCGGTTGCACCTGTTGGGCCTGTTGCAGGATGAAGGGGTACACGCGCACCAGAAACACCTTTTCAAAATCATGGCTCGGGCAAGGCAGGAATTCCCCAATGGCGAAATTATTATCCATCCGTTTCTGGACGGTCGGGACACCCCGCCGCGAAGCACCCTCGGCTATCTGAAAACCCTGGATGGCGAAATGGAAAAAGTGGGGGACTGCCGAATCGGAACGGTCATGGGCCGCTACTACGGCATGGACCGTTCACAAAACTGGCACCTGACGGACCAGGCGTACCACTGTATTGTTTGCGCCGAAGGGATGAAAGCCGAAAGCGCCCAAAAGGCCGTATCCGAATCCTATGGGGAAATGAAGACCCCCGACGGGGACGAAATGACCGACGAGTACATCCCCCCCTTCTGCATCGGGGATTATGACGGAGTCGAGAACGGGGATTCCATTCTACACACCAATTACCGCCAGGACCGGGCCATTCAACTGTCCCGCGCCTTTGTGGACCCATCCTACCCGGGAACCCTCAAAGTTCGGCCGAAGGTTTTGTACGCTGGATTTACCCGCTACTACGATGCCTTCAACGCCTACCTGATGACACCCATGGACCAGGGAGGCGGCATGGAAAACCTTCTGGGTGAAGTAATCTCGAATGCGGGACTCACCCAACTGCGGATTGCTGAAACACAGAAATTCCGTCATGTGACAAGCTTCTTTAACGGTAAGAGCACCACCCCCTATCCGGGGGAAGACCAGGTTGAGATACCCTCCCGATTCGACGCGTCCAGCTTCGGCAGTCATCCTGAAATGGACGCTTATTCGGTGACCGAAGAAATCCTGAAGCGCTTAAACAACAACCCTTACGATTTTATCGTGGTGAACTATGCCAACGGCGACATGGTGGGGCACACCGGGTCCATGGCGCCTGCCGTCAAAGCCATTGAAGTGGTGGATGAATGCGTCGGCAGGATCGTTACAAAGCTGCTGGAGCTGAAGGCGGACATCCTGATCACTTCCGACCATGGAAACTCAGAACAGATGGTGGACTATGCGACACACCTTCCTAAAACCAGCCATACACTGTTTCCCGTTGATTTGATTTACATTTCACAAAACGCCGTGGGGAAAAAGCTCAAGCCACGGGGAAAACTTTCTGACGTGGCACCCACCGTACTGCACCTATTGGGGCTTCCATCACCCAGGGAGATGACAGCGGAAGATCTCATTCTTTAGGATTGTGGGATAAGGATTGTGGATTACTGATGCCCCAAGGAACCGAAAAAACCAGAGCCATCCTGCTAGGCTATTGCACTTTGGACGGCGGCACTGCCGCCAAAGCTGATTCCATGGCGGAATTGGTTCGCCTGGCCGATACGGCAGGTATTTTTACCATGGGAACATATGTTCAACGAAGAGAGAAAATTCATCCCAGGACCTTCATCGGTGAAGGATTTATCGAGACGTGCCTTGAAAAAGCAGGGGGAGAAGCCGACCTCCTGATTTTTGATCATGATCTCACCGGTTCCCAGGCGCGCAACATCGAAAAATGCTTTTCCCTGCCCGTCATCGACCGCACCGAGGTGATCCTCAGAATCTTTCATGCCCATGCCAGGACGAGGGAGGCCCGTCTTCAAGTCCGGCTGGCCGAACTGAAATATGAACTGCCCCGGGTGAAGAGCATGTGGGGGCACCTGGACCGGGAGCGGTTCGGTAGCAAGACGGGCGGGAAGGCGGCATTTCGGGGAATGGGGGAAAAGCAGAGCGAAATGGACCGTCAGAAGCTTCAGCGGGAAATTTACGAGATTGAAAAAACCCTTAAAAAACTTGTCAGACAGATCGATACCCAAAAAAAATTACGGAAAAAACGATGCAAAAATATTGGTCTGGTGGGTTACACCAATGCAGGAAAATCAACCCTTTTCAACCGACTGACCCACGCCGGGGTGCTGGTGGAGGACAAACTTTTTGCGACCCTTGATTCCACTTCCCGGTCTTTGGAACTGGGTAACGGAAAGGAGGCGGTTATATCCGATACCGTGGGGTTCATCAGCAATCTGCCCCATCACCTGGTGGCAAGCTTCCGTGCCACCCTCAAAGAAGCGGAAGAAGCCGATTTTCTGATACATATGACCGATATCTCAGATGAAAACTTTCAAAAGCATATGGCGGATGTGGAAACCGTCCTTAAAGCCATCGGGGCCGACCAAATTCCCCAAATCCTTGTATTCAACAAAATCGACAGGGTTTCTGAAACTGTGGTCAAAGGGACCCAAAAATCTTATCCGGATGCACAGTTCATCTCAGCCGCAAACGGCCGAAACGTTGATCATTTTTTACGAAATCTGGGGGAAAGCCTTCACCCGCTCACGGAAGTCACCCTGTTGATTCCCATATCAGAGCAAAAACGCATACACGACATCCACAACCTGGGGAGGGTTCTTGAAACCACCTACGAAGATGAGAGCGTTTGCATGACCGTTGAAATCGCCAAGGAGGACATGCATCCCCTGGAGCGATACCGGGTCGGTTAGAAAGAAATTAAGTGCTTGAGGATCTTCTTCACTATTTCGGAGTCCTCTATCAAGAAAGGAGAGGTGACTGAAAATGCCGGTAACTCGTAAGGAAGATACCGAAGTTAGAGAATTATTCCCCGGATTCGAGATGAAGCTGGTAGTAGACAAGGATCACGGTTCCCAGGCTATCACCGTAATGTCGGAAACGCTTCATCCCGGCGGTAAAATCCCGACGCACCGACATAAGGTTGAGGGAGCGATGTACGTTTATGCCGGGACTGGTTATCTGACAATAGAAGGTGAAGGAACACACAAAGTTGAACCCGGCATGGGGCTACTCGTTCCCGCCAACACATGGCACAGTATGGGGAATGATGGAAACGAGGATCTGATGTATGTAACCGCTCATCCTGCGGTTGATGTTTCCCGTGAGATGAAAGAAGCTTAGACCTGCGGGGACCCGAGTCTTAAAAATATTTGGGGAGGGGATATTAGCTTATGCCGGTATTTAGAGAAAAAGACATCAAAGTTAGAGAGATATTCCCCGGCGTCATGCTTGCCCAGGCAGTCGAGTATGACAACGGGTCTCAGGCAGTTACCCTGGGGAAACTTACCCTGCAACCCGGCAGCGAAATCCCGCCGCACACACATCCGGTTGATGACTGCATGATTATCATTCAGGGAAGTGGACAGTTATATACCGAGGGCGATCCTGTACCTATCGAAGCGGGATGCCACCTTTGGGCTCCAGCCAACAGCCGTCATGGGGTTAAGAATACGGGGAGTACCCCCCTTGTCTTTATTTATACCTGGCCGGCAGTTAATGTAAAGCGAACTATGGTGAAATAGCCACCTAATCCGGCAGGAATAACCCAGCTGAGCAAGATATTTTGTTTAGGCTCCAGAAAACAATAATGGTGGAGTGTAGCGGAATAGCAATCCGACTTATTCTTTCAAAACATTATATCTTTCCCGATAGACGATCGGAGCCCGGCGGGGAGGCGCTTTGACCTCTTCAGCAGGTTTGCCGAGGGCAATGACACCTGCGATTTCAAGATTTTCCGGAATGTTCAATACGGGCACCAGTTCATCGGGCCTGAAGAAGGTAAACCACAGAGATTCCAGCCCCAGTTCGGAAGCCTTTAACATCATATTCTGGATACACGCCGATGCCGCCTGCAAAGCCCCGTGGGGCTGCCCAAAAAACGTGCCGAGCCCTCCTTTTCCCGGATCAAAGACCACTGCAATCAAAAGAGGCGCATCCTGCACAAAATCCGCGGAGTATTTCTTCGCCCATCCGGGCCCGTTGGCTGCGATCACCTCATTTTTCGCCTTTTCACCCGCTTCTTTTACCCGTTTCTTGATGTCGGGATCCGTAACCACAATGAATTCCCATGGCTGAAGGTTCAAGGGGCTGGGTGCCCAGCATCCGGCCTGCAGGATCTCTTCGATCTGCTCCTCCGTCACCGGTGTGGATTCAAAGACGCGACAGCTTCTTCTTTTGATAAGCAACGGGCTAAATTCCATATGTTTTTCTCCTTTTTAGGGAAAGCCTCTAATGGCTTTTGATCTTTGGTTTTATTTCATGTTATGCGCTTAAACGTAACTTGCACAACTACTTTTTCAAAATAGCGGGTTGGGGCATGTCTTTTCCCGAAAGGACGCTGTCCCAGAACGCCTTTTCGCTTTTTTGCCAGTCGGAACCGAACGCCTTTTTGAAAAATCCGCCCAGGCGATCAAAGACTTTCAGCCATCCGTGATGGTGGTTGAGCGTCAGGACATCCTCCAGAAATTGCGTAATTTCAAACATCTTTTCTTTGGGAATAAAGGCCCTGGCCCCCAGTTCAATGGATTTTTTGAGGGATTCCCGGGTCATGGCATGGGCTGTGAGCATAACAGCGGGGTACCCCAGTGCAGTTGCGGCATTCAACAGATCAAAGCCCCTGACCCCCATGATGTCCAAAATGACCACATCGTAGGTCCAGCTTCTGAGCAGGTGATACCCTGTTTCATAATCCTGCGCCGTGTCAAAGATAAGACCGTCGAAATCCTCCAGTTGCTCCTGAAGTGTTTCCAGAACATCCGGTTCATCGTCTACGGCCAGTATCCGTTTGTTGTTGAGTATGCCTTCAGACATTCTGCCGTCTCCTCGTCCCCTGGTGATTATCCGTTTCTCAGGCTTTCTTTCCGGATTTGGTTATACGCCTTCTCTCCTCATCCCGTACTTCCCGCCGCAGCAATTTGCCCACCTTGCTTTTGGGGAGCATGTCCCGGAATTCAATATACCCGGGAAGCTTGTAGGAGGCGAGCCGCTCCCGGCACCATTTCATGAGATCCGTTCCCCCGACGCCTTTGGCGTCTTCCTTCAGGACCACAATGGCCTTGATGCGCTCCCCGACCTTTTCATCGGGAATCCCCACCACGCACGCCCCGATGACCGTCGGGTGATTCTGCAGTACCGCTTCCACCTCGGAAGCGGAAACCCGGTACCCTTTGTGCTTGATGACATCGGCGGACCTTTCCATATATACAAATTGTCCGTCTTCGTCTTCGCTCACGAAATCTCCCATGCGATAAAAGATGCGGTCGTCCATCTCAATGTAGGATCGTTTGGTTTCATCGGGTTTGTTCCAGTATTCCTTCAAGCTGTAGGGGGAGGTCACCAGCAGTTCACCGGTTTCGCCGGGCACCACCGGTTCCAGCGTGTCAGGGTCTACCACAATACAGGTGCGGCTTCTAAGGGGCAATCCGATGGTATTCGGTTTTGGGTTTTTCTCAATGCGGCTGTAGGTGACGTGTCCCGCCTCGGTGGATCCATAGACCTGATAGATGGGCACGCCGAAGCGTTCTTTCCAGCGATGAAAGACTTCCGCCGGCAGGACGTCTCCGCCGCAGTAACAATAAGATAGGGTGCTGAGGTCATAAGATTCCAGGCGGTCGTTTTCCAGTATCATGCGATACAGGGCCGGGACCCCCAGAAACCACCGGGCGCTGAACCGCTCAATGGTGCTCATGATGGCGTCCACCTGGGGGATCGGCATGAGCAAAACGGCATTTCCTTTGTTCAGTCCGACGGCCATGCAAAGTCCCAGGGCCATGATGTGAAAAAGGGGATTGACGGCAATGTAAACATCCTCCCCTTCCTTGAGGTGGCCATGGGCCACATCGTCGGTGACGTCGTTCACATATGAGGTCATGCCGATATGGTTTCCGGGAACGCCTTTGGGAAAACCGGTGGTCCCCCCCGTGTAAAGGATGTATGAAAGGTCTTTCCAGGGATCCAGGGAAACCGGCGTTCTAAGGGGCTTTCGCTTCAGAAGGGACCTGAAAGAATGGACCCGGACGTCCTTGTCCACCTTTCCGTTGGGGACCTTGTCGAACAACATGCCGAGAGAGCGTTTCCAAAGGGGAAGGAGATCCGCCAGATTGGTGACGATAATGCTTTTAAGCCCGGTTTTGTCCGCCACCTCCTTGACATAGGAGAAATTGGTATCCAGACAGATGACGGTTTCAGCGCCGGAATCCTTGAGCATATATTCCAATTCATAGGAGGTGTAAATAGGAGAGACGGGAACCAGCACGGCACCCGCTTTTTGAATGCCCAAAAAAGCCACCAACCATTGAACGCAGTTGGACAGATACACCATGACACGGTCGCCTTTTTTGACGCCCAACTCCGTCAGGGCCCCCGCAAACCGCATGCTCAAGTCCTGCAAACGGGCATAGGTAAACCTCTCTCCCAGATAAACCACCGCCGTGCGGTTGGGGTAGGTTTCACACATGCGATCAAATCGCGTAAATGTCAATTCCTTTGCCAGTGCCTGTTCGTCGATCTTCATGGGCTGAAAAACTCCATTAACGGGTGTTGAGAATAGATTTTGAGACCCTTAAACCCCAAAGTAGGCCGAGCGAATATCCGGGTTGCTCAGCAGTTCTTCCCGGGTTCCCTCCATGACGGCGGCCCCGTTTTCCAGGATAAACGCGTAATCCACGATTGGGAGAACGGGTCTGGCGTACTGCTCCGTCACCATAATGGAAATATTGCGTTCATCCCGAATGACCTTGGTGCCGCGTATCAAAATGGCCTGCATGAGGGGACTCAGGCCCAGGAGCGGTTCATCCAGCAGCAGCAGCTTGGGTTGTGCCATGAGAGCCCGCCCAATGGCCAGCATCTGCTGCTCGCCACCGCTTAAGAATCCCCCGGTGCGTTTTTTCAGTTTTACCAAGGCCGGGAAAATTTCAAACACATATTCCATGGTTTCCCTGGCCTGGGAAGTGCTGGCCAGATATCCGCCGATGCGCAGGTTTTCAATAACACTGCTTTCGCTGAAAATCCGACGTCTCTCGGGGCAGAGCACAATGCCTTGCCTGGCGCGGAGGCTCGGCTTGAGCCCCATGATGTCCTTTCCCAGAAACTGAATTTCCCCCATGATGGTGATACGTTCCGCACCGGCCATGGCTTCTTTTTTTCGAATATCTTCCATGATGCCTGAAAGGGTGTACATGAGGGTTGATTTCCCGGCACTGTTGGCGCCGAAGACGCCCACAATCTGATGGGCGTCGCACTTCACCGCCACATTGTTGAGCGCGAGCACATTTTCGTAAAATACCATCAAGCCGCTTGCCTCAAGCATAGCTCATGACCTCCTCGACCTCTTCGGAACCAAAATAAGCTTCTTTCACTTTCTCATTGGCCATGACTTCATCGGAAGTGCCTTCGGTCAGTTTTTCTCCAAAATTGAGGACCATGATGCGATCCGCCACGCGAAAAAGCTCCCGCAAACGATGTTCAATCATGATCAGGGTAACACCATCCATTTGCAGTCGCTCGATGAGAGGCACCATGCTGGCGATTTCACTCATGCTCAACCCCGAAAACACCTCGTCACATAAAATGATGTCCGGTTTCAGGGCCAGGCATCGGGCCAGTTCCAGCCGCTTGAGGTAACCGGTGGGGAGTGAGGAGGCCTTCTTGTAGGGAACCCGCGAATCCCGCTCGAATCCGATCTCTTCCAGGATATCGATGCCCACCGTGTTTCGGTCCCCCAACTTTCCACCGCCCCGCCACCCCCCGGTCCGCTTGGCCCGGGGTGAGAAAAGAGGGATCACCAGGTTTTTGTAGGCCGGCAAACTGAAATAGGGCCGCATGATTTGAAAGGTGCGGGTGACCCCCATATCGGCGATTTTATGGGCTGCCTTTCCGGTGATGTTTTTGCCCCTGAAAAAGATTTGGCCTGATGTGGCCCTGATGAAGCCTGTGATGCAGTTGACGATGGTGGTCTTGCCGGAACCGTTGGGGCCGATAATTCCCAGAATTTCGCCTTCGTTCAAATGGAAATTGACCCGGTTCAAGGCCAGAATGCCGCCAAAGGCCTTGGTCAAGTCTTTGACTTCCAGAATCGGTTGATCGCTCATACTTTGACCCACCTTTCAAACTGATGATATTTTCTTTCTCCGTACACCATGAGGCCTTCACTCCGAAACACCACAAAACAGACCAGCAAAATGGAATAGAATACGATGCGAAGGGTGCCGAAATCCCTGAGCAGTTCCGATATGGGGACGAGAATCAGACAGCCCAGAACCGGTCCCACCAGGGTGCCGCTGCCGCCGATGACCGTCGCGGCGATGGGAAGGATGGAGAAATCGAGAGCGAAGAGGGAAATGCCGCCCCACATGTAGACGTGCACCAGACAGGCGCCACCCATACACCCCATGGCCGAGCCGATGAACACCGCGCCCGCTTTATAAAAATTGACACTCATTCCGGAGGCGCGCACCGCCTGGTCATTATCTTTCACAGCCCGAATTACCAGCCCCACATCCGTGTTGACCAGCCGTCTTATGGCGAACAAAAAGAGGAGCACCAGAAGAATGACGGAATACTGCTCCACCCATTCGTTTGGGAAACTGTCGATCCCCAGGATGCCGTCCGTGCCGCCCAGGATGTCGGTCGCTTCAATGACCCGGGCCAGGGCCAGGGGATACATGAGGGTGACAATAGCAAAATAGACGCCCCGAAGGGGCAGACAGGGGAGCAGCAAAACGGTGCAGACGATGGCACCCGAGAGCGCTGCCATTGGGATGGAAAGCATCGGTGGGATGCCGAAAGAGGTATTGAATATGGCGGACAGATACCCGCCCACACCGATGAAAAAAGCCCCCCCAAGGGACACAAGCCCCACAAAGTGGGCGAGGAAATCGAAGCTCAGGGCCAGCAGGGCATAGATGCACACGATGGTGATCACGCGGTTCCAGTACATGCTGGGCATGACCAGAGGCAATGCCAGAAATCCCAGAATCAAGACCAGCCTGGGCAACGTCAGATACGTTAACTCCTGCCACCCCATGAGCGCATAGAGGCCATCGGAACGAACCTTGATGCCCCGGTCCAGGCGCTCCTTTCGTTGTTGTTCGGTATTCACGCCTATACCCTCTCTTCCAGTTCTTTTTGCTGTCCAAAGAGCCCCGACGGTTTCAGGATCAGCGTAATAATAATGGCCAGCAGGGCCACCACCATCTGAAAATGGCTTCCCAGATAGACGGTGGTCAAAATCTGGGCAAAACCGATGAGAAACGCCGCCAGAACGGCCCCCATCCAGCTCCCCAGCCCTCCCACAATACATACGGCGATGGCTTGAATGAGGACATCATACCCTTTTTCCACCACGATGTTGCCCAGGGGCAAAATCAGTATGGCCGCCAGTCCCGCCAGCATGGACCCCAGGGCCATGGCCACCAGCGCCATGGTGTCGGAGTCGATCCCCAGCATGAGGGCCGCCCGTTCATCCTGGGCCATGCCCCGAAGGGCAAGGCCGATACGGGTGTAGTGGGTGAAGACCCAGAGAAACGCCACCAGTAGAATCCCGATGACCACCACCAGAATTCGCTGATAATCAACGGGAATTTCGCCGATGGTGATGCTCCCCTCGATGAATACGGGAAGGGTGTAGGTGGTTCCCTTGAAACCGCCCCACCTGAGCCCTTCCAGAAGGGCGAGCCCGATGGCGTAGGAAGCGATGATCTCGGAGATGTTCATGCCGCGTACCCGGACCAGCACAAAGCGGTACATGAGCGCGCCCAGGAGCCCCGTCAACGCCAGGGCCAATAGGATGCCCACGAAATAATTGAGACCCAGTCCCCGAACAAATGCCCAGGTTACAAATCCGCATACAACATAAATAGCGCCGTGGGCAAAATTGGGAATGCGGCTGGTTCCATAGACCAGGGCGAACCCCAGCGCCATGAGTGCCAGCATGATGCTGTTGATGGTGCCGTAAATCAGAATATCCATAACCTGTTTCCGAAATGATGTTTGCAGGATAACGGGCCCCGCAGGGCCCAGAGCGGCAATGTCTTTGAAGGATGTTCCCTTTCTGCCGGTAATGCCTGTTCCGGCAAAAAGGGGTTATGAAAAGGGGTTATTTTTTGGATTTCATCCAAGGCGGCAGTTGGATTTGTCCCGTGGCGATGGATTTGGGGAAGACCACCACCCGTTTGCCGTCCTGCCACTGGAAGATGCTTCCCACGGCGCCCTCTTTGGGATCAAAGGAAGGGATGACTTGGTGCCCCTTGGGTGAAAAACGGAGCCTGCCGTAGACGCCCATGATGTCGGTTTTTTCAAGGGCTGCCACCACTTTGTCGGAATCCAGGGAACCGGCCCTTTCAATGGCGTCTTTCAGCACGTAAACCGCCATATAGCTGCTGGAGGTTCCCAGGCCTTCGGGTTCGATATCCCAACGCTTCTTGTAGGCGTTGTAGAACTTCATGGTCCAGGGAGTGGCAGTGCTGGGTGCATTGCCGGCGTTTACTACGTTGGCCAGACAATACTCACCCTTTCCCTTGGTGGCCTCCCAGAAGCCCGGCTGTTCGGCCGCGGCCAGGGTGCTTCCGAAGGGGAGGGCGGGAATTTTCATGTCATACCACTGTTTCAGCAAAATGGAGCTTTCCGGCATATCCATCCAGATGGAAATTACCTCGCTTTTGGTCTTCTTGGCTTTGATGAGGCCCATGGAAAAGTCGCTGGTGCCGGTGGGGTAGATCTCCATTCCCGTAACATCCCATCCTTTCTTTTTGGCCACCTTGCCCAGGATTTTTCCCGCTGCACGGGCGTGAGCCACATCCTGAACCATGATAAAAAGTCGATCATAGCCGTATTTTTCCTTGATTTCCATTAAACAGGTGAGAATTTCCTTGACCAGCCATTTAGCTTCGCCGTGGATTCGAAAACAATATTTGAATTTGTCGTATTGCTTCTCCACCATGGCATGATATTTGGGGCTCAGAGCGCCGGTGGTGAGGATGGAGACGACCTTATGTTTACTCAACAGGCTCATGGCCGCCAATGCCGCTTCGGAGCGAACCGGCCCGCCGATGATGAAATGGACCTTTTTTGCCAGAATCAATTTGTCCATGGCCATGAGCGCTTCGCTCACC